>NZ_CP108423.1:3957916-4302500 GCF_035917235.1 Streptomyces sp. NBC_01294
CGGCGTCGAGCACCCTGTCCAGGCCCGGCAGGTACTCGTCCTCCAGGCGGGCCGGCGGGTACGGGGCGTGGAAACCGCCCACGCGCAGGACCGGCGCCTCCAGGTGGTAGAAGCACCGCTCCGTGATGCGAGCGGCGATCTCCGAGCCCATGCCGAGGAAGGTCGGGGCCTCGTGGACGACCACGAGCCGGCGGGTCTTCTCCACCGACGCCTGGAGCCCGTCGAAGTCGACCGGGGACATCGAGCGCAGGTCGACGACCTCCACCGACTTGCCCTCCTCGGCGGCCGCGGCCGCCGCCTCCAGGCAGACCTTCACCATCGGGCCGTAGGCGGCCAGGGTGACGTCCGAGCCCTCGCGCGTCACGCGCGCCTTGTGCAGCTCACCGGGGATGGCGTCGAAGTCGACCTCGCCCTTGTCCCAGTAGCGGCGCTTCGGCTCGAAGAAGATCACCGGGTCGTCGCTGAGGATCGCCTGCTGGAGCATCCAGTAGGCGTCGCTCGCGTTCGAGGGGGAGACCACCTTGAGGCCCGGGACGTGCGCGAAGAGCGCCTCCGGGGACTCGCTGTGGTGCTCGACCGCGCCGATGCCGCCCGCGTACGGGATGCGGATGACGACCGGCATCTTGACCTTGCCCAGGGCGCGGGCGTGCATCTTCGCGAGCTGCGTGACGATCTGGTCGTACGCGGGGAACACGAACCCGTCGAACTGGATCTCCACGACCGGCCGGTACCCGCGCAGGGCCAGGCCGATGGCGGTGCCGACGATGCCCGACTCGGCGAGCGGGGTGTCGATGACCCGCTCCTCGCCGAAGTCCTTCTGCAGGCCGTCGGTGATCCGGAAGACACCGCCCAGCTTGCCGACGTCCTCGCCCATGATCAGGACCTTCGGGTCCTGCTCCAGGGCCTTGCGCAGCGACTCGTTGAGCGCCTTCGCGATCGACATCTTCTCGACAGCCATCAGTGACCCTCCTCGAAGGACGCGAGGTAGGCCGCGAACTGGGCGCGCTCCTCGTCGACGAGCGCGTGCCCGTCCGCGTAGACGTTCTCGAAGATCGCCATGGTGTCCGGGTCGGGCATGGCGCGCACGGCCTCGCGGACGCGCTTGCCCATGGCCTCGCTCTCCGCCTCCAGCTCGGCGAAGTAGGCCTCGTCGGCACCGCCGGTGGCCAGCAGGTGGGCCTTCAGGCGCAGGATCGGGTCCTTCGCCTCCCAGGCCGCCGTCTCCTCGTCCCGCCGGTACTTCGTCGGGTCGTCGGAGGTGGTGTGCGCACCCATCCGGTACGTGAACGCCTCGACCAGGGTCGGGCCCTCGCCGCGGCGCGCCCGGTCGAGGGCCCAGCGGGTCACGGCCAGGCAGGCCAGCACGTCGTTGCCGTCGACGCGGACGCCGGGGAAGCCGAAGCCCTGCGCGCGCTGGTAGAGCGGCACGCGCATCTGGCGCTCGGTCGGCTCGGAGATCGCCCACTGGTTGTTCTGGCAGAAGAACACCACGGGGGAGTTGTAGACGGCGGCGAAGTTGAAGGCCTCCATCACGTCGCCCTGGCTGGACGCGCCGTCGCCGAAGTAGGCGATGACGGCCGAGTCGGCGCCGTCCTTGGCCACACCCATCGCGTAACCGGTCGCGTGGAGCGTCTGCGAGCCGATGACGATCGTGTAGAGGTGGAAGTTGTTGGTGTTCGGGTCCCAGCCGCCGTGGTTCACGCCGCGGAACATCCCGAGCAGGTTGGTCGGGTCGACCCCCCGGCACCAGGCCACACCGTGCTCGCGGTAGGTCGGGAAGACGTAGTCCTCGTCGTTCAGGGCCCGGCCGGAGCCGATCTGCGCGGCCTCCTGGCCGAGGAGCGAGGCCCACAGGCCCAGCTCTCCCTGGCGCTGCAGGGCGGTCGCCTCGCCGTCGAAACGACGGGTCATGACCATGTCGCGGTACAGCCCGCGCAGGTCCTCGGTGGTGATGTCTGCGACGAAGGGGGCGAATTCCGCGTTGTCCGCGTTCTCTACCCGTTCCCCCTCGGGCGTCAGCAGCTGTACGAGCTGAGGTACGGCGTCCTGCGTCTGCGCGGTGGCAGCGGCGGCGGGCTTGGCGGCGCTCGCCGCGCCTGCCGCCCGCTTGGTGCCGCTGCTGCGTCGCGGCTTGCGCGCGGCAGTGCTCTCCACGGTCACGTGTGCTCCTCCGTCGGTCCGGCACCCGGGTTCTCCGGGGTCCAGTGCGGCTCACCTGTATCCGTAACGAGCGCACGGGGTGGGTGCGCGTCGCGTTCGGGATTCAGGCGTGACAGGTGCCCCGGCGAGTGCCCTGCGCAATGCACGTTACCCAGTGCGCCGCATAACTGCGAAACCCCGTTTGACCTGCGTTTTTGCTTGGATTTCCAAGTAAATCCGCGGCCGCGGGAACAACCACTGGTCACAGCCTTGCAGGGGCCGGGAACAACGGCACGTTATCCCGGGTAACTCCGGCAGGGAAGGGGTGAGTGTGTGAAACTGACTTCGTGCGCGAAGACGGAAAAATCAAGGTATTCCTCCTGGACGACCACGAAGTGGTACGTCGGGGCGTCCACGAACTGTTGTCGGTCGAAGAGGACATCGAGATCGTCGGCGAGGCCGGTACCGCCGCGGACGCCTTGATCCGGATCCCCGCCACCCGCCCTGACGTGGCCGTTCTCGACGTCCGCCTGCCGGATGGCAGCGGCGTGGAGGTGTGCCGCGAGGTGCGCTCCCGGAACGAGGACATCAAGTGCCTGATGCTGACCTCGTTCGCGGACGACGAGGCGCTCTTCGACGCGATCATGGCCGGCGCCTCGGGCTACGTGCTGAAGGCGATCCGCGGAAATGAGCTCCTGAGCGCCGTGCGCGACGTCGCCGCCGGCAAGTCCCTGCTGGACCCGGTCGCCACCGCCCGCGTGCTGGAGCGGCTGCGCGACGGCAAGGGCGGCAAGCGCGACGACCGCCTGTCCAACCTCACCGAGCAGGAACGGAAGATCCTCGACCTGATCGGCGAGGGCCTGACCAACCGCGTCATCGGCGAGCGGCTGCACCTGGCCGAGAAGACCATCAAGAACTACGTCTCCAGCCTGCTCTCCAAGCTGGGCATGGAACGCCGCTCCCAGGCCGCCGCCTACGTGGCCCGCCTGCAGGCCGAGAAGCGCTAGCCGCCCGGCGGTGACACGGTGTGACGGCGTGCGGACGCCTCTGCGGTTCCGCGGGGCGCACCGTTTCATTCGGGACCAACGTCCCCCGCCGTCGGGGCGGGCTCCTCTTTCCCGGCGCGGTGCCGGCAGCGGACAGTGGACCCCATGTCCTCAGAGGAACTGCACGCCATCGAACTGCTGCGCCGGGTGCCGTACGGCCGGGTGGCCACCAGCCTGCGCGCGCTGCCCTTCCTCGCCCTCGCCCGCCACATCGTGGTGGACGGCAGGGTCGTGCTGAGAATGCACGCCGGTTTCGGCTACCACCAGGCCTGCAACGGCAGCGTCGTGGCGTACGGGGCGGACAATTTCAATTCCCTGGACCCCCACCTCTGGTCGGTCCAGTTCACCGGAACGGCGCAGGTCGTCGAGCCGACCACCGCCGAGCTGGAACTCTTCGGCCCGGTTCCGCATTTCGTGGACGGCGCGGTCTTCGACCCCGTCCACATGAGGATCGAACCCCAGTTCATCACCGTGCACTCGCTCGCCGGGAATCCGGACCGGCACTACCGGCACGCGCTCTGACCGTCCGGTGTGCAGATGTTGTGCGGATACGGGAACGGGCCCGGCGGAATTGATTCCACCGGGCCCGCCGTGCTCGTGCCTCACTCCTGGGAGTTCGGACCCGGCGGCTCCACGGGCTTGGACGCCGTCGGCGACGGCGGCGCCGACTTCGTCGCCGTGGGGGACGCCGACGTGCTCTTGGTCGCCGTGGGGGACGCCGAAGCCGAAGCCGAGGCCGAGGCCGTCGGCGACGGGCTGTAGCTCTGCGTCCGGGAACGGGTCGCCGTGGGCTGGGTCTCGTTGGTCGGGAGCGGGTTCTCCGCGGTCTTCTGCGTCGGCAGGGTGTCCGGGGAACTGGGCTTGCTCTGCTCGCCGCTCGGCGTGCTCTGCGTGATCTCCGGCTTCTTCTCGTTGCCGTTCGCGCCCACGGTCTTGGCGGCGTAGGCCACGCCGCCCGCGATCGCGACGATCGCGAGCACCGCGAACAGCCACATCTTCCAGCGGCTGCCGCCGCGGTCGTCGTAGCCGTCGTAGCCGCCGCCGTTGCCGCCCGGGCCGCCGTGGCCGCCGGGGAAGGCCGAGCCGTCGTCCGGGTTCAGCGGCGGCACCATCGGCTGCTGGAACTGCGAGGTCGAGGCGTGCGAGGGGTAGTGCTGCTGCCCGCCGGTCCCGCTCACGGGCATGGCCGTGGTGGCGCCGCCCCGCCCGTGCGGCAGGGCCATGGCGACCGGGCCGGTGTTCCAGGTGCCGGTGTTCGCCCCCTGGTCGTGCAGCATCTGGAGCGCGTACTGGACCAGCCCGCGCATCTCCTCGGCGCTCTGGAACCGGTCGTCCGGGTCCTTGGCGAGGGAGCGCATGACGAGCCCGTCGAGCTCCTGCGGGATGTGCCGGCCCTCCGGCAGCTGCGAGGGCGGGACGGGCGCGTCCTGCACGTGCTGGTAGACCACCGACAGCGGGGTCTCGCCGGTGAACGGGGGCCGCAGCGCGAGCAGTTCGTACAGCAGACAGCCGGTCGCGTACAGGTCGGAGCGGTGGTCGACGGCCTTGCCGAGGGCCTGCTCGGGCGACAGGTACTGCGGGGTGCCCATGACCATGCCGGTCTGGGTCATCGTCGACTGGACGCCGTGCAGGGCGCGGGCGATGCCGAAGTCCATCACCTTGACCGCGCCGGTTTCGGTGATGATGACGTTCGCGGGCTTGATGTCGCGGTGCACGATGCCGTGCTGGTGCGAGTACGCGAGGGCCTCGAGCACGCCCGAGGTGATGATGAGCGCCTGCTCGGGGCCCGGGGCCTCGGCGCTGAGCAGGAGGTCGCGGATGGTGCGGCCCTCGACGAGCTCCATGACGATGTACGGGACGGTGTTCGGGCCGACCCGGTCCTCGCCCGAGTCGTACACGGCGACGACGGCGTGGTGGTTGAGTCCGGCGACGGACTGCGCCTCGCGGGTGAAGCGGGCCTTGGACACCGGGTCCTCGGCCAGGTCGGCGCGCAGCAGCTTCACGGCGACGGTGCGGCCGAGCCGCACGTCCTCGGCGGCGAACACCTCGGCCATGCCGCCGCGTCCCAGCCGGTGCGTCAGCCGGTAACGGCCGTCGCCCACCAGGCCGCCCGCGCCCCAGTGCTCAGGACCATCGGTCATCCCGGCGCCGTTTCCCTCGGGTTCGGGTGCCATCAGTCCTCGCCGTCGTATCTCTCGGCCGCCGCTGAGCGGTAGTCCTCGTCTCGGTGCTCCGACGAACGCTACAGCCTCGGAACCGGTCACCGTTCGGACAAAGCCACCTGTGCCCGTGTGGTCACGGAAAGGGCACCTGGCTTGACTGGTGCTTGCCCTCGGGCAGACTGGGCGCCATATGCGCCCGGCCAGAGGCGTGGGGACACATCCCGAGGGGAAGCAACAGTCATGAGCCAGGACGGCACTCAGGGCCAGTACGCGGGCGGCTCTCTGGCCGGTGGCCGTTACCAGCTAAGGGACTTGCTGGGTGCCGGTGGCATGGCCTCCGTATATCTGGCGTACGACTCGGCGCTCGACCGGCAGGTTGCGATCAAGACCCTGCACAGCGATCTCGGCCGCGAGCAGTCCTTCCGCGAGCGATTTCGCCGCGAGGCCCAGGCTGTAGCGAAACTGTCGCACACGAACATCGTCTCGGTATTCGATACCGGTGAAGGCGAAGTGACGTTCGGCGGCGCCACCGGGGGCGACGGCGCGGTGATGCCGTACATCGTCATGGAGTACGTGGAGGGCCTGCCGCTCGGCTCGGTGCTCGAGGCGGACATCCGGCAGTACGGGGCCATGCCGGCGGACAAGGCGCTGAAGGTGACGGCCGACGTGCTGGCCGCCCTGGAGACCAGCCACGAGATGGGGCTCGTCCACCGCGACATCAAGCCCGGCAACGTCATGGTGAACAAGCGCGGCGTGGTCAAGGTGATGGACTTCGGCATCGCGCGCGCCATGCAGTCGGGCGTCACCTCCATGACGCAGACCGGCATGGTCGTCGGCACCCCCCAGTACCTGTCGCCCGAACAGGCGCTGGGGCGCGGGGTCGACGCCCGCTCCGACCTGTACTCGGTCGGCATCATGCTGTTCCAGCTGCTGACGGGCCGGATCCCGTTCGACGCGGACTCGCCGCTGGCCATCGCGTACGCCCACGTGCAGGAGGAGCCGGTCGCCCCGTCCTCCATCAACCGCTCGCTGACCCCGGCGATGGACGCGCTGGTGGCGCGGGCCCTGAAGAAGAACCCGAACGAGCGCTTCCCCACGGCCGCGGCCATGGGCGACGAGGTCGCGCGGGTGCTGGGCTCCGGGCACGGCGGGGCGCCGGTCATCGTGCAGGGCCACGGGCCGCTGAGCAGCGGCGCGGGCGTGTCCTCGGCGGTGTTCCCGCCGGTGGACTCCGGGTTCCAGGCGCCGCCGCAGTCGGTGCAGCAGCCCTACCAGGCGCCGCACACCCCGGCCCCGCACACCCCGGCCCCGTACGCGCCGACGCCGGCGCCCGCCCCGCAGCAGCACGCGCAGGGCGGCTACGCCTACCCGCACACGCCCCCGCCGCAGCAGCAGTACGCGCCGCAGACCCCGCCTCCGTACACGATCTCCCCGGCGAGCACGGCGACCGGGCCGGCGGCGGGCGGCGACGGCAAGCGGAACGGGCAGGTGGTCGTGGGCGCGATCGCGGTGGCGCTGCTGGCCGTCGGCGGTCTGATCGCGGCGATCTCGATGGACGGCGACAAGGACAAGGGAGGGACCACGGCGGACCCGGGGACCTCCGCGTCCGCCTCCGCCAAGCCCGGGTTCAAGGGTCCCGACATCACGCGCACGATCGACCCGAAGAAGTGCACGGAGCCGGTGAAGCACTACAGCGAGGCCGGCAAGTACTCGGCGCCGGACTTCAAGTACAAGAACCTGCTCTCCGTGAAGGAGTGCATCCAGGCCTCGGGCGGCAGGTACACCATCGTCCCGAAGGACGAGGCCGTCTACGGCAAGGACACGGTGCTGATCCAGTCCCCGGCCTCCGGCGACAAGATCGACAAGGAAAACACCGAGTACACCCTGACCGTGTCGACCGGCAACCCCGAATAGCGGACCGCCGCCACACGAGCGCAGCACACGAGCGCCACACACGCGAGGCGCAGCACGACACACCGGCATCCCGGGAACCCCGATGGGGCACCCGGGATGCCGGTTTTGCCCCACTATGTAAATCTGAGCCCATATCTCCGATGCTCAGCGAGCAGCTCGGTCGCTCGGGACGGGAGGGGCTCTCCGTGATCCAAGGCTTCCGCCCGCCGCGCTGGCTGGCCTGCGCCGCACTCCTCGCCGCCGTCATCACGCCCGCCGCCTCCGCGTACGCCGGGCCCCTCGTCCCGGCCCGCCATTCCCCCGCACGCCCCGCCGCGGACGACCCCGACGAGGAGCTCGCCGGCAGCGTCGCCGGAGTCGGGCGGGAGCGGCCCGGCCGGCCGGCCGGCGAGCGCGCCAACCCGGACCTGACGGTGGCCTCCCGGCCGCTGCCGGTCCGCCCCCGCACCCGGCCCACGCCCCCGCCCCCGCACCCGCCCCTGCCCCTGCCCCCGCCGACGGTCGCCCCGACCCCTCCGGAGGTGGTGATCAGGGCGCTCGGCACCGAGCCGAACGACCGGGCCGCCGACCTGGCCGCGCACATACTGCCGCTGGGCACCGGATTCGCCCTGATGGGGCTGGGCCTGGGCTACATGGGGGTGCGACTGCGCCGCAGCATCTAGGGCGCCTCCCCCTTCCGGCGTACATCTCAGGATGGTTGCCCAGAGTGAACATACTCGGTATACATACTGAGTATGTCGATCCGTCACGGGCTTCTCGCCCTGCTGGAACGGGGTCCTCGGTACGGCTCACAGCTGCGCACCGAGTTCGAATCCCGCACCGGCTCCACCTGGCCGCTCAACGTCGGGCAGGTGTACACGACCCTCGCCCGCCTCGAACGCGACGGCCTCGTCGCCCCCGACGGCGAGGACGCCGCCGGCCACACCCTGTACGCCATCACCGCCCCCGGGCGCGCCGAACTGCGCCAGTGGTACGAGCGCCCCGTCGACCGGGCCAACCCGCCCCGCGACGAACTGGCCATCAAGCTCGCCATGGCCGTCGGCGCCCCCGGCGTGGACATCCGCGCCGTCATCCAGTCCCAGCGGCACGCCACGATCAAGGCGATGCAGGACTACACCCGGCTCAAGGCCACCGCGCTCACCGCGGTCGAGAGCGGGGAGTCCCGCGAACGCGACGACGTGGCCTGGCTGCTCGTCCTGGAACAGCTGATCTTCCAGACCGAGGCCGAGGCCCGCTGGCTCGACCACTGCGAAGCCCGGCTGGTCCGGCTCTCCCTGCCGGCCGACCGGAGAGCCGCCGCACCCGAACCGCCCCAGGCCGCCGCGGCCGAAGCTCCGGCCCCGACCACCACCGCCCGGCCCCGCGCCGCCCGCACGCGACGTGGCTGAACAACCGCTCCAGGGGGGACCCTTCATGCCCGACCAGCACCAGAACCAGCAGCCCGTCCTGCAGTTGGACCAACTCGTCCGCACGCACGGCAGCGGAGCGACGGAAGTGCACGCCCTGCGCGGCATCAACCTCTCCGTCTTCCCCGGCGAACTCGTCGCCGTCATGGGCCCGTCCGGCTCCGGCAAGTCCACGCTGCTCACCCTTGCGGGCGGCCTCGACATCCCGAGCAGCGGCCGGGTGATCGTCGAGGGCACCGACATCACCACGGCGAGCCGCAAGCAGCTCGCCGCGCTGCGCCGCCGCAGCATCGGGTACGTCTTCCAGGACTACAACCTGATCCCGGCCCTCACCGCCGCCGAGAACGTCGCCCTGCCGCGCGAGCTCGACGGGATCTCCGCCCGCAAGGCCCGGGTCTCCGCCCTCGCCGCGCTGGAGGAGATGGGCCTGGGCGCCCTCGCCGAACGTTTCCCGGACGAGATGTCCGGCGGCCAGCAGCAGCGCGTGGCCATCGCCCGCGCCCTCGTGGGCGACCGCCGCCTGGTCCTCGCCGACGAGCCCACCGGCGCCCTCGACTCCGAGACCGGCGAGTCCGTCCTCGGCCTGCTGCGCTCCCGCTGCGACGCGGGCGCGGCCGGGGTCCTCGTCACGCACGAGCCGCGGTTCGCCGCCTGGGCCGACCGCGTCGTCTTCCTGCGCGACGGCAGCGTGGTCGACGAGACCCTGCGCAGCCAGGCCGACTCCCTCCTGTCCGGTCAGGTGGCCGGCCAGTGACCTCCTCGCTCCAAGGCTGGTACCACTCCTGGGTCGCGGCGCTGCGCATAGCCCGCCGCGACGCCTGGCGCGCCAAGGGCCGCAGCTCCCTCGTCCTCGCGATGATCGCCCTGCCGATCGTCGGGGTGAGCGCCGCCGACCTCACGCTGCGCAGCGCCGAACTCTCCCCCGAGCAGTCCGTCACCCGCCTGATGGGGGCCGCGGACGCCCGGGTGAACGCCACCGGCATCACCAAGGGCATCTACCAGAAGCCCGACGGCTCGGGCTACTCGCCCGTCGGCGGCTACGACGCCTACGACGGCCCGTCGATGCCGGGCGGCAAGCGGCCCGACCTGGACCTGTCCGCGTTCCCGGCCGGGACGCAGGTCCTCAAGGACTCCGGCGGCTACGGCAAGGTCCGTACCGCACACGGGCTGCTCGACACCGAGCTGCGCGAGATCGACACGCACCACCCGCTGGCGGCCGGCCTGATCACGCTCGACCGCGGCAGGCTGCCCGAGGGCGCGGGCGAGGTCATCGCCACCACCGCGTTCCTGAAGAACTCCGGCCTCTTCGTCGGCTCCTCGGTCACCCCGCGCGGCGCGAACTCCTCGTACAAGATCGTCGGTGCGTACGAACTTCCCAGCCACCTCGGCCGCGAGGAGCTCATCGCCCCGCCCGGGACCCTGATCGAGCCGCTCAACCAGCTGCTCCAGGCCTCCGGGGCACGCGAGGTGCGGGGCGATGACGCGTACCTGGTCAAGGTCGGCGGCGACGGAATCACGTGGGACGAGGTCAAGGCGGCCAACGCCAAGGGCGTGGTCGTCCTGTCCCGCGCCGTCCTCATCGACCCGCCCGCCGACTCCGAGGTGCCCCTCTACAAGCAGGACCCCTACTTCCGGACCGACATGAGCGGGGGCAACACCGCGGAAATGGCCGTCCTGGCCACCGTCGTGGGCCTCGCCATGCTGGAGATCTGCCTGCTCGCCGGACCGGCCTTCGCGGTCGGCGCCCGGCGCTCGCGCCGCCAGCTCGGCCTGGTCGGCGCCAACGGCGGCGACCGGCGCCACATCCGCTCCATCGTGCTCTCCGGCGGCCTGGTCATCGGCGCCGCGGCCGCCGTCGTCGGCACCGCGATCGGCGTCGTGCTCACCGTCGCGCTCCGCCCGGTGCTGGAGGAACAGCTCGGCAACCGCTTCGGCGGCCTCGACTTCCGCCCGGTGGAGCTGGCCGGCATCGCCCTGCTCGCCGTCGTGACCGGACTGCTGTCCGCGATCGTCCCGGCGATCACCGCGTCGCGCCAGACCGTACTGGCCTCGCTGACCGGCCGCCGCGGGGTGCGCCGCGCCAACCGGGTGCTGCCGGTCATCGGCCTGCTCGCCGTCGCCGCCGGTGCCGCGATCGCCCTGTACGGCAGCGCGTCCGAGATGGGCTCCGCCGTCGTGGCGGGCGGCAGCGCCCTCGCCGAGCTCGGCATCGTCGCCCTCACCCCGGTCCTGGTCGGCCTGTTCGGGCGGCTCGGGCGGTGGCTGCCGCTGTCGCCGCGGCTCGCGCTGCGCGACGCCGTGCGCAACCGGGGGCGTACGGCGCCCGCCGTGGCCGCCGTACTGGCCGCCGTCGCCGGCACCGTCGCCGTGGCCACATACGAGCACAGCCGGGACGTGCAGATGCGCCACGAGTACGTGGCCGACCTGCCGCACGGCACCGGCCTGCTGGAGACCACCGAGAACGACGCCTACAAGGAGGTGCCCGCGCTGCGGGAGGCCCTCGCCAAGGACCTGCCGCTGGCGCTGCGGGCGGACGTCGACCGGCTGGTCGTCGGCAAGCCCACCTGCGACACCTTCTCGGCCGAACCCGGCTGCGGCCGGGTCGAGATCATCAAACCCAAGGACCAGCGCTGCCCTCTCTACGAGAACCCCAAGGGCCCCGACGCCTTCGGTGAGGCGGAGACGCGGCAACTGCGCCAGGACTGGCGCTGCCAGGAGCCCCGGCGCGGCACCCAGCACGCCACCGTCGTCGCCGACGAGAAGCTGCTGACCGTCCTGGCGGTCACCGACCCGGGCACCGTGTCCGCGCTCAAGGCGGGCAAGCCCGTCGCCTTCGACAAGCGGCAGGTCAAGGACGGCAAGCTCACCCTGCGGGTCGTCAGCGGCCCGGAGGGGGCCAACGTCTTCCAGGGGTTGGGCCAGGAGCTTCCCGGCGAGGACAAGGTCATCGCCGTCCACCTGGCGCCCGAGAGCGTCGAGGGCTGGGGCATCCAGCTGATCCTGCCGCCCGCAGCGGTCAAGGCCGCCGGGCTGGCCACCGCGCCGTCCGGCTCGTACTTCAGCACCGACGGGGCGGTCGCCAGCGAGCAACGGCAGAAGCTGGCCGGGGAGATCGACCGGATGGGCGTGGAGGCCTCCCTGCGCATCGAGGCCGGCTACCAGGGCAACGACGACCTGGTCCTGCTCGCCCTCACCGTCTTCGCGGGCCTGGTCACCATCGGCGCGGCCGGCATCGCCACCGGGCTCGCCCAGGCGGACGCCGAGGCCGATCTGAAGACCCTGTCCGCGGTGGGCGCGGCGCCGCGCGTGCGGCGGACGCTGAGCGGCTTCCAGTGCGGGGTGGTGGCCCTGATGGGCGTCGTCCTGGGCTCGGCGGCCGGGATCCTGCCGGCGGTCGGGCTGCGGCTCACCCAGCGGCGGGAACTGGAACGGCTCACCGAGAACTCCGCCACCGAGGGCTACCTGTCATCGGCCGACTCCGTGCCCTACGTGCCGATCGCCGTGCCGTGGGAGACCCTCGGCGCGCTGATCATCGTGGTCCCGCTGGGCGCGGCACTGCTGGCGGCGCTGGTCACCCGCTCCAGCGGGGCGCTGGCGCGCCGCGCGGCGGGCTGATGTCGGTGCCCCCGTACAGGTTGGATCACGCCTGTACGGGGGCACACCGTGTGAGAGCGAAGGTGTGCGAGAGAATGACGGCATGGAGATGCCGAGGAGTGAACGGTCGCAGGACAGTCCCCCGCACGTCCTGATCGTGGGACAGGACGGGACGGCGGTCGGCGACGCCGATGACGAGTCGCGCGAGGTCCCGGTGACGGAGATGGTCGAACAGCCCGCCAAGGTCATGCGGATCGGCAGCATGATCAAGCAACTCCTGGAAGAGGTACGTGCCGCGCCTCTCGACGAGGCGAGCCGGGTCCGGCTCAAGGACATCCATGCCGCCTCGGTGAAGGAGCTGGAGGACGGCCTGGCCCCGGAACTCGTGGAGGAACTGGAGCGCCTGTCGCTGCCGTTCACCGAGGAGGCCATTCCCTCCGAGGCCGAACTGCGCATTGCCCAGGCCCAGTTGGTGGGCTGGCTGGAGGGCCTCTTCCACGGCATCCAGACGGCCCTGTTCGCGCAGCAGATGGCGGCGCGGGCCCAACTGGAACAGATGCGCCGCGCCCTCCCGCCGGGCGGCCCCCACGACGACGACGAAGACGGCGGCCACGGCGCAATCCGCTCGGGCCCCTACCTCTAGCCCCCGGCGGTCGGCAGACGAAGGCGGGCCCGGATGCCCTGCGCATCCGGACCCGCCTCTCACCATCCAGCCCCGCCGGCGTTTGAGGCGATCTTTCAGCCCCGCCGCACCAACCCAGCCCCGCCGGCGCTTGAGGCGCGGGGTCCGGGGCGGAGCCCCGATCTTCGAGCCCCGCCGGCGCTTGAGGCGCGGGGTCCGGGGCGGAGCCCCGATCTTTGAGCCCCGCCGGCGATTGAGGCGCGGGGTACGGGGCGGGGCCCCGGCAGCCGGGAGAAGCCACCGGTAAGTGGGGCTCCCCGCAGGGGACATGCTCGACGCATACTCTGGGGCATGAGCTACGACGCGATCGTGCTGGCCGGCGGTGCCGCGCAGCGACTCGGCGGGGTGGACAAGCCCGCGCTGAGCGTCGGCGGCCGCGCCCTCCTCGACCGCGTCCTCGACGCCTGCCCGGACGCCCGGACCACCATCGTGGTCGGCTCCCGCCGCCCCACCGCCCGCCCGGTCCGCTGGACCCGCGAGGACCCGCCCGGCGGCGGCCCGGTGGCCGCGCTGGACGCCGGACTGCGCCAGACCACCGCCGAGCTGGTCCTCGTCCTCTCCGCAGACCTGCCCTTCCTCGACCGGGACACCGTACGGACCCTGCTGAACCCGCCCGGCGCGGGCGGCGCGGGCGGCACGGGCGGCACGGCCGGCACGGGCGGCGCACCCGGCACGGACACCGCACCCGGCACCGACGGCGCGATGCTCCAGGACCCCGACGGCCGCGACCAGCCCCTGGTCGCCGCCTACCGGGCCGAACCCCTGCGCCGCGAGATCGCCCTGCTCGCCGCCGAACACGGCAACCTGACCGGGCTCCCGCTCCGCGCGCTCACCGCCGAACTCGACCTCGCCCGCGTCACGACGCAGCCGCTCGCCTCCTTCGACTGCGACACCTGGGACGATCTCGCCGCCGCCCGCGCCCGGATCAGGGAGCATGGAACCGTGCTGGACCAATGGATCACCGCCGTCAAGAACGAGCTGGGCGTCGACCTCGCCGTCGACACCAAGACCCTGCTCGACCTCGCCCGCGACGCCGCCCACGGCGTCGCCCGGCCCGCCGCCCCGCTGACCACCTTCCTGGTCGGCTACGCGGCCGCCCAGGCCGCCGCCACCGGCGCCGACCCCGCCCAGGCCGTCGCCGAAGCCTCCCGCAAGGCGGCCGACCTGGCGCTGCGCTGGGCCGCCGAGGCCGAGGCCGACGATGCCGCCGAACAGAACGGCTCCGGATGACCCCCACGAACTCCGCCGACCAGGCCCTGGACGAGGCCCTGGCCCTGGTCAGCCGCGCCCCCGAGGGCGGCGGCGCGGGCGGACACCGTGCCGTGGACTGGCAGCGGGCCCGGGACGCCGCCGTGCACGCCGGGGCCGCGGTGCGGCCCCGTACGCACCGGGTCCCCCTCGCGGACGCCCTCGGCGAGGTACTGGCCGTCTCCCTGGAGGCGCTCACCGACCTGCCGTCCTTCGACACCTCCGCCATGGACGGCTGGGCCGTCGCCGGCCCGGGCCCCTGGAGCATGCGCAGCGGCGGCGGCGTCCTGGCCGGCTCGGACCGGCCGGAGCCGCTCGCCGACGGCGAGGCCGTACGGATCGCCACCGGCGCCCGGATCCCCGCCGACACCACGGCTGTCATCCGCAGCGAGCACTGCCGTGAGGCCGGCACCCAGCTCTTCGCCGACCGGGCCGTCCTCACCGGCCAGGACATCCGCCCGCGCGGGCAGGAGTGCCGCTCCGGCGACCTGCTGCTGCCCGCCGGCTCCCTGGTCACCCCGGCCGTGCTCGGGCTCGCCGCGGCCGCCGGGTACGACGAGCTGGCCACCCGGCCGCGCCCCCGCGTGGAGATCCTGGTGCTCGGCGACGAGCTGCTCACCGAGGGCCTCCCGCACGACGGGCTGATCCGCGACGCCCTCAGCCCCATGCTCGGGCCCTGGCTCACCCGCCTCGGCGCCGAGGTCGTCGGCACGCGCCGGCTCGGCGACGATCCGGCGGGCGCCGCGGCCCTGCTGGAGGCCGTCACCACGTCCACCGCAGACGTCCTCGTGACCACCGGCGGCACCGCCTCCGGACCCGTCGACCACGTCCACCCCGTACTGCGCCAGGCCGACGCCGACCTGCTGGTCGACGGGGTCGCCGTACGCCCCGGCCATCCGATGCTGCTGGCCCGCATCGGGTCCCGCGACGCCGGCCGGCACCTGGTCGGGCTGCCGGGGAACCCCCTGGCCGCCGTGTCCGGGCTGCTGACCCTCGCCGAACCCCTGCTGCGCGCCCTCGCCGGCCGCAGCAGGCGCCCCGGCTACACCGCGCCGGTCCAGGGCGACGTACCGGGCCACCCGTACGACACCCGGCTGGTCCCGGTGCTGCTGAGCGACGAGCACGCCGTGCCGCTGCGCTTCCACGGTCCCGCGATGCTGCGCGGCGTGGCGGCCGCCGACGCGCTGGCCGTCGTACCGCCCAAGGGCGCGCGGTCCGGGCAGGACCTGGAAATTCTCGATCTGCCGTGGGCTTCAGGAGGATGTTTCACGTGAAACTTCACGGCCAGGACGCCATGGCCCGCGCCGCCGACGAGAAACTCGTCTCCCGGCGCGTCAAACTGCCCAAACGCATCGTCGAGCAGCCTCTGAGCCAGGTCACCAAGCGCCTGCTGATGGCCCTGTCCGTGCTCTTCCTGACGGTCTTCATCGTCTGGCTCGACCGCGACGGCTACCACGACAACGCCAACGAGACGGTCGATCTCCTCGACTGCTTCTACTACGCCACCGTCACGCTGTCGACGACCGGCTACGGCGACATCGTCCCGTACAGCGACAGCGCACGGCTGATCAACATCCTGCTGATCACCCCGCTGCGCGTGCTGTTCCTGATCATCCTGGTCGGTACCACCCTGGAAGTCCTCACGGAGCGGACGAGGGAAGAGTGGCGGCTGAAGCGCTGGGGGAAGAACTTGCGTGAGCACACGGTCGTCGTCGGCTTCGGCACGAAGGGCCGCTCGGCCCTGCAGACGCTGCTGGCCACCGGCCTCTCCAAGGAGCAGGTCGTCATCGTCGACCCCAGCGCCAAGGTGATCGACACGGCCAACGCGGAAGGGTTCACGGGCGTGGTCGGCGACGCCACCCGCTCCGACGTCCTGCTCCGCGCCGAGGTGCAGAAGGCCCGTCAGATCGTCATCGCCACCCAGCGGGACGACACGGCGGTCCTGGTCACGCTGACGGCCCGGCAGCTCAACCGCGGCGCGAAGATCGTCGCGGCGGTGCGCGAGGAGGAGAACGCCCCGCTGCTGCGCCAGTCCGGCGCGGACGCCGTCATCACCAGCGCGAGCGCGGCCGGCCGGCTGCTGGGCCTGTCGGTGCTCAGCCCGAGCGCGGGCACGGTGATGGAGGACCTGATCCATCAGGGCAGCGGACTCGACCTGATCGAACGCCCGGCCAGGAAGTCCGAGGTCGGCAAGTCGGTACGGGACACCGAGGACCTGGTGGTGAACGTGCTGCGCGGGCACCGGCTGCTCGCCTACGACGACCCGCACGCGAGCCCGATCCAGCTGACGGACCGTCTCATCACCATCGTGCGGGCGGCGCCGCCCACTTCGCCGAAGGTGACGCTAGGTCCCGCCGAGTAGGCGCGAGTTGGCGTAGCCTCCGGGCCATGCATGCGATCACCATCGAGCAGCCCGGCGGCCCCGAGGCCCTCGTCTGGACCGACGTACCCGATCCGGTGCCGGGCGAGGGCGAGGTCCTCGTCGAGGTCGCGGCGAGCGCCGTGAACCGCGCCGACGTACTCCAGCGTCAGGGGTTCTACGACCCGCCGCCCGGCGCCTCGCGCCATCCGGGGCTGGAGTGTTCCGGGCGGATCGCCGCGGTCGGGCCGGGGGTGTCCGGCTGGTCGGTGGGCGACGAGGTGTGCGCCCTGCTGGCCGGCGGCGGGTACGCCCAGCGGGTGGCCGTCCCGGCGGGCCAGCTGCTGCCGGTCCCGGCGGGCGTGGACCTGGTGACGGCCGCCGCGCTGCCCGAGGTCGTCGCGACGGTGTGGTCCAACGTGTTTATGGTGGCCGGACTGCGCCCCGGCGAGACCCTGCTGGTGCACGGCGGGTCCAGCGGGATCGGGACGATGGCCATCCAGCTCGCGAAGGCGGTGGGCGCGACGGTCGCCGTGACGGCCGGCGGCCCGGAGAAGCTGGCGCGCTGCAAGGAGCTGGGCGCGGACATCCTCATCGACTACCGCGAGCAGGACTTCGTGGCGGAGCTGCGGGCGGCGACGGGCGGCGGCGGGGCGGACGTGATCCTGGACATCATGGGCGCGAAGTACCTCGCCCGGAACGTGGACGCGCTGGCCGTGAACGGCCGGCTCGCGGTGATCGGTCTCCAGGGCGGGGTCAAGGCGGAGCTGAACCTCGGCGCGCTGCTGGCCAAGCGGGCGGCGATCACCGCCACCTCCCTGCGGGCCCGCCCGCTGGAGGAGAAGGCGGCCATCATCGCGGCCGTACGGGAGCACGTGTGGCCGCTGGTGGCTGCGGGGCGGGTGCGTCCGGTGGTCCACGGGACGTTCCCGATGCGGGAGGCCGCCGAGGCCCACCGCGTCCTGGAGTCGAGCACCCACGTGGGCAAACTCCTGCTCACGGTCTGAGAACCGGCGCGCCGCCGCTGCGGGCGCGCTGCCCCCGAACCCCCGCGCCTCAAACTCCCCCGGCTACCGCTGGGAGGGGCCCCCTGGCGGGGCTGAATGTTTCAGCCCGTCCGGCGTTTGAGGACCGGGTCCGGGCAGAGCCCGGGACACGGAGCGAGGGCGGGGCGGGGAGAGGCTCCGCGGAGCGGGACCCGTACCCGCCCGCCCGCTCCCCGACCCCTACCGAGCTACCGGGAGTAGAGGTCGTCTCAGTTGGCGGCTGGCACGTGTACTGCCAACGGCGGCCGACTGGCATACGGAGTTGACGTCCGAGGAGTACTCGGGTCTCCTGCTGCGATGTCTGACCTTCGCTTTCAGCAGCCGGACGGCGATGCCACTCTCAAAGACTGGCAGTACGTCCACAACATGATCATCCCCACCCACCTCCTGTCTCTGGACGAGGTACGGGAACGTTCCCAGCTCCACCACCTGGAGGTCGCGTATCTCGGTGATGCACTCGTGGGCTGCTAGCACGGTGCGCCCGTCGGCAGACGACACGTTGACGGCCACAGTGATCGCCCGCGTGCTCAGCACTCACCGTGGACAGGGATTCGGCGAAGTACTCTACGCGCGCGGGGTCAACCGGGCGCGGGAGCTGGGTGCCAAGGTGATCGAGACCGTCGTCCTGTCCTCAAACGACGACGGTCTGCGGTTCGCGCAGAATCACCGGTTCGTCGAGACCGAGCGATACCTGCTATCGGGGGACACCATCCCCTATATCGACCTGCGGCTTCCCTGACCCCGACTGGCCTGGAGCTCGTTGCTCCGGGCATGGTGATAGTCGAACAGCTTTTGTTCGAAGGCGCTGGGCCCGCCAGCAGCGCCGGACTTGGTTCGGGGTACCCCTGGCGGAGCATGCCGGGAGGAGAGGCTCATGAGGGAGTTGAGCAGCTTCGAGATGGCGACCTCGGGCAGGAAGTCACGAGGAGGTGTACTTAATCGTTCTCGGAACTCGTTCAGCTCGCGTTCTTAAGTCCGCGCACACCGTGCACATGGTCTCCTCTTAGATGCGCATCGGTGCGCATTTTATGCCGGTATTTCGTCACGAAGACCAAGTGTGCGCGCCCACGAAAGCACAATGCGTAAATTTCCGAATCCAGGTCATGCCGATCGTAAACCGTCGGCACGCTGAGAGCGTGAAGGCAGACGCGGGGCGCAAGTATCGTGCGTACCCCACCGGGGATCAGAGCCAGGTCCTGATCGGGTGGGGGCATACGGCGCGCGCTCTGTGGAACGTGGCCCTCGAACAGCGCGTGTACCTGTGGGAGCAGCGCCGGTACACCCTGCGCTCAGCCGAGCAGTGCAAGCAGCTCACCGCCGCCCGCAACGACCTGGAGTGGATCGGGGAGCTCCCAGCTCAGGCAGGCCAGCAGATCCTCCGCAGCCTTGACCGGGCCTACGACAACTTCTGGAACCCCGAGCATCCGGCCCGGTTTCCGGCGCGGAAGAAGCGCGGGCACCGCCTGTCGATTCCGTTTCCCGGGCAGGCGGTCGAGGTCCGCAAGCTGAACCGTAAGTGGGCCGAAGTGCGCCTGCCGAAACTCGGCTGGCTGCGGTTCAGGCTCTCCCGCGCGATCGGCGGGACGATCCGCAACGCCACCATCTCCCGGGATGGCAACGGCTGGCACATCTCCTTCGGTGTCCACACCGGCCGCAAGCCGGACGCGCCGAACGGGAAGCCCGCGTGCGGGGTGGACTTCGGGGTCGCCGCCTCCGCGTTCGTGTCCACCGAGACGGCACCCCGCCTCATGCCGCCGTCGCTGACCGCCAACGAGCAGAAGCGGCTCAGGGCGCTGGAGCAGCGCAAGGCCCGCCAGGTCACGTACGCGAAGAAGTACAACGGAGGGAAGTACGGCAACCGGCTGCGTACGACGATCGCCCAGATCGCTGGGCTCACCACCCGGCAGGCCAACCGACGCCAGGACTTCACGCACAAGCTCACCACTGATCTCGCCAAAAACCACGGCCTAATCGGTATTGAGAACCTGTGCGTGAAGAACATGAGCAAATCCGCGAAGGGCACCGCCGAGAAGCCGGGAAGGAACGTCCGGCAGAAAGCCCGGCTGAACCGGGCCATCCTCGACAACACCCCCGGCGAACGGCGGCGCCAGCTTGAGTACAAGGCCTGCATGCACGGGTCCGTACTCGTCACCGTCCCGCCGTTCCACACATCCCAGACCTGCGCCGCTTGCGGCCAAGTTGATCCCGGATCCCGTAAGGGATGCGGCCGGCTGTTCGCCTGCACCCACTGCGGGCACGAGGACGACGCCGACCACAACGCCTCGGTCGAGATCGAGGCCCGAGCCCGCCGGACGGGTGGCTCGGACATCAACAGCACGCGCAGCATCCCCAGGGTGCGAGTCCCGGCCTCAGGCCGGAGGCGGATGCGTGAAGCCCCGAAGCCCGCCCACGCGAGCTGAAGGGAATCGCCCCCATACCCGGGGGCGAGGATCGTCAAAGGCCGCGCAGCAGGACCGCCGGGGATTCGACGCAGTCGGCGACGTAGCGCAGGAAGCCGCCCGCCGTGCCCCCGTCGCAGACCCGGTGGTCGAACGTCAGCGACAGCTGCACGACCTTCCGCACCGCCAGCTCACCCTGGTGCACCCACGGCTTCGCGATGATCCGGCCGACGCCGAGCATCGCCGCCTCGGGGTGGTTGATGATCGGCGTGGAGCCGTCGACCCCGAACACCCCGTAGTTGTTCAGGGTGAAGGTGCCGCCCGTCAGGTCGGACGGGGCCAGCTTCCCGGCGCGGGCCAGCTCGGTCAGCCGGGCGAACTCCGCCGACAGGGACTCGGGGTTGAGGTTCTGCGCGTCCCGGACCACCGGGACCACCAGGCCCCGCTCGGTCTGCGCGGCGAACCCCAGGTGCACGGACGGGAGCCGGACGATCTCCTTGGCCGCGAGGTCCACGGTGGAGTTGAGCTCCGGGTACCGGGCCAGTGCGGCCGTGCAGATCCGGGCCAGCAGCGCGAGCACCGAGATCTTGGGTCCGGCCGCGGCGTTCATCGCGGCCCGGGCGGCCATCAGCTCGGTGGCGTCGGCATCGACCCAGCAGGTGGCGTCCGGGATCTCCCGGCGGCTGCGCGAGAGCTTCTCGGCGACCGCCCCGCGCACGCCCTTGAGCGGGATCCGCTCGCCCTGCACCGCCACGGCCGCAGCCGCGACGGGAGCCGGCTCGGGGGCCCGCAGCGCGGCCAGCGCCGCCTCGACGTCCGCCCGCAGGATCAGGCCCTCGGGTCCGGATCCGTGCAGGGCGCGCAGGTCGACCCCGCCGTCCCGCGCCAGCTTGCGCACCAGCGGCGAGATCACGGGCACGGGCCCGGCCGGGACGGCCGGGGCGGGCGCGACGGGCGCCGCGGCCGGCACGGTGACCTGAGCCGCGACCGGAGCCGCGGCCGGCGCCGAGACCTCGGCGGTGACGGGTCGCACCCGTCGCCGACGCGCCGGGCGCGAGTGGTCCGTGCCGTAACCGATCAGGGGCCGGGGCACGTTGCCGGAGCCTTCGCCTTCGGCTTCGGCCTCGGGGGCCTCCGGGAGCGTCTGCGCGCCCACCGCGACGGTGATCAGCGGCGCCCCGACCGGGAGTTCCGTGCCCTCCTCCCCGAAGCGGGCGGTGACCACACCGCCGTAGGGGCACGGAACCTCCACCATCGCCTTGGCCGTCTCGACCTCGACCACCGGCTGGTCGATGGCGACGACGTCGCCCACGGCCACCAGCCAGCGGACGATCTCGGCCTCGGTCAGGCCCTCCCCGAGATCGGGAAGCTTGAATTCCATTACCTGCGGCATCAGTTCTCCCACTGCAGGCGGGCCACGGTGTCCAGGATCCGGTCCACTCCCGGCAGGTGGTGCTTCTCCAGCATCGGCGGCGGGTACGGGATGTCGAAGCCCGTCACCCGCAGCACCGGCGCCTCCAGGTGGTGGAAGCACCGCTCCATGATGCGAGCGGCGATCTCCGCGCCGGGTCCGCCGAAGCCGTTCGCCTCGTGGACGACCACCGCGCGCCCGGTACGGCGTACGGACTGCATGACCGTCTCCTCGTCGAAGGGGACGAGCGAGCGCAGGTCGACGACCTCCAGCTCCCAGCCCTCCTCGCGCGCCGCCTCGGCCGCCTCCAGGCAAACCGGAAGCGAAGGGCCGTAGGTGATCAGCGTCGCGCTCGCGCCCGTCCGCCGGACCATCGCCTTCCCGATGCCCGGGACGGCCGTCGGCGCCTCGGGCGACCAGTCGGCCTTCGACCAGTACAGCCGCTTCGGCTCCAGGAAGATCACCGGGTCGTCGCTCGCGATCGACGCGCGCAGCAGCCCGTAGGCGTCCTCGACCGTCGCCGGGGTCACCACGTGCAGACCGGGGGTCGCCACGTAGTACGCCTCGGAGGAGTCGCAGTGGTGCTCCACGCCGCCGATCCCGCCGCCGTACGGCACCCGGATGGTGATCGGCAGGGGCATCGCGCCGCGGGTGCGGTTGCGCATCTTGGCCACGTGCGAGATGAGCTGCTCGAAGGCCGGGTACGCGAAGGCGTCGAACTGCATCTCGACCACCGGCCGCAGCCCGTACATGGCCATGCCGACCGCCGCGCCCAGGATTCCCGCCTCCGCGAGCGGGGTGTCCGTGCAGCGCTCCTCGCCGAACTCCTTGGCGAGCCCGTCCGTGATCCGGAAGACCCCGCCGAGCGTCCCGACGTCCTCGCCCATGACGTGGACCGTCGGGTCCTCGGCCATCGCGTCGCGCATGGCCCGGGTCAGGGCCTGCGCCATCGTCGAGGGCTTGGCCCCCGGCTTCGCGGACTTCGCCGCCGCCACCGTCGTCACGCCTGGTCCTCGGCTTCCAGCTCTGCACGGAGCATGGCCGCCTGCTCGCGCAGCCGGTCGGTCTGCTCCGCGTACACGTGCGCGAACAGGTCCATCGGGTCCACCACCGGGTCCGCGTTCATCCCCTCGCGGAGCGCCGCCGCCATCACCTCGGCCTCGTCGCGCGCCGCCTGGACGGCCGCTTCGTCGATGATCCCGCGCGCGGTCAGCTCGCGCTCGAGCAGGACGATCGGGTCGTGCGCCTTCCAGGCCTCGACCTCGGCGTCACCGCGGTAGCGGGTCGCGTCGTCGGCGTTCGTGTGGGCTTCCATGCGGTACGTGACGGCCTCGATCAGGGTCGGACCGCCGCCGGCCCGGGCCCGCCGGACCGCCTCGGACAGCACCTCGTGCATCGCGGCGATGTCGTTGCCGTCGACCAGCCGGCCGGGCATCCCGTATCCGACGGCCTTGTGGGCCAGGGTCGGGGCCGCGGTCTGCTTGGCGAGCGGGACGGAGATCGCGAAGCCGTTGTTCTGCACGAGGAAGACCACCGGGGCCTGCCAGACGGCGGCGAAGTTCAGCGCCTCGTGGAAGTCGCCCTCGCTGGTGCCGCCGTCGCCGACCATGGCGAGGGCGACGACGTCGTCGCCGCGAAGCCGGGCCGCGTGCGCCAGGCCCACCGCGTGCGGCAGCTGGGTGGCGAGCGGGGTGCTCAGCGGGGCTATGCGGTGCTCACGCGGGTCGTATCCGGTGTGCCAGTCGCCGCGCAGCAGGGTCAGCGCCTGTACGGGGTCCAGTCCGCGCGCCACGGCCGCCAGGGTGTCGCGGTAGCTCGGGAAGAGCCAGTCCTGGTCCTCCAGGACCATCGCGGCCGCGATCTCGCAGGCCTCCTGGCCGACGGTGGAGGGGTAGACGGCGAGCCTGCCCTGCTTGGTCAGCGCGGTGGCCTGGGCGTTGTAGCGGCGGCCGCGCACCAGCTCGGCGTAGCACCGGCGCATCAACGCGGGGTCCAGCCGGTCGGCCGCCTCGGTTCCGAGGACCCGGTAGGGCTCGGCGTCCGGGAGCAGCGGGGCGGCGTCCGTACGGGGCCTCCAGGCGGGCGGCGGGGTGGGACGGTGGGACGCACCGGCACCGGGCAGCTCTTGGACCGTCATGGCGGCGTACACCTCCTCGTGGGAAGCGGGCAGGGGGTGCCCCGGATGTGAGGCCCCTCACCTACCGATTGTTCGGTTGTCTGCGCATTTTGGCTACAGGCGGCTCCAGGCTGTGGACAAACTGGCGCCTGGGCCCTGGGATGGATGCAGGACGTCCAGGAGAGGGAGGCATCGGGCAATGCCGGATGAACAAATGGCCGGAGCGGGTTCCGTACCGGCACCACCGGGTGGCGCACCCGGCTCCTCCGCAAGCCCTCCTGTGGCACCGCGCCCCCTGGACCCGATCGACCGGTCGATCATGCGGCTGCTCCAGGCGGACGGCCGTGCGTCGATACGGTCGGTGGCGGAGCAGGTGCACGTCTCGCGGGCGAACGCCTACGCCCGCATCAACCGGCTCATCGACGACGGGGTGATCCGCGGCTTCACGGCCCGCGTCAACCACGAACGCGCAGGCCAGGGCGCATCCGCCTATATCACCCTGAAGATCGTCCAGAATTCCTGGCGCACGGTCCGCGAGCAGCTCCGCGAGCTCCCGGGCGCCGCGCACATCGCCCTGGTCAGCGGGGATTTCGACGTGCTGCTCCTCGTGCACACCCCGGACAACCGGACCCTGCGCGAACTGGTCCTCACGCGCCTCCAGGCCATCCCGGAGGTCCTCTCGACGCGCACCCTGCTGGTCTTCGAGGAGACGGACCTGCTGGACACGGGGCCGGGCGGGCCGGGCCCGGGCGGGGCCCCGGCGATCGCCGAGGAGTAGGCCGCCGCCGGGAGCGTGGCGGCCGGTGGGGCGTGGCGGCCCGCCAGAAGCGCGTGGCGGCCGGTGGGCCGTCCGGGTACGACAGCGCCCCGGGAACGGCCTGTACGGGCCGTTCCCGGGGCGTCGGCTGTGTGCCCCTCCGGTGCTACCGGTGGATCACTTGGTGTCGTAGTAGCCGAAGAGGTCGACGATCAGGTCGGTGTCGTCCCAGCCCTGGTTCCAGAAGTCGACGATGCCGGTGGACCCGGTGCTCGCCTGGACCAGGTTCGGGACGGTGGCGCCCCTCGTCCAGTTCAGGTTCGAGGAGTTGGGCGGCGTCGGCCAGTCCTCGGCCCCGTTGATGTAGTCGTCCATCGAGTTGGGGTCCGGGGTGACCGTGAGGAACCCGTCGCCCTGCGTGTTGGTGACCGTGGCGTTCATCACGAAGCCCGAGATGGCGGGCTCGTCGTAGGAGAGCGGCATGTAGATGTAGCTGCGAGCCCCCAGCGGGCCCCCGTCCCAGCTCGCGGGGTCACGGGTGTCGAGCAGACGCTCCGGCGCCAGCGGCAGGAAGGCGCCCTTGCTGTCGGTGCTGTAGAAGCCGACGACGTCGACGATGACGTCGGTGCCCGCCCAGGCGCCGTTGAAGACGCTGATCTTGCCGTCCGCGCCGACGGGCACGATCACCGAGTTGGCGATCGTCTGACCGGCGGTGAAGTTCAGGTTGGACGCGGTCGGGGTGGCCGCGCCGCCCGGGAAGACCGACAGGTGGCCGGCCTCCTTCGGGTTGGTGACCGTCACGTTGAGCGCGACGGCGCTGATGCCCTGGGGCACGCCGCGCAGGCCGCTGATCTGGGTGGAGAAGGTCTTCCGTCCGCCGAGCTGGCCCTTGACGGTGCCGAGGCCGTCGCGGGTGTCGACGAAGCGGGACGGGGTGATCGGGCTGTAGCCGCTGGACGCGGAGTGGCTGAAGTAGCCCGTGACGTCCGCGATCAGGTTGACCGGCATCGAGCTGCGGTTGGCCAGCTCGACGTAGCCGTTCTTGCCGACCGGCACGATGACCAGGTTCGGAACGGTCTGACGGGCCTTGAAGTTGACGTTCGACGTGGTCGGACGCTCGGTGCCCTCGGGGAAGGCGATGATGTGGCCGTCGCTGTTGGTGTCGGTGACGGTGACGTTGAGGACCACGGCGGTGACCCCGGCCGGGATGCCGCCGTTGCCGCCGACCTTCACGCGGGTCGAGCTGTACGGCTGGACCGTGCCCGCCGGCGCGCCGGTCCCGTTGCGGGTGTCCAGCAGGCGGGTCGGGGCGTACGGGGTGAAGTCCGAACCCGGAGTGACGACCGCGATGGTGTTGGTCGCCGTCACGTTGTTCGCGACGTCCTTCACGGTGACCTTGACCGTGTAGGCGCCGACCTCGGCGTAGGTGTGCGCCTTGGTCAGCGTGGTGGTCTTCTCGTCCGTGTTGTCCACCGTCGTGCTGACCACCTCCGTCTTCTCGTCGCCCCAGTCGATGGTGACCTCCAGCGTGGCGTCCACGCTGGTGAAAGCGGTGTCCAGCTCCAGGGAGTGCGCCGAGGTGCCGTAGGCGTTCAGGCCTATCGCGAGGTCCGGGTTGCCGGCGACGGCCGCCTGCGCCTGCGGGGCGGCGGCGACGCCGGTCTTGGCGGAGGGCAGCGCCTTGCGGACCGTGCGGTCGGCGGGGCTGGTGAAGGAGTGCTCCTTGGACTTGGACGCCTTGCCGAGGCCCAGGTCCAGGTCGGGCTTGCTCATACCCTGCGCGTCAGGCTTGGCCGGATCGGCCTGGGCCACGCCAGGGATGAGGCCAATGCCGGCCGCGACCATGGCGGCAGCGGAGATTACGAGACGGCGATTGCGCACCGGCCCCCCATTTTCTTTACAAAAGCGGCTTTTTGAACGCGCTCAGGACGGAAATCCTGATCAGCGTACAGAGCCCCGCCGACACCGGGCGGATCGGTCCCCCCGAAGCCTCAGCGGACCGTGCGCAGGCCGTCGAAGGCCATGTGGACGACCGCGTCCGCGAGCTGGTCGGGGCCCGTCCCCGAGTGCGGGCGGTACCACTCGACCAGGGAGTTCACCATGCCGAAGAGCAGGCGGGTGGCCAGCCGGATGTCCACGTCCGCCCGGAGGTCGCCGTCCGCCGCGGCGGCCTTGAGCAGGTCGGCGACCTGGTGGTCGAACTCGCGGCGGCGTTCCAGAGCCCAGCGCTCGGTCAGGGTGTTGCCGCGGACGCGCAGCAGCAGCGTCACGTACGGCAGCTCGGAGAGCAGCACCTCGACCGTGCGGCGCGTGACGTACTCGACGCGCTCGACCGCCCGGCCCCGTACCGCGCCGGGCTCCTCCAGGACCGCGAAGAGCTCGTCGAGGGCGCGGCTGACGGCCCGCCGCAGCAGCTCTTCCTTGCCCGCGACGTGGTGGTAGATCGAGGACTTCGAGATGCCCGCGGCCTTGGACAGGTGCTCCATCGAGGTGCCGTCGTAGCCGCGCTCGTTGAAGACCTGGACGGCGACGGACAGCAGCGTCTCGGGGGTGTACGTGTCCCGCTTGGCCGTGGTCACTGCTCCCCCTCCTCGTCGCCGGCGGCGTAGCCCAGCTTGAACAGCGCCAGCGAGGGCGCGTACCGGCCGCCGGGGCAGCGCTCGTCGAGGTGGTGCAGCAGGTCGTAGGCCCAGTCCCGGCCGAGCCGGTCGTGCCATTCGGCCGGTCCCACCGGGTAGTTGACGCCGAGCCGCATGGCCGTGTCGATGTCCTCGGCGGAGGCCACGCCGCGGGCGACGGCGTCGGCCGTGAGGTCGATCAGCATCGCGACGGTCCGCGCGACGATCATGCCGGGGACGTCGCCGATGACGGAGACCTGCTTGCCCAGCTTCTGGAAGAGGCCGATCGCCTCGGCGAGGGTCCGCTCGCTGGTGTCCTCGCCCGCCGAGAGCGCGATCCGGGTGGCGCCGCGGTAGTCGAGCGCGAGGTCGAAGTACACGACGTCCGTGAACTCGACGGAGGTCTTCCCGTCCGCGAGGACCAGCTGGCCCTCGCCGGGCAGCTGGATGTACGGGCCCCCGTGCTCGGTGGCCGTGACCGCGATCCCGGCCTCCTCCAGCAGGTCGGCCAGGTCCGCCGCCGGTCCGAGGTCGCCGACGACGGTGACCTTGGCCGGGGCCTCCTCGGGTCCGGCGGTGTGCGGCTGCGCGGCCACGGCCTGCGGGCCGTACGGGAACCAGCCGTGCCCCGACTTGCGGCCGAGGCGGCCGGACTGGACCAGCCGGCGCTGCGCGAGGGAGGGGGTGAACTTGGGACTGCGGAAGAAGGACTCCCACACGGAGCGGGTCACAGCCTCGTTGACGTCCTGGCCGATCAGGTCGGTCAGCTGGAACGGGCCCATCTTGAAGCCGCCGCTCTCGCGGAGCACGGCGTCGATGGTGGCCGGGTCGGCGCCCTGCTCCTCGTACACCGCGAAGGCCTCGGCGTAGAAGGGGCGGGCGATCCGGTTGACGATGAAACCGGGGGTGTCGGCGCAGCGGACCGGCGTCTTCCCCCAGCCGAGGACGGTGCGGTACGCGCGCTCGGCGGCGGCCGGGTCGGTCGCGGAACCGCTGACCACCTCGACGAGCGGGAGCAGCGGGGCCGGGTTGAAGAAGTGCAGGCCGAGGAAGCGGCCGGGGTGCGCGAGCCCGGCGGCCAGCTCGGTGACGGAGAGGGAGGAGGTGTTGGTGGCCAGCAGCGCGTCCGGCTCCACCACCTCTTCGAGCGCGGCGAAGAGCGCCTGCTTCACGGTGACGTTCTCGACCACCGCCTCGATGACCAGGGAGGCCCCTGCGAGGGCCGCGAGGTCGCCCGCCGCACCGATCCGGTCGATCGCGTCCTCGGCCTCGGCCCGGTCGAGGCGGCCCTTGGCGGCCATCCGCTCGACGCGGTCCTGCACGAAACCGACGCCGTCGGCGGCGAGGGCGGCGTTGATGTCGTAGATCAGCACGCGGTGACCTGCGAGAAGGGCGACCTGGGCAATGCCTTGGCCCATGGTGCCCGCGCCGACGACCGCCACAGTGCGGGACCGTTCGATTGCTGTCATGTCCTGATCCTCCCGCACCGACTTGTCCACAGGTCCGCCGGGCCCACTTGTCCCGACCGATCGTTCGGTTACTCTAACTCCAGTCTGCTCTTCTTCGCCCGGCTCAACGAGGAGTTGGTCCCTGATGGCCGCCGAGCTCACCGTCCCCCAGCTGTCCGCCAAGCACCGGCCCACCCTGGACCAGGCCTTGTCGGCGATCCGCAGTCGTGCCTACTGGTCCCCGCACCCCGAGCACCCCAAGGCGTACGGCGAGACCGCGCCGGCCGACGGGCTCGCCGCTTTCGAGGCCGTCCGCGGCACGCGGCTGGACCTGGGGCAGCCCGGCACCGACGGCTGGACGGGCGCCGAGGTGTCCCCGTACGGCCCGGAGCTGGGTGTCGAGTACCCGCACGTGGACCCGGACGTGCTGCTGCCCGCGATGAAGGCCGGCATGGGTGCCTGGCGCGACGCGGGCCCCGAGGCGCGCGCCCTGGTCTGTATCGAGATCCTGGCCCGCATCTCCGCCCGGACCCACGAGTTCGCGCACGCGGTCATGCACACCAGCGGCCAGGCCTTCATGATGGCGTTCCAGGCGGGCGGCCCGCACGCGCAGGACCGCGGCCTGGAGGCGGTGGCCTACGCGTACGAGGAGCAGACCCGGGTCCCGGGGCAGGCCGACTGGTCGAAGCCGCAGGGCAAGAAGGACCCGCTGAATCTCGGCAAGAGCTTCACGGCGGTCCCGCGCGGCATCGCCCTCATGATCGGCTGCAACACCTTCCCGACGTGGAACGGCTACCCCGGCCTGTTCGCCTCCCTCGCCACCGGCAACGCGGTGCTGGTCAAGCCGCACCCGCGGGCCGTGCTGCCACTCGCGCTGACCGTCCAGGTGGCGCGCGAGGTCCTCGCCGAGGCGGGCTTCGACCCGAACCTGGTGGCGCTCGCGGTGGAGCGTCCGGGCGAGGGCATCGCCAAGGCCCTCGCGGTCCGCCCCGAGATCAAGCTGATCGACTACACCGGGTCCACGGAGTTCGGCGACTGGCTGGAGACCAACGCCCGCCAGGCGCAGGTCTACACGGAGAAGGCCGGCGTCAACACCGTCGTCCTCGACTCCACCGACAACTACAAGGGCATGCTGGCGAACCTCGCGTTCTCCCTCTCCCTGTACAGCGGCCAGATGTGCACCACCCCGCAGAACCTGCTGATCCCGCGCGACGGCATCGCGACGGACGCCGGCCCCAAGACGTACGACGAGGTCGTCGCCGACCTCGCCGCCTCGGTCGGCGGCCTGCTGGGCGACGACGCCCGGGCCAACGCGCTGCTCGGCGCGCTGGTCAACCCGGACGTCAAGGCGCGCCTGGAGGCGGCGGCCGGACTGGGCGAGGTCGCGCTGGCCTCCCGGGAGGTCGTGAACCCCGAATTCCCGGACGCGGTGGTCCGCACCCCCGTCCTGGTCAAGCTGGACGCGGCCAAGCCGGACCCGGAGGCGCCCTACCTCTCGGAGTGCTTCGGCCCGGTCTCCTTCGCGGTGGCCGTGGACACCACCGCCGACGCCCTCGACCTGCTGCGCCGCACGGTGCGGGAGAAGGGCGCCATGACGGTGGGCGCGTACACGACGTCCGCGGACACCGAGCGGGCGATCGAGGAGGTCTGCCTGGAGGAGTCCGCGCAGCTCTCCCTGAACCTGACCGGCGGGGTCTACGTCAACCAGACCGCGGCGTTCTCGGACTTCCACGGCTCGGGCGGCAACCCCGCGGCCAACGCGGCGCTGTGCGACGGAGCCTTCGTCGCGAACCGCTTCCGCGTGGTGGAGGTCCGCCGCCAGGCCTGACACCGGCGCGTTGCCGGCCCGGGTGGGCGCCCCCCGCCACCTCGCTACCCCGCTGCCTCGCTTCCGAAGGTGCGGGCGGAGGCGTCCACCTGGGCCAGCCTGCGCAACGCCGCGAACATGGCGTCGCCCAGGACCGTCCCGACCACGACGGACTCGACCAGGTCCTCGCGTGCCACCTGGCGCATGACGTGGTCGAGATCCGCGCGGGCCACCCGCTCGGCCGCCTCGGCGTACTCGTCGAGCACCCCGGTGCCGAAGCCCGCGTGCCCCACGCGGGCCAGCGCCGCCAGCGCCACCGTGAGGGCCTCCGCCGCCGGGGCGTCGGCCGACACCCGCCAGCCCCGCGCCCCGATCAGCCGCGCCACCTTGTCCCGGGCCAGGTCCGTCTCCGCGTCCGGCTCCGAGGCGTGCCCCGGCACGAGCCGGTCGGCCGCCGCGCCCAGCACCTTGTGCACCGGCCGCTCCTTGTCGTCGACGGCGTCGAGGACCTCGCCGATGGCGGAGAGGGAGAGACCGCCCACCTCCAGCAGGGCCCGGATGAGCCGCAGCCGCCGCTCGTGGGCCTCTCCGTAGCTGGCCTGGTTGGGGCTGGTCAGCTCGCCGGGCGGGAGCAGGCCCTCCCGTACGTAGTACTTGATCGTCGGTACCGAGACCCCGGTCCGGCGGCCCAATTCCCCGATGCGCATCGTGCGTCCACCCGTTTCTGCTTGCTCTGTCCCCGCCCATCATAGATAGTGGCGCTATCAGATAGCGGCAAGCGCCACTATCCATTCCTGTGGGGGGAACCGTGTCTTCACTGCGTACCTGGCACCGGCCACTGACCGTGTTCGCGGGCGTGATGGCGGTGTGGGCCGTCGGCTCCGCCGTGGGCCTCGCCGTCGACGACAGGGTGCTCGTGGGCGCCCCGATCTGGGCCAAACCCTTCAAGTTCGCCGTCTCGTTCGTGGGCTACGCGCTCAGCCTGGCCTGGATGCTCTCCCTGGCCGTCGAGGCCCGCCCACGGCTGCGCAGGACCGCCTGGTGGGCCGGCACGGTCGTCACCGCGGCCAGTGCGGTGGAGATGCTGCTCATGACGGGTCAGGTGATCCGGGGCAGGCAGAGCCACTTCAACCAAGGCACTCCGTTCGACGAGCGGCTCTACAACGCGATGGCCGTGACCGTCGTCGTGCTGTGGACGGCCACGCTCGTCATCGCCGTGCTGCTCTTCCGCACCCGCGTCGCCGACCGGGCCACCACCTGGGCGATCCGGACCGCCACCGTCCTCGCCCTCGCGGGCGCCGGAATCGGCTTCGCGATGACCCGCCCCACCGAGGCGCAGCTCGCGGTCGACGACGCGCCGGTGGTGGGCGCCCACAGCGTGGGCGTACCGGACGGCGGCCCCGCCATGCCGCTCACGGGCTGGTCGACCACCGGCGGTGACCTGCGCGTCCCGCACTTCTTCGGCATGCACGCACTGCAGCTGCTCCCGCTGCTCGTCCTCGCGCTGACCGTCCTCGCGGCGCGCTTCGCCCTGCTGCGGCGGGAGCGGGTACGGCTGCACCTGGTCCTGGTGGCCGGCGGGGTCTACGCCGCGACGTTCGCGCTGGTGACCTGGCAGGCGCTGCGCGGCCAGTCGCTCATCCACCCGGACGGGGCGACGCTCGGCGCGGCCGCGCTGATCCTGGCCGCGGGCGCGCTAGGCGTCCTCGCCGCCCTGCTCGCCGGCCGGCGGGCCGCCCCAGTGGAAGAGGGTCATGGCCACGCTGGTGGCGAGGTTGTAGCTGGAGACCTGCGGACGCATCGGCAGGGAGACGAGGTGGTCGGCCCGGGCGCGCAGCTCCGGTGAGATCCCGTGGCGTTCCGAGCCGAAGGCGAGCAGGGCGTCGTCCGGGAGGGTGAGGGCGCGGATGTCCTCGCCCTCCGGGTCGAGGGCGTAGAGCGGCCCGGGCGGCAGCTCGTCCAGGGTGAGGCGCGCGACGGTGGTGGCGTAGTGCAGCCCGGCCCCGGCCCGGACCACGTTCGGGTGCCAGGGGTCGAGGTCGCCGCGGGTCACCACGCCGGTGGCGCCGAAGCCGGCGGCGAGGCGGACGACGGCGCCGACGTTGCCGAGGTTGCGCGGGTTGTCGAGCACGACGACGGGCGCGGGCCTGGGCATCCGCCCGAGCGCGGCGAGGCCGGCCGCCCGGTCGGGGCGTACCGCGAGGGCCGCGACGCCGGTGGGGTGCACGCGGGGCATGACCTCCCTGAGCGTGGCCCGCCGCACCAGCCGGGCCACGTCGGGCTCGACGTCCGGGGCCAGCTCGGCGGCGAGGGCCCGTACGGCGGCGGGGTCCTCGGCGATGACCATCCGCACGTCGGCCCCGAAGCGCAGGGCGTGCTTCAGCGCGTGGAACCCGTCGAGCAGGACGAGATCCGCCCGCACGGCGGCCTCCCGCCAGTGCCGCGCGACCGCTTCGGGATCCTGATCCTCACTCATACCCCGACCCTACGGCCCGCCCCTGTTCGAGCCGCTGCGCGGGCCTCTCCGGGCTGAAAATCCAGCCTCGCCGGCGTTTGAGGCGCGGGGTCCGGGGCGGAGCCCCGTTCTTTCAGCGGGGGACGGGGCTCGGCTCCGCGTCCAGCGGGACGGGGTCCGCGGGGGAATCCGCCGCGGCCCGCCGAGCCCGCAGCACAGCGCACCGCACGCCCACCCACACCAGGAACCCCGTCGGCAGGAACACCGCGTCGGCGGCGATCATCGCCAAGGAGAAGAACGGCAGGCCCAGCAGCACCGCGATCCCCGCGTGCTCCAGCATCATCACGGCCAGCAGCACGTTCTTGATCCGCCGGTTGAACAGCGTGAACGGAAACGCCACCTGCACCGCCACCGTCCCGTACGTCAGCAGCATCACCAGCGTCCCGCTCCCCGCCACCAGCGCGGACAGCCCCGGCCACGGGGTGAAGTAGTCCAGCCCCAGGGGGTAGTACAGCGCCGTCCCGTCCTGCCACCGCGACCCCTGGATCTTGTACCAGCCCGCCGTCGCGTAGATCAGGCAGACCTCCGCCATGATCACCAGCATCCCCGCGTTGTGCAGCAGGTTGGCGAGGACGTCCAGGACCGCCCGCCCCTCGCCCTCCGGCTCGTAGCGGTCGACCAGCCACCACAGCGCGCAGACCACCCACACCGCCGCGAACCCCGCCAGCCAGCCGTAGCTGAACCGCCCGGTCGCGGCCCCGTACGCGAACACCGCCCCCAGCACGGCCCACAGCACCGGCCCGCCCGCCCCCGCCGTCGCCGAGCCGTGCGTACGGACCCTGCGCGCGTCCAGCGACCACACCTGCGCGCAGCGGGTCAGCACCAGGTAGATCGCCATCAGGTGGATGACGTTGTCGCCGCCGTCGCCCATGAACACGCTGCGGTTCTGCAGCGACAGCACCCCGATCATGAACACCACGGACGTGGCCCGCGTCCGCCAGCCCAGCATGAGCCCCACGCTCGCCAGCACGGACAGCGCGTAGACGATCTCGAACCAGAGCGTCGAGTCGGACCACATCAGCACCGTGAAGGCCCCGTTGGAGGCGGTCAGCCGCTCCGCCAGGGCCCAGCTCCACGGCCCGTCCGGCCCGTACAGCTCGGCGCGGTGCGGGAACTCGCGCAGCAGGAAGAAGAGCCAGGTACCGGCGAAGCCGATGCGCACCACGGCGCTCTGGTACGGGCCCAGCGCCTGCCCGGTGACCTGCGCGGCCGCCCGGCCCACGGCTTCGCGGGCGCGCCTCACACCGTCCACCACGGCAGCTCCCGGTAGTAGGTCTGGGTGTCGGTGGTCTCGGTGCTCCACTTCGGCGCGGGCACCGCCGTCGTCGCCGAGCGCAGCTGGATCCGCAGGATGTGGCCGCCCCGGTGCTCCGGCGTGAGCCGGTCGACCGCGATCCGCCGCAGGTACTCCTCGGACAGCTCGCCGCGCTCGCCGTTCGGCTTGTTGTCCTCGTCGTGGGAGCCGGTGAAGAAGTCCCAGGCCCGGCGGAGCTCGTTCTGCTCCGTGTGGCTCGGCAGCAGGCTGTGGCGGATGGCCTCGCCGTCCTCGGCGCTCAGGTTCCGCCAGTCGGTGGTGATCAGTTCGCCGCCGGCCGTCCGCACCTCCGCGCGCACCTCGACCGCGATGTTCTGCTGGAGCGGGTTGGGTGCGAAGAGCTTCCAGTTCTGTTCGAACTCGGGGTAGATCCAGTCGTCGATCGTCTTCGCGTGCCGCTTGCTCACCGTGTTGGACGGGGCCACGTGCAGGAACACGAACGCGAGGTGCGCGCACGCGGCCACGGCTATGGCCCCCAGGGCCAGCGCGGTCACGACCCGGTAGGGGGTGGAGAGGCCGGCGATTCCGGGTGCCCGCGGGGGTGGCGGAGCGGCCCCTTCGGCGGGCTCCTGCTCGTTCGAATCCATCCCGCCCCGATCGTCCGGCGTCCACAGGGTTGACCACAGAGGTTGACACCCTACGGGCCGCCGTCTCACCATTGAAGCGGATGAACCGAACGATCGGTCGGTCGGGCGGACGGCAGACTCTGAGAAGGGGCCGGAATGGTGGCAGTGACCCCGGAAACGGGACCGGACACGGCCCTGGGGACAGACGGGACGGACGGGACAGGCATGACTGCTGACCTGGGCGCACAGCTCGCGGCGGCATTCGACGCGGCGGTGGCGGCCGACGAGCGGGTGGAGCCGCGCGACTGGATGCCGGACGAATACCGGGCCTCCCTGGTCCGCCAGATGGCCCAGCACGCCCACTCCGAGATCATCGGCATGCAGCCCGAGGCCAACTGGATCACCCGCGCGCCCTCGCTGCGCCGCAAGGCCATCCTGATGGCCAAGGTCCAGGACGAGGCGGGCCACGGGCTGTACCTCTACAGCGCGGCCGAGACCCTCGGAACCAGCCGTGACGAGCTGCTCGACAAGCTCCACTCGGGCAAGCAGAAGTACTCCTCGATCTTCAACTACCCCACCCTGACCTGGGCGGACGTCGGCGCGATCGGCTGGCTCGTGGACGGCGCGGCGATCACCAACCAGGTGCCGATCTGCCGCTGCTCCTACGGTCCGTACGCGCGCGCCATGGTCCGCATCTGCAAGGAGGAGTCCTTCCACCAGCGCCAGGGGTACGAGCTGCTCCTCGCCCTCTCGCAGGGCACCGAGGCCCAGCACGCGATGGCCCAGGACGCGGTGGACCGGTGGTGGTGGCCGTCGCTGATGATGTTCGGCCCGCCGGACGACGCGTCGGCGCACTCGGCGCAGTCGATGGCCTGGCGCATCAAGCGGCACTCGAACGACGAGCTGCGCCAGCGGTTCGTGGACATCGCCGTCCCGCAGGCCGAATCCCTCGGCCTGACCCTGCCCGACCCGGACCTGAAGTGGAACGAGGAGCGCGGGCACCACGACTTCGGCGCCATCGACTGGGCGGAGTTCTGGGACGTGCTCAAGGGCAACGGCCCCTGCAACGAGCAGCGGATCAGCCAGCGGCGCACGGCGCACGAGGAAGGCGCCTGGGTGCGCGACGCGGCCGCGGCGTATGCGGACAAGCAGGCGGCACAGCAAGCGGCGAAGCACGCCGGACAGAACGAGGAGGCACGGGTATGACGCAGAACTGGCCCCTGTGGGAGGTGTTCGTGCGCTCGCGCCGCGGCCTCTCGCACACGCACGCGGGAAGCCTGCACGCCCCCGACGCGGAGATGGCCCTGCGCAACGCCCGCGACCTCTACACCCGGCGCGGCGAGGGCATCTCGATCTGGGTGGTGCCCTCCACCGAGATCACCGCCTCCTCCCCGGACGAGCGGGACCCGTTCTTCGCCCCGTCCGCCGACAAGCCGTACCGGCACCCCACCTTCTACGACATCCCGGAGGGGGTGAGCCACCTGTGACCAGCACCGACACCACCGCCGGCACCGCCGGCACCTACGCGGCGGCTCTCGCGCTCGGCGACGACGCGCTGATCCTCTCCCACCGCCTCGGCGAATGGGCCGGGCACGCCCCCGTCCTGGAGGAGGAGGTCGCCCTCGCCAACATCGCCCTCGACCTGCTCGGCCAGGCCCGCATCCTGCTGTCCATGGCCGGCGACGAGGACGAGCTGGCGTTCCTGCGCGAGGAGCGGTCCTTCCGCAACCTCCAGCTGGTCGAGCAGCCGAACGGCGACTTCGCCCACACCATCGCCCGCCAGCTCTACTTCTCCCTCTACCAGCACGGGCTCTACACGGAGCTCGCGCGCGGGGACGGCCCGTTCGCGGCGCTCGCGGCCAAGGCCGTCAAGGAGACCGCGTACCACGTCGACCACGCCGAGCAGTGGACCCTGCGGCTCGGCGACGGCACCGACGAGAGCCGGCGCCGTATGCGGGCCGGCCTGGACGCCCTGTGGAAGTTCACCGGGGAGATGTTCCAGCCGGTGGAGGGGCTCGGCGACCTGGACCGGGACGCCCTGGAAGGACGCTGGCTGGCCGCGCTGACCGGCGTACTGGAGCGGGCCGGTCTCGCTCTGCCCGAGGGACCGCGCACCGGCGCCTGGGTGGCCGGAGCCGGCCGCCAGGGGCTGCACACCGAGCCGTTCGGCCGGTTGCTCGCCGAGATGCAGCACCTGCACCGCAGCCACCCGGGGGCGTCATGGTGACCACCGACGCCGCGACGACCCGCCTGGAGGCGGAGCTGGCCGAGCTGGCCGGCTCCGTCCCCGACCCCGAGCTGCCCGTGCTCACCCTGGGCGAGCTGGGCGTGGTGCGCGGGGTGCGAATGCACGAGGACGGCCACGCCGAGGTCACCCTCACCCCCACGTACACCGGCTGCCCGGCCATCGAGGCCATGTCGGCCGACATCGAGCGGGCCCTGACCGGTCACGGCATACCCCAGGTGCGGGTGACCACCGTGCTGGCCCCCGCCTGGTCCACCGACGACATCAGCGCCGAGGGCCGCCGCAAGCTCGCCGAGTTCGGCATCGCCCCGCCCCGGCCGCACGCGGCCGGCGGGCCGGTCCCGATCGCCCTGTCGGTCCGCTGCCCCCACTGCGGATCGACCGACACCGAACTGCTCAGCCGGTTCTCCTCCACCGCATGCAAGGCGCTGCGCCGCTGCACCGCCTGCCGCGAACCGTTCGACCACTTCAAGGAGCTCTAGATGGCCGCCCCCCGCCACGGCGCGTTCCACCCGCTGACGGTGGCGGCAGTCGACCGGCTCACCGACGACTCGGTGGCACTGACCCTGCGGGTTCCCGGGGAACTGCGCGAGGAGTACCGGCACGCCCCCGGCCAGCACCTGACCCTGCGCCGCACCGCCCCCGAGGGCGGCTCGGAGATCCGCCGCACGTATTCGATCTGCTCCCCCGCCCCGGTGCCGGACGGCCCGGGACCGGCGGAGCTGCGGGTCGGGGTGCGGCTGGTGGAGGGCGGCGAGTTCTCCACGTTCGCGCACAAGGAGATCGTCGCCGGGGACGTGCTGGACGTCATGGTCCCGGCCGGTCGCTTCGTCCTTGAGCCCGCCGCGGCACCGGCCTCGGGGCACTACGCGGCGATCGTCGGCGGCAGCGGCATCACGCCCGTGCTGTCGATCGCCGCGAGCCTGCTGGCCACCCGGCCCGATGCCCGCTTCTGCCTCGTGCGCAGCGACCGTACGGCGGCCTCGACGATGTTCCTGGAGGAGGTCGCCGACCTCAAGGACCGCTACCCGGCCCGGTTCCAGCTGGTGACGGTCCTCTCCCGGGAGGAGCAGGAGTCCGGGCTGCCCTCCGGACGGCTGGACGAGGAGCGACTGGCGGCCCTGCTGCCCGCGCTGCTGCCGGTGACGGAGGTGACGAGCTGGTTCCTGTGCGGCCCCTACGGCCTGGTGCAGGGCGCGGAGCGGGCCCTGGGCGCGCTCGGCGTCGCCCGGACGCGGGTGCACGAGGAGATCTTCCACGTCGAGGACACCACGGCGCCGGTCCGCACGGGCGCCGCGGCGGCCCCGGCGCACGGGCGGGTCACCGCACGGCTGGACGGGCGCTCCGGCACCTGGCCGGTCCAGGACGGGGAATCGCTGCTGGACGCGGTGCTCCGCAACCGTGCGGACGCCCCGTACGCCTGCAAGGGCGGGGTCTGCGGCACCTGCCGGGCGTTCGTGGTGTCGGGCGAGGTCCGGATGGACCGGAACTTCGCGCTGGAGGCCGAGGAGACGGAGGCCGGGTTCGTGCTGGCCTGCCAGTCGCACCCGGTGACGGAGGAAGTGGAGATCGACTTCGACCGCTAGGGAGTACCCCTGTCCAATTTCCAGAACGTGTTCTATCTTGACGCACCGTCAGACCTGAACGCGCGCGGGAGGACAGGCAGTGGACTTCACCTTCACCGAGGAGCAGCAGGCGGCCGTCGAGGCGGCCGGGGCCGTGTTCGCCGACGTCGCCCCCGACGGCGTTCCCAGCCCCGCGCTGACCCCGGGGGCCGTCGCCGACGACTTCGACCGCCCCCTGTGGGCCAAGCTCGCCGGGTCCGACCTGCTGGGCCTGGTCCTCGCCGAGGAACACGGCGGCGCCGGCCTGGACGCCATCGCCCTGTGCCTGGTCCTGCGCGAGGCCGGCCGGGTACTGGCGCGGGTCCCGCTGCTGGAGCACTGCGCCGCCGCGATGGCCGTCCAGGCCCACGGCAGCCCCGAACTGGCCGCCGCCCTGCTGCCCGCCGCGGGGCGCGGCACGCTCGTGCTCACCGCCGCCGCGCACGGCCGCTCCGGCCACGACCCGGCCGAACTCGCCGTCACCGCACGCCTCGACGGCGGGGTGTGGATCCTGGAGGGCACGCAGACCGCCGTCCCCTGGGCGCAGAACGCCGACTGGATCGCCGTACCGGCCCACACCGGCGAGGGCGAGGCCGTCCTCGCGTTCGTCCCGCGCACCGCCGAAGGCCTCGCGCTCGCCGAGCAGGTGTCCACCAGCGGGGAGCGGCTCGCCGAACTCGCCCTGGACGGCGTCCGGGTGGAGCGGACCCACCTCATCGACAACCCGGAGGCCTGGGAGCGGCTGCGCCTCCTCCTCGCCACCGGGACCTGCGCGCTGGCGCTCGGGCTCGGCGAGGCCGTCCTCGGCATGACCAGCCAGTACACCGGAAAGCGCGAGCAGTTCGGCTTCCCGGTGGCCACCTTCCAGGCCGTCGCCGTCCAGGCCGCCGACCGCTACATCGACCTGCGCGCGATGGAGGTCACCCTGTGGCAGGCCGCCTGGCGGCTGGACGCCGCGACCGGCGGCGCCGGCGGTCCGCTGCCGAGCCCGGGGGACGTCGCGGTCGCCAAGATCTGGGCCTCGGAGGGCGTACGGCGGGTCGTGCAGACCGCCCAGCACCTGCACGGAGGCTTCGGCGCCGACACCGACTACCCGCTGCACCGCTATCACGCCTGGGCCAAGCAGCTGGAACTCCAGCTCGGCCCGGCCGCCGCGCACGAGGAGGCCCTGGGCGACCTGCTGGCCGCCCACCCCCTCGCCTGAGCGGGACTACAGCACGAAGGCCGGGTTCCCGTTGTCCGTCACCATCGGGCGCCCGGCACCGTCCCAGGCCTGCATCCCGCCGTCGACGTTCACGGCGTCGATCTCCTGGCGCACCAGGTACTGGGTGACCTGCGCGGAACGCCCGCCGACCCGGCACATCACGAAGACCCGGCGGCCGTCGTCGACGGCCTCCGTCAGCTCACCGAAGCGGGCCACGAAGTCGCTCATCGGGATGTGCAGAGCGCCCTCGACGTGGCCGGCCGCCCATTCGTCGTCCTCACGGACGTCAAGGACAAAGCCTTCGGAGGGCACCGCGGCGGCGTCCACCGAGGGAAGCGGTCCGAAGTTCATACGTCGCCTTCTCTCATCGCAGATTGTCCTTCCAACCTAGCCGACGCCCGCCCCAGCCCCGCGGGCACCAATCCAGCCCCGCCGGCGTTTGAGGCGCGGGCTCCGGGGCGGAGCCCCGGCAGCGGCGCCGCACCCGCCCTCACTCAGCCTCACTCAGCGGCGAGCGCAACCGCCAGCTCCGCCTCACGCTCGGACACCTGCGCCAGCAGCTGCTCCGCGATCTCCTCCAGCAGCCGGTCCGGATCCTCGGGCGCCATCCTCAGCATCGACCCGATCGCGCTGTCCTCCAGCTCCCGGGCCACCAGCGCCAACAGCTCCTTGCGCCGAGCCAGCCACTCCAGCCGTTCGTACAGCTCCTCGCTCTCGCTCAGCCGCGCAGCAACCGGCGCCGGCCCGGCCGCCCACTCCTCGGCCAGCTCGCGCAGCAGCCCCTCGTCGCCCCGCCCGTACGCGGCGTTGACCCGCGCGATGAACGCGTCGCGCCGCTCCCGCTCGGTGTCCTCCTGGGCCAGGTCCGGGTGGGCCTGGCGGACCAGCTCGCGGTAGAGGCGGCGGACCTCCTCCGAGGGCCGCACCCGCTCCGGGGGCCGCACGGGCCGGTCGGTGAGCATCGCGGCGGCGTCGTCGGAGATCCCGTCCGAGTCCAGCCAGTCGTGGAAAAGCTCGTCCACCCCGGGCATCGGCATGACCAGCGCACGCGCTTCCTTCGCCCGCCGGAGGTCCTCGGGATCCCCGCTGCGGGCCGCTTTCGCCTCGGCGATCAGCGCGTCCAGTTCGTCGAGCCTCGAGTACATGGGGCCGAGCTTCTGGTGGTGCAGGCGGGAGAAGTTCTCCACCTCCACCCGGAAGGTCTCCACCGCGATCTCGAACTCGATCAGTGCCTGTTCGGCGGCCCGTACAGCCCGCTCCAGGCGCGCTTCGGGGCGCTCCTCACCGGTGACGGAGGAGTCGCCGGAATCACCGGGGACTGGCTGCTCGGGCTGCTCGGTCTGCTCGCTCACCCGGCCAGCCTACGGCCACCCCGCGCGGGCGATGTTTCACGTGAAACATCGCCCGCACCACAGCGGCCGAGAGCGCCCGGAACGGACCATGAACCCCGGCCTGAACCCCGGCCTGAACCCCGGCCTGAACCCCGGCCTGAACCCCGGCCCGGACCCCGGCCTAGACCCCGGCCTAGACCCCGGCCTCCGCCGCGATCCGCCCGGCCCGTACCGCCGCGACCAGATCGGCGTGATCGGCCTCGGTCCGGTCGGCGTAGGCCACCGCGAAGGCCGCCATCGCCTCGTCCAGCTCCTCGTTCTTCCCGCAGTACCCGGCCAGCAGCCGCGGGTCGACGCTGTGCGCGTGCGCCCGGGCCAGCAGGGCGCCGGTCATCCGGCCGTAGTCGTCGATCTGGTCGACGGCCAGCGCCGCCGGATCCACACTGCCCTTGCGGTTGCGGAACTGCCGCACCTGGAACGGCCGGCCCTCCACCGTGGTCCAGCCGAGCATGATGTCCGAGACCACCTGCATCCGCTTCTGCCCGGCCACCACCCGCAGGCCCTCGTGCTCCTCCGGCTGCGACACGAAGCCCAGACCGGGCAGGTACGGCAACAGCACCGACGGCCGCGCCTCCTTCACCTGCAGCACCAGCGGCTCGCCCCGGTGGTCCAGCAGCAGCACCACGTACGAGCGGGTGCCGACGCTGCCGGTGCCCACCACGCGGAAGGCCACGTCGTGGATGGCGTACCGGGCCAGCAGCGGCAGCCGGTCGCCCTGCAGCGTATGGAGGTAGGAGCCGAGCGAGGCCGCCACGGCCGCCGCCTCCCGGTCCCCGACCCGGCGCAGCACGGGCAGCGCGTCGACGAAGCGGCGGCCACCGTCCGGACCGATCTCCGTCGACCTGGCGGCGAACCGGGCGGAGGTGTTGTTGCGGGCCTTCTCCGAGACCCGCTCCAGCGTGCCCAGCAGGTCGCGGGCATCGGTGTGCGAGACCAGTTCCTCGTCCGCGATGGCGTTCCACGCGTCCATCGCGGGCAGCTTGGCCAGCAGCCGCATGGTGCGCCGGTAGGCGCCCACCGAGTCCAGCGCGGCCGCCCGGCAGGTGTCCTCGTCCGCGCCGGCCACCCGGCCGGCCAGCACCAGCGAGGTCGCCAGCCGCTTCACGTCCCATTCCCACGGGCCGAAGACGGTCTCGTCGAAGTCGTTCAGGTCGATGACCAGGCGCCCGCGGGCGTCGCCGTACAGACCGAAGTTCGCCGCGTGCGCGTCACCGCAGATCTGCGCGCCGACCCCGGTCACCGGACCGCCGGACAGGTCGTGCGCCATCAGCCCGGCCGCCCCGCGCAGGAACGCGAAGGGGTTCGCGGCCATCCGGCCCACCCGTATCGGAGTCAGCTCGGCGACCCGGCCGGCGTTGGACTCCTCCACCGCCCGCACGGCGTCCGGCCGCCCGGCCGGCGCCTCGAACGCGGCGTGCGCCGCCCGCGGCACGCGTGCGCGCAGCGCCTTGCCCTCCTCCTTGGGAGAGCCCGCCGCCACCCGCGGCGCGAACCCCGCCACGTCCGGAATCCGCTGCCCTGCTACCGCCGCCATGGCGCCGCCCCCACCCGTTGATCGCTTCTCGAACGCGCCGACCGTATCTACAGCCCGGCGTCCCTGGCCAGCAGTGCCGCCTGGACCCGGTTCTCGCAGTCCAGCTTCGCCAGGATCCGGCTGACGTACGTCTTCACGGTCGCCTCGCTCATGTGCAGCCGCCGGCCCGCGTCCGCGTTGGACAGCCCTTCGCCCAGCAGCGCCAGCACACCGCGCTCCCGCTCGCTCAGTTCCGCCACCTGGCGCCGGGCCTCCTCACCGCGCACGGCGGCCTTCCCCGACGCCAGCTGGTCCACCACGTGCCGGGCCGCCCCCGGCGAGAGGTACGCGTCCCCGGCCGCGGCCGCCCGGACCGCTCCGATCAGCTCGCCGGGAGCCGAGTCCTTCAGCAGGAATCCCGCGCCGCCCTGGCCCAGCGCCCGCAGCACGTTCTCCTTCTCGCCGAAGGTGGTCAGGATCAGCGCCCGCACCTCCGGCGCGGCCCGCCGCAGTTCCCCCAGCGCGGTCAGCCCGTCCATCACCGGCATCTGGATGTCCAGCAGCATCACGCCTGGGGCGTGCAGGCGGGCCAGCTCCACCGCCTCCCTGCCGTTCGCCGCCTCCGCGACGACCTCGATGTCCGGCGCCGAGGTCAGGATCATCCTGATCCCGGCCCGGATCAGCGGCTCGTCGTCGGCGATCACCACTCTGATCACTTCGGCTGTCACCCCGTGCTCCTACTGCTTGACCTCGTACGCCTGCTTGTCGACGAGCTTGCCGTCCTTGAAGCAGAACCGGTACACCAGATCCGTGGTCAGTGTGCTGGGCTGATGGTCGGCGAGCAGCGCCAGGCACTGCGAGCCCTCCGGCCGGGGCGGCCCCTTCCGATCGGCTCCCGCGGTCAGGAAGCTCGCGCCGCTCGGCAGCCGCCCCCGGACCGCCTTCTCGCTCTCGTTCACCTGCGCGGCGTCGTACTCGTCCCGGCTGATCATCGCGTCACCCGCCGAGTCCATCAACATCACCGCCGCGGCGACCGTCACGATCACTAGCACCACCACCGCCGCGAAGGCGATCCCGCAGCCCACCGCGATCCCACCGCTGCGGCTGGGCACCCGTACGGCCAGCTCCCGGTCCACCGCCGCCCAGTCCATCGGCTGCTGCTCGCCGCGCCGCCCCCGCGCCTGAGGCTGCGTGAGCTTCTGCGCCTGCGCCCGCTGCCCGAAGTCGTCGGCCACGTCCTGGGCACCGGCCGGCTCCGCGCCGTACGGCAGCACCCCGGCCACCCGGAAGCCGCCCCCCTCGGCGGGACCCGCGTGCACCATGCCGCCGACCAGCCGGGCCCGCTCGCGCAGCCCCGTCAGCCCCTGCCCGCCCGACACCACGTCCTCGCCCGGTCCGGCCGACGGCCCGTTGGCGATCTCCACCACCAGCGAGTCGTCCTCGTACCGCAGTTCCACCGTGATCGGCGCCCCCGGAGCGTGCTTGTAGGCGTTCGTCAGGGCCTCCTGCACGATCCTGTACGCGGCGTGGTCGCACGCCGCGACCAGCGGCCTCGGCCGCCCCGAGGTGGTCATCCGCACCTCGGTCCCGGCACCGCGTGCCGCCTCCACGACCCCCACGATCCCGGCCACGCCGCGCGCCGCGGGCTGGGCCTCCTCCACCGGCGCGGGCGCCTCCACGCCGTCGCGCAGGATGCCGACGACCTCGCGCAGTTCGTGCATCGCGGACACCGAGGCCTGCCGCAGCACGCCCACGGCCTCCCGCTGACGGTCGGTGAGCACGGGATCCACCTCCAGCGCACCCGTGTGCACGGAGATCAACGCCAGCTGGTGGCCGAGGCTGTCGTGCATGTCCTGGGCGATGCGCTGCCGCTCGCGCAGCCGCGCCTGCCCGGCGACCATGGCACGCTCGCGCAGCAGCTGCCCGTTGCGCTCGTGCAGCGCGGCCAGCAGGGTGCGGCGCTGCGACCAGTACCGGCTGGCCAGCCCCGGCATCACCGTGACCGCCAGGAACATCAGCGTGGAGAACACGATCACCAGCAGCGGTCGCATCTGCGACCACTGGTCCAGGACGCTGAAGGCGAGCGACGCGGCGAAGGCCAGCGTGAAGCAGCCCAGCGCCCGGCCCACGCCGACGATGCGCCGCCCTGCCGACCAGCCCAGCAGCGGCAGGACGAAGAACAGTCCCGGGAGGGCGGAGCTCAGCGCCGAACCGGCCACGAGCGTCGTCGCCGGCAGCCGCCGGCGCAGCAGGGTCAGCGCCACCACGACCACGGCGCCCAGCAGCATCCGCTGCCCGGACCCCCGGTCGAGTTCCTCGACGCCCAGCCCGAGGATGGCCAGCACACCGGCGAGCGCGAGGTCCCCCGCCAGCATCCGCCGGGTCCACGGCTCGGGCCCCCTCAGCCAGTCCCAGCCCGCACGCGTCTTCGCCTTCACATCCACCCGACCGACCCTAGACACCCGCCCGCACCCGCGGCCGCCCTCTTTCGTCGCCGTCCGCCGCAACGAAAGTCGGACGGACACAACTGGTCTCGCCATGCGGACAGTTGATCAACCCGAACCGGGTCCGTCGAAACACCGCACGTCAGGAGCCCCTTGGGAGGGACGTACGTCACACACGCGACCGGGATCGGGACCGGGCCGGACCGGGCCGGGCCGGACCGGGCCGGGCCGGGCCGGACAACACGAAACGGCCGCCACCGCTTTCGCAGTGACGACCGTCTCGTCGATGTGGGCGAGGGGGGATTTGAACCCCCACGTCCCGAAGGACACTGGCACCTGAAGCCAGCGCGTCTGCCGTTCCGCCACTCGCCCGAGCAGCGCCCCAGTGGTTCTTCCCTTTCGGGCCGTTCCCCTGGCGACGTCGAAACATTAGCACGGTGGACGGGGTGGTTTCACATCGCTTTCCCGCCGCCCCCGCACCCCGCTGCGGACGGCCCCTCCCGCGCTCCGCTCCCGGTGCGGGACACTGTCCTGGGAGCGCCCCTACGATCGCCTGTGAGGACCAACACTCGTCCTCACAGGAGCGATGGGGAACCACCCGAATCCGCCACGCGTGGATACGATCAGTAAGCAGTACAGGGCGACAACGACGGAGGAGGTGCCCCATGGGAGTTCTGAAGCGGTTCGAGCAGCGACTCGAAGGTCTGGTGAACGGCACCTTCGCCAAGGTCTTCAAGTCCGAGGTCCAGCCGGTGGAGATCGCCGGCGCCCTCCAGCGGGAGTGCGACAACAACGCCACCATCTGGAACCGCGAGCGGACCGTCGTCCCCAACGACTTCATCGTCGAACTCAGCGCCGGTGACTACGACCGCCTGAGCCCCTACTCCGGGCAGCTCGGCGACGAGCTCGCGGGCCTCGTCCGCGACTACGCCAAGCAGCAGCGCTACAGCTTCATGGGCCCCATCAAGGTCCACCTGGAGAAGGCCGAAGACCTCGACACCGGGCTCTACCGGGTCCGCAGCCGCACCCTCGCCTCCAGCACCTCCCAGCCGCAGGCAGGGCCGCCCTCACCGCAGGGCGGCTACGGATACCCGCCGGAGAACCAGCCGCAGGGCGGTTACGGCTACCCGCCGGTCGCCGCCCCGCCCATGCCCAGCGCCCCGCCGCCCGGCGGACCCGGCGCGCGACGGCCCGCTCCCGGCGGACCCGCCGGAGCGGCCCCCGTGGCGACCCCGGGGGGTCCCCGGCGCCACTGGATCGAGATCAACGGCACCCGCCACCAGATCTCGCGCCCCACGCTCGTACTCGGCCGAAGCACGGAAGCCGACGTGCGGATCGACGACCCCGGCGTATCGCGCCGGCACTGTGAGATCCGGACCGGAACGCCCTCGACGATCCAGGATCTCGGGTCCACCAACGGCATCGTGGTGGACGGGCAGCACACCACCCGCGCTACGCTCCGCGACGGCTCGCGGATCGTCGTGGGCAGCACGACCATCATTTACCGGCAAGCCGAAGGGTGAAGCGGGGGCAATGTCAGAGCTGACCCTGACGGTCATGCGGTTGGGTTTCCTAGCCGTTCTGTGGCTGTTCGTCATCGTGGCCGTTCAGGTCATCCGCAGCGATCTCTTCGGAACGAGAGTGACCCAGCGCGGCTCCCGCCGCGGCGGCGCCGGCGGCGCCCCGCAGCAGGCGGGCCGCCAGGCTGCCCCACCGCAGCAGCGCCAGCGCCGTGGTGCGCCGACCAAGCTCGTCGTCTCCGAGGGCATCCTCACCGGAACCACGGTGGCCCTCGCAGGCCAGACGATCACGCTGGGCCGCGCCCACGACTCCACGATCGTGCTGGACGACGACTACGCGTCCAGCCGCCATGCCAGGATCTACCCCGACCGTGACGGCCAGTGGATCGTCGAGGATCTCGGGTCCACCAACGGCACGTATCTCGACCGGACCCGGCTGACCACCCCGACGCCCATTCCGCCGGGCGCACCGATCCGCATCGGCAAGACCGTCATCGAGCTGCGGAAGTAGTACGAGAATGAGCGAGCGGAGCGAGCGCGCGGCGGCGATCCGTCCCACCGAGGACACGGACACGAGCGCGCTCCCGACCGGAGGGTGGGCAGTGTGGCTCGAGACCGGTTGTACCCGGAGGAAGCTTCGTCGACAGGGCAGGTGCGCATGAGTCTGTCCCTGCGGTTCGCAGCCGGATCCCACAAGGGCATGATCCGCGAGGGGAACGAGGACTCCGGCTACGCCGGCCCCCGTCTCCTCGCGATCGCCGACGGCATGGGCGGTCAGGCCGCCGGCGAGGTCGCGAGCTCCGAGGTGATCTCCACCCTCGTGCAGCTCGACGACGACGTCCCGGGCTCCGACATCCTCACGTCCCTGGCCACGGCCGTGCAGCGCGCCAACGACCAGCTGCGGGCCATGGTCGAGGAGGATCCCCAGCTCGAGGGCATGGGCACCACCCTGACCGCCCTGCTGTGGACCGGCCAGCGCCTGGGCCTCGTGCACGTCGGCGACTCCCGCGCCTATCTGCTGCGCGACGGCGTCCTCACCCAGATCACCCAGGACCACACCTGGGTGCAGCGCCTTGTCGACGAGGGACGCATCACGGAGGAGGAGGCGACCACCCACCCGCAGCGCTCGCTCCTGATGCGCGCGCTCGGCAGCGGCGACATCGTCGAACCCGACCTCTCCATCCGTGAGGTCCGGGCCGGCGACCGCTACCTGATCTGCTCCGACGGGCTCTCCGGCGTCGTCTCCCACCAGACCCTGGAAGAGACCCTCGCCGACTACCACGGTCCCCGCGCGACCGTGCAGTCCCTGATCCAGCTCGCGCTGCGCGGCGGCGGCCCGGACAACATCACCTGCATCGTCGCCGACGTCCTCGACACGGACAGCGGCGACACCCTCGCCGCCCAGGTCAGCGACACCCCGGTGGTCGTCGGCGCGGTCGCCGAGAACCAGCACCAGCTCTTCGACGGCGGCAACGCCATGCAGACCCCGGCGGGCCGCGCCTCGGGCCTCGGCCGCCAGGCACCGCCGCCCGCCGGATCCTTCGGCCCCCCCGGCAGCGGCGACGCCCCCGGCTACGGGTACTCCGAGCAGGGCCAGGCCAAGGGCGGCGGCGGTTACGGCAGCTTCGGCGAGGCCGACGGCTACGACGCCGACCCCGGCTACGAGGACACGTACGACCACCCCCGCAGGCGCCGCAGCAAAGGGCGCAAGTGGACCACGCGTACGCTGACCCTGCTGCTCGTCGTCGGCGTCATCGGCGGCGGCCTCTACGCCGGCTGGCGCTGGACCCAGACCCAGTTCTACGTCGGCAAGAACGGCGAGCACGTGGCGCTCTTCCGCGGCATCAGCCCCAAGCTGGGGCCGCTGGAGCTCTCCAAGGTGGAGACCGACCGCCCCGACATCGAACTGAAGTACCTCCCGCCCTTCAAGCGCAAGCTGGTCGAGGCCACCATCAGCGAAGGCAGCCTCGACGGCGCCCGGAAGAAGCTCGACGACCTCGGCGTCCAGGTCTCCGCCTGCAAGAAGGACGAGGAACGCCGCAACGCCGAGGCACAGAACAGCCAGCCACCCGGCCCCAGCCTGACTCCCGAGGAGCAGCAGCTGGTCGGCCTGTGCGGGAAGCAGTAGACACACGCGGGCACAGGGGGCCTGCCACACCATGAGCGTTGTCACCAACACGACCACCATCGGCGCCATCGAGCTGCCGAGCCGGCGGAACACCGAGCTTCTGCTGCTCGTCTTCGCCGTGGTCATCCCGATCTTCGCCTACGCCAACGTGGGTCTGGCGATCCACGGCGACCTGCCCCCCGGCATGTTCGTCTACGGCCTCGGCTTCGCGGTCCTCGCCGGCATCGCGCACCTCGTCGTGCGCCGGTACGCGAAGTACGCCGACCCGCTGCTGCTTCCGCTCGCCACCCTGCTCAACGGGCTCGGCGTGGTCCTGATCTGGCGCCTGGACCAGTCCGAGCGGCTGCAGAACCTCGCCAAGCGCAGTTTCGGTGACTTCTCGCCCTCCGCGCCCCGCCAGATGATGTACACGGCGCTGGCGATCGCCCTGTTCGCCGCCGTACTGCTGATCCTCAAGGACCACCGCGTCCTGCAGCGCTTCACGTACATCTCCATGGCCGGCGCCCTGGTGCTGCTGATCCTGCCCGTCATCCCGGGCCTGGGCGCCGACGTCTTCGGCGCCAAGATCTGGATCAGCGTCGGCGGCTTCTCCATCCAGCCCGGCGAGTTCGCGAAGATCGTGATCGCGATCTTCTTCGCCGGCTACCTGATGGTGAAGCGTGACGCCCTGGCCCTGGCCAGCCGCCGCTTCATGGGCCTCTACCTGCCCCGCGGCCGCGACCTCGGCCCGATCCTGATGATCTGGGCGATGAGCCTGCTGGTCCTGGTCTTCGAGAACGACCTCGGCACCTCGCTGCTCTTCTTCGGCATGTTCGTGGTCATGCTGTACGTGGCCACCGAGCGCACCAGCTGGATCGTCATCGGCCTGCTGATGTCGGTGGGCGGCGCCGTCGTCGTGGCCTCCTTCGCCAGCCACGTCCAGGCCCGCGTCAACGCCTGGCTCGACCCCTTCGGCTGCTACGCCACCTCGGGCGCCTGCGAGCAGGTCGGCCAGTCGATCATGAGCTTCGGCTCCGGCGGTGTCCTCGGCGCCGGATGGGGCCAGGGCAACTCCGACCTCATCGGCTTCGCCGCCAACTCCGACTTCATCTTCTCCACCGTCGGCGAAGAGCTCGGCCTCGCCGGGGTGATGGCCTTCCTCCTGATCTACGGGCTGATCATCGAGCGGGGCGTCCGCACCGCCCTCGCCGCCCGTGACCCCTTCGGCAAGCTCTTCGCCATCGGCCTCTCCGGCGCCTTCGCGCTCCAGATCTTCGTGGTCGCCGGCGGCGTCATGGGCCTCATCCCCCTCACCGGCATGACGATGCCCTTCCTCGCGTCGGGCGGTTCCTCCGTCCTCGCGAACTGGATCCTCATCGCCGTCCTCATCCGGATCAGCGACACCGCACGCCGACCTGCCCCGGCCCCCGCCCCGTCCCCCGACTCCGAGATGACCCAGGTGGTCCGCCCGTCATGAACAAGCCCCTGCGCCGCATCTCGCTGTTCTGCGGGCTGCTCGTCCTCGCCCTGCTGATCCGCACCAACTGGCTGCAGTACGTGCAGGCCGAGGAACTCAGCACGCGCAAGGAGAACCGCCGGGTCCAGATCGCCCAGTACGCCACCGAACGCGGCAACATCATCGTGAACGGCGGCGCACCGATCACCGGCTCCGCGGTCACCGCCGGCAGCGACTACAAGTACAAGCGGACCTACGTGGACGGCCCGCTCTGGGCGCCCGTGACCGGGTACGCCTCGCAGGCCTTCGGCGCCACCCAGCTCGAATCGCTCGAGGACGGCATCCTCACCGGCAACGACGACCGGCTGTTCTTCGACCGCACCATCGGCATGTTCACCGGGGAGAAGAAGCAGGGCGGCAACGTCGTCACCACGCTCAACCCCGAGGCCCAGAAGGCCGCTTTCAAGGCGCTCGGCGAGAAGAAGGGCGCGGTCGCCGCCATCGACCCGCGCACCGGCGCGATCCTCGCCCTCGTCTCCACCCCCTCGTACGACCCCTCCAGCTTCGCGGGCAACTCCAAGGCCGACGAGAAGGCCTGGGTCGAGCTGAAGGACAGCGAGGACAAGAAGCTCGTCAACCGCGCGCTGCGCGAGACGTATCCGCCCGGCTCCACGTTCAAGGTGGTCACCGCGGCCGCGGCCCTCGAGCACGGCGTCGTCAAGGGCATCGACGACCCGACGGACACCCCCGAGCCGTACTTCCTCCCCGGCACCAAGACCCAGCTGCCGAACTCCCACACAGGGTGCGAGAAGGCCAGCCTCAACGAGGCGCTGCGCATCTCGTGCAACTCCGTCTTCGCGAACCTCGGTGACAAGGTCACCCGCGACAAGATGGTGGAGACCTCGGAGAAGTTCGGCTTCAACAACGACAAGATCGACATCCCGGTCCGCGCGTTCGCCAGCATCTACGACAAGAAGATGGGCAAGGACGGCAACGCGCAGAGCGCCATCGGCCAGTTCAACACCGCCGCCACCCCGCTGCAGATGGCCATGGTCACGGCCGCGATCGCCAACGACGGCAAGCTGATGAAGCCCTACATGGTGGACAACCTCACGTCCCCCAACCTGGACATCATCGAGAAGCACGACCCGTCGGAGATGAGCCGGCCGCTGTCCGCCGAGAACGCCGAGAAGCTCCAGCAGATGATGGTCAACGTCGTCGAGAAGGGCACGGGCGAGAAGGCCAAGATCAAGAACGTGACGGTCGGCGGCAAGACCGGCACCGCCCAGCACGGCGAGGGCAACAAGAAGCGTCCGTACGCCTGGTTCATCTCCTACGCCGAGAACCCGGAAGGCGCCTCGCCCGTCGCCGTAGCCGTCGTCATCGAGGACAGCGAGGGCACGGCCCGCGACGACATCAGCGGTGGCGGTCTCGCCGCCCCCGTCGCCAAGGCCGTGATGGAAGCGGTGCTCAAGAGCCAGAAGTAACCGCCGGATTGCGGGTGGAGCGGAGTGACGCACGTCACTGAATTCCGCCCGGAACCGAGCGTACGGTACCGGTCCAGTATCAGCCTGTGGCCACGAACCGATCACGGACGATCGGCCGGTAGCCTTTGCGCGAACAGCACACCGCCGGACCACACACAGGTGCGGTCGGGACTGACGGAGAGGGCTGCAACGTTATGGAAGAGCCGCGTCGCCTCGGCGGCCGGTACGAGCTGAGCCACGTGCTCGGCCGTGGTGGCATGGCCGAGGTCTACCTCGCCCACGACACCCGGCTCGGCCGTACCGTCGCCGTCAAGACCCTGCGTGCCGATCTCGCCCGTGACCCGTCCTTCCAGGCCCGGTTCCGGCGCGAGGCCCAGTCGGCCGCGTCGCTGAACCATCCGGCGATCGTCGCCGTCTACGACACCGGCGAGGACTACGTCGACAACATCTCCATCCCGTACATCGTGATGGAGTACGTCGACGGTTCCACCCTGCGCGAGCTGCTGCACTCCGGCCGCAAGCTGCTGCCCGAGCGCACGCTGGAGATGTGCATCGGCATCCTCCAGGCCCTCGAGTACTCGCACCGCGCCGGCATCGTGCACCGCGACATCAAGCCCGCCAACGTGATGCTGACGCGCACCGGCCAGGTCAAGGTCATGGACTTCGGCATCGCCCGCGCCATGGGCGACTCCGGCATGACCATGACGCAGACGGCTGCCGTCATCGGCACCGCCCAGTACCTCTCGCCCGAGCAGGCCAAGGGCGAGCAGGTCGACGCGCGCTCCGACCTCTACTCCGCGGGCTGCCTGCTCTACGAGCTGCTCAGCGTCCGGCCCCCGTTCGTCGGCGACTCCCCCGTGGCCGTCGCCTACCAGCACGTACGGGAAGAGCCGCAGCCCCCGTCGAACTTCGACCCCGAGATCACGCCCGAGATGGACGCCATCGTCCTCAAGGCCCTGGTCAAGGACCCCGACTACCGCTACCAGTCGGCCGACGAGATGCGCGCCGACATCGAGGCCTGCCTCGACGGCCAGCCCGTCGCCGCCACCGCCACCATGGGCGCGGCCGGCTACGGCTACCCGCACGACCAAGGCCACGGCTACGGGCAGCCCGGCTACGACCAGCCCACCACCGCCCTGCGCACCACCGACGCCGGCCAGACCTCGATGATGCCGCCGATGCCCCCGGGCGACGGCGGGTACGGCTACGGCGACCAGGGCCACGGCGGCTACGACCAGGGCCCCAGCCGCCGCCAGCAGAAGAAGAGCAAGGCCTCCACGATCCTGCTCGTCGCGGCGGGCATCCTCGTCCTCGTCGGCGCGATCCTCATCGGCCGCTCCCTCTTCGGCGACACCGCCGACAACCGCCCCGCCGTGCCCAAACTCATCGGCCAGACCCTCGAACAGGCCCAGAAGAGCGGCAACAACGTCGGACTCACGGTGGTCAAGGGCGGCGACGCACCCTGCGCGGACCAGCCGAAGGGCAACGTCTGCAAGCAGGACCCGCAGCCCGACAAGAAGGTCGAGGACGGCTCCACGGTCACGGTGACGATCTCCGCGGGCGCGCCCAAGGAGCCGGTCCCCAACGTCATCAACCTGATGTACGAGCAGGCCGAGGCGGCGCTGAAGGAGAAGGGCTTCCAGGTCGACCGGAAGGCCAAGGAGTCCGACCGCCCCGCCGGAACCGTGCTCGACCAGAGCCCCAAGGGCGGCGAGGCGGAGAAGAACTCCGTCGTCACGCTGACCGTCGCCAAGGAAGTCTCCAAGGCCTCGGTCCCGGAGCTCAAGGGCAAGAAGCAGGAAGACGCGGAGAAGGCCCTCAAGGCCGTCAACCTCCGGCTCGGCAGCGTGACCGAGATCGACTCGCCCGGAGCCGCGCCGGGCACGGTCGTCGATCAGCAGTACCCGGCGGGGACGCCGCTCGAGCTGAACAAGACGGTGAACATCAGCATCGCGAAGGCCTCGGCGCAGACCGCGGTGCCGAACTTCGCGGGCCGGACCCTCGGCCAGTACAAGGACGATCTGCGGCGCGCCAACCTGAGGTTCGGCAGCGTCGTCGTCGGCCCGTCGGACGACAACGCGATCGTGGTGGGCACCGACCCGCAGCCCGGTGCCCCGGCCACCCCGGGCCAGAACGTGAACGTCATCACGACGCCGGGCCAGGGCGGCAACAACGGCGGCAACAACGGCGGCGGCTTCATCGGAGGCCTGGACGGCCGCTAGACGCCCCGCTACGTACGCAAAAGGTCCGGCCCCTCCCCGGGGGCCGGACCTTTTGCGTACGGGCCTCACAGCGGCGCCCAGGGGCCTTCCTGGTCCGGAGCACCGCAGCCGCCGGGCTCAGCGGCCCCGCAGCTCAGCGGCTCAGCGGCTCAGCGGCTCAGCGGCTCAGCGGCGGCTCAGCGCAGCTCGGCCGGCGGCGTGCGCTTCGCGTCCACCTTCTCCGTCCGGACCAGCTCGCCCCACACGATGTAGCGGTACTTCGAGGTGTAGACCGGGGTGCAGGTGGTGAGCGTGATGAACCGGCCGGGGGCGGCCTTGCCCGAGTCCTTCGGGACCGGGTTGATCACGTCGGTGTTGTACTTCGAGGTCTGGCGCAGCTCCGCGAACACCTTGTAGACGTACCAGGTGTCCCGGGTCTCGAAGACGATCGCGTCGCCGTTCTTCACCTTGTCGATGTTGTGGAACTTCGCCCCGTGACCGTCCCGGTGGGCGGCGAGCGCGAAGTTCCCCTTCTCGTCCCACGGCAGGGCCGACTTCACCGGCTCCGTGTAGTACCCGGCCACGCCGTCGTCGAGGATGTCCGGCGCCGTCCCCTGCTTGACGAGCACCTCGCCGTTCTTCATCGCCGGCACGTGCAGGAAGCCGACGCCGTCCTTGGTGTCCAGCGCCCCCGGCTGCGCGGGCGTCGACGGGTCCGGTGTCTGCCACTGCCGGCGCACCTGGTCGCCCCCCGCCGACGCGTGCCGGTCCGCGAGCACGTTCGTCCACCACAGCGAGTAGGCCACGAACAGGCCGAGCACCAGGCCGACCGTGATCAGGACCTCGCCCAGCAGGCTCAGGAACCCGGCGAGCACACTGCGGCTGCCGGCGGGCGGGGCCGCGGCGCGGCGGCGGGCACGAGACACTGCTGATTCGTCCTTAGCTGGTCAGCGCGGGCGGCGGGCCCTGGCTGCGGGGGCGTTCCTCGGTCATCCTGCCCCATACGATCATCCGGTAGGTGCTGGTGAACTCCGGGGTGCAGGTGGTCAGCGTGATGTACCGGCCCTCGGACGTGAACCCCGATCCCTCGGGCACGGGCTTGATCACCGCCACGTTCGTCGGCGGGGTCTGCGCCAGCGACGAGGTCATCTCGTACGTGTAGTAGGCGTCCCGGGTCTCGACCACGACGGGATCCCCGGGCACCAGCCGGTTGATGTAGCGGAAGGGCTCACCGTGCGTGTTGCGGTGTCCGGCCACCGCGAAGTTGCCCTTCTCGTCCGCCGGCATCGCCGTCTTCAGTGCGCCCTCGCCGTAGTGCCCGACCATGCCGCGGTCCAGCACCTTCGGCTTGCTGATGCCCTCCGCGACGGGGACCTTCACGTCCAGCTTCGGGATGTGGAGGATCGCGAAGCCCTGGCCGGGCTCGAAGGCCGTGACGGGCGGTGCGGCGGCCCCGACCTCACCCGGCTCGCCCTCACCGGCCTGGCGCTCCCACGTCTGCCGCAGCGAGCCGGCGGCCCCGTTCGCCGCCCGCTCCGCCACGAGGTTCGTGTACCAGAGCTGGTAGGCGACGAACAGCAGCATCACCAGGCCCAGCGTGATGAACAGCTCTCCGCCCAGCCGGCTCGCGATGACCACCGGGCCGCCCGACGCGGGCCGCCTGCGCCGCCGCCCGCCCCGCCTCCGGGTGCGTCTGGCGGTCCGTTTCGCGGCCTCCTGAGCTGCCCTGCGTCGCGCGGCCCGGCCCTCCGTGGGCGCGGACGGCGCGACCGCGGTCACGCGACGGCCTTGCCCACCACCGGGGCCAGCCCCACCGAGCGCTCCACGGCACCCGCGTCACCGCACCGCACGAGCCAGTTCGCGAGCATCCGGTGGCCCCACTCGGTCAGCACCGACTCGGGGTGGAACTGCACGCCCTCGACGTCGTGCTCCCGGTGGCGCAGGCCCATGATGATCCCGTCCTCGGTGCGCGCGGTGACCTCCAGCGTGCCGGGCAGGGTCTCGGGCTCGGCGGCGAGGGAGTGGTACCGGGTGGCGGTGAACGGTGACGGCAGCCCCTCGAAGACCCCGCGGCCCTCGTGCACCACGGGCGAGGTCTTGCCGTGCAGCAGCTCCGGCGCCCGGCCCACGACCCCTCCGTAGGCGACGGCCATCGACTGCATGCCGAGGCAGACGCCGAAGACGGGAACGCCGCTCTGCGCGCAGTGACGGACCATGTCGATGCAGACGCCCGCCTCCTCCGGCGTGCCCGGCCCGGGGGACAGGAGCACGCCGTCGAAGCCGTCCTGCGCGTGCGAGAGCTCGACCTCGTCGTTGCGCAGGACCTCGCATTCGGCGCCGAGCTGGTAGAGGTACTGGACCAGGTTGAAGACGAAACTGTCGTAGTTGTCGACAACCAGAATGCGCGCGCTCACGGAGTGGCTCCCGATCCCTCGTCCACCGTCACATCGTTGAACGGCAGGAGCGGCTCGGCCCACGGGAAGACGTACTGGAACAGCACGAAGACCACCGCGAGGACCAGTACGAGTGAGATCAGCGCGCGTACCCACGCGTTGCCCGGCAGGTGCCGCCAGATCCAGCCGTACATGCCGCCTGATTCCTTTTCGTCCGCGTTCGTTCAACGCACCGCAGGGGCGGTACGCGAACAGACTAAAGGCAGCGGCCCGAAAGGGTGGGTCACCTGGACAAACCGTCCGGTCTGCCCCGCTCGGCGGTGCGCGTGCCGGTCAGCTCCGCCCAGACGACCAGCCGGTGGCTGTGGCCCCACTCCGGGTCGCAGGTCGTCAGCGTCAGGTACCGGCCGGGCTGCCCGAAGGGCGATTTCTCCGGGACCGGGTCGACCACGCCGATGTCGGTCGGGAGCGTGCGCAGGGGTCCGCCCCGCACCGTGTACGTGTACCAGGTGCCCGCGTCCTTGAGGATCACCTCGTCTCCCGGGCGCAGCCGCGGGAAGTCCTTGAAGGGGTCCCCGTACGTGCGCCGGTGGCCGGCCACCGAGAAGTTCCCGACGGCGCCGAGGCGGGCGGTGCCGGCGTAGTGGCCGAGGCCCCGCTTGAGCAGCTCGGGGTCCGTGCCCTCCAGGACGGGCTTGACCCAGTCCGGGCCGAAGCGGGGGACGTACATCTCGGCGAAGGCCTTGCCGGCGGGGTAGCGCTCCGGCTCCGCGGGGGCCGCCGGGGGTGCCGACGGCGTGGGCTGCGCGGGCTGCGGCGCGGCCGCCGGAGCCGCCGCCCAGCCGTCGCGCAGCCGGGTCATCTCGCCGTCCATGGCCCGGTCGGCCTTGACCCCGGTCCACAGCAGGACGTACGCCACGAACAGCACGATCAGCGTGCCCGCCGTCAGGCACACCTCGCTGAACGTCCGTACCACCAGGCGCAGCAGGACGTCGGGACGGACCCGATCACGGGGTGGGCGCCACCGGCTTCGCATAGTGGAGGTCCACTGTGCCGGAGTAGGCGGGAAGTGTCAGCGCCTTGTGCTCGTCCACTTTCCAGCCGAGCCCGTACGCGTTCACGTACGCCTGGTAGTTCTGCAGGGCGGGGGAGGCGGCGAGGGCCTTCTTCAGCGCGGCCGGGTCGCCGACCGCCGAGATCTTGTACGGCGGGGAGTAGACCCGGCCCTGGAGGATCAGGGTGTTGCCCACGCAGCGCACCGCGCTGGTGGAGATGAGCCGCTGGTCCATGACCTGGATGCCCTCGGCGCCGCCCTGCCAGAGGGCGTTCACCACGGCCTGCAGGTCCTGCTGGTGGATCACCAGGTCGTTGGGCTGCGGCTCGGGCACGTTGGGGATGCGGGCGGTGGCGTTCGGCGGGGCGTCGTTGAGGGTGACCGTCAGGCCCTTGCCGGACAGCTCCTGGGTGCCCGAGGCCGCGCGCAGGGCGGCCAGCTTGGCGTCCTCGGCCTTGGTGCTGCCGTCGTCGCGATCGGCGAGCGTGTCCACCCGGCGGCGTACCGCCCCCATGCTCTGCTCCAGCTCCGCGTTGTCCTGGCTGCGTTCCTTGATCAGGTCCGACAGCTTCAGGAGTGAGGCGTCCGTCCGGATGTTCGTACCCTTGGAGGTGTTGAAACTGGTGACGAAGAGCAGCCCGGCCAGGGCGAAGACGGCGGCCGTCAGCAGCCGGACCGGTCTGGCCCGGCGACGGGGACCCGCGGAGGAGTCGTCGGAATTGCTCAACGTACCCTTCTCCTTCAACGCCACAGGTCCACTACGCTAACGGACGCCCGGGGCAGGCAAGGTCCCCAGCGCATCGACAGGAGAGCCCCTCGTGCCGAAGTCACGTATCCGCAAGAAGGACGACTACACGCCGCCGCCGACGCGGACGCCGCAGAGCATCCGGCTGACGAACCGCAGCTGGGTCGCCCCGGTCATGCTGGCGTTCTTCCTGATCGGACTCGCGTGGATCGTCGTCTTCTACGTGACCGAGACCCAGCTGCCGATCCAGGCACTGGGCAATTGGAACATCGTGGTCGGTTTCGGATTCATCGCCGCGGGATTCGGCGTTTCCACGCAGTGGAAGTAGCACGCACCAGTCCCTGATGGAAGCTCTCCCCATGAGTTATCCACAGCGTCATCCACACCTGAGGAAAAGACAGAAGATCTGTGGATAACTCTGTGGAGAGTTGACGCCGATGTGATCAGGTGAGTTCCGCCGTGCGGAGCACGATCACCGCCGCGGCCAGCAGGAACGCCACCACACAGGTACCCCACTGGACGAGTGTGCGGGTCCTGCCGGTGGCGGGCGTGAGCATGCCCAGGCCGACCAGGGCGCCGGTCACCAGGCCGCCCACGTGGGCCTGCCAGGAGACGTTGAGGCTGCCGCCGAGCGGGACGAAGGTCAGGACCAGCATCAGCACGACCATGACGATCACCGGCCGCATCTCGTACCGCAGCCGGCGCACCAGCACGACGGTGGCGCCGAGCAGGCCGAAGACGGCGCCGGACGCACCGAGGGTCGCGGTGTTCGGCGCGGTCAGCAGATAGACGAGGGCGCTGGCGCCCAGGCCCGACAGCAGGTAGACCGCGAGGTAGCGGGCCCGGCCCAGTGCCGCTTCCAGCGGACCGCCGATGACCCACAGGGCGAGCATGTTGCCGATGATGTGCCACCACTCGGTGTGCAGGAACACCGAGGTCAGCAGTCGGTAGTACTCGCCGGTGGAGACGCCCTCGACGGGGCCGACGAGGAACTGGTCGAATTCCCGGTACCGGCCGATCAACTCCAGCTGGACCACCAGGGCCGGGTTGGCCGCGGCCACCAGGAACACCAGGACGTTGATCCCGATGAGGATCTTGGTCACGAGGTGGGGGTCGGCGGCGACCACCCCGCCGGCGATGGTGCGCGGCGCGTTCGCGGTGGGGCGGTGCCCCGCGCCGGAGCCCTCGCGGACGCATTCGGGGCACTGGAAGCCGACCGAGGCGCTGATCATGCACTCGGGGCAGATGGGACGCTCGCAGCGGGTGCAGCTGATCCCCGTGTCGCGGTCCGGGTGGCGGTAGCAGCCCGGCAGACGGTCGGTGTCCATCGGTCCCCTCGATCGGCGGCGGGGCAGGGGGGCGCCCCGCCGGTCCGGTATGTATCCAGTACGGACGGGCGGGGCGGAAAGGTTCCCGGTGCGCCCGGTGAGCCCGCTGGGCCCGGGACGGAATCCGGTCCGTCAGCGCTTCTCGACGACGACGGACTGGATGATCACGTCGTCCAGGGGGCGCTCGGTGCGCGGGTTGGTGGCGCTGCCGGCGATGGCGTCCACGACCTTGCGGCTGGCCGGGTCGGCGACCTCGCCGAAGATGGTGTGCTTGCGCGTCAGCCAGGCGGTGGGCGCGACGGTGATGAAGAACTGCGAGCCGTTGGTGCCCGGGCCCGCGTTGGCCATGGCGAGCAGGTAGGGCTTGGTGAAGGCCAGATCGGGGTGGAACTCGTCCGCGAACTGGTAGCCGGGGCCGCCGGTGCCGTTGCCGAGCGGGTCGCCGCCCTGGATCATGAAGCCGCTGATGACGCGGTGGAAGACGGTGCCGTCGTACAGCGGGTCCGTGGTCTTCTGGCCGTCGGTGGGGCGGGTCCATTCGCGGGCGCCCGTGGCGAGCTCGACGAAGTTCCGGACGGTCTTCGGAGCGAAGTTCTCCAGAAGCTCGATCTCGATGTCGCCGTGGGTGGTCTTCAGGGTGGCGTAGAGCTTCTCGGCCACGGATCTGCCTTCCATAGTCATCACTGTCGGTCCAGATGGTCGCACGGAGCGCTCCGCGGCACTGAAATCGTCCACCCGTATGCCCTGTCACGCATGCCTGTCAGCGATATGGCAGGCATGATCCGACAAAGGGTGGAAAGGTGAACTGTGTCCGCCACCGAGGAGGAGGATCCCGTGACCGGCAAGGACAGCGTGCGCCTGGCAGCCGAGAGCGCCAGGGAGACCGTGCGGCACGCGACGGAGGCAGTTGCGCCGTATGCGGAATCCGCCAGGGACGCCGCGGTGCACTACGCGCAGGAGGCGAACGAGCTGCTGGCGCCCAAGATGTCGCACGCGGCCAACGGCGCCGCGCGGCATGCCCGCATGACCTACGACAGCCATCTGCATCCCCGGCTCAAGGCCGCGCGGGCGCACGTGCCGCCGCACGTGGACCGGGCGGCGACGAAGGCGGTGGAGCAGACGCGCCTGGCGGCGCGGCAGGCGGCCGATTACACACAGCCGCGGATCGAGAGCGCGATCGCGGCCGCCACGCCGGTGGCCGAGGAGGCCGCGTCGCGGTCGACGGCGGCCCTGGCGGCGCTGCGCGGCCAGGTGTCGGCCAAGGAGGTGCAGAAGCTGGTGCGGCGTCACGAGCGGCGGGCCAAGTGCGGCCGGCTGTTCAAGGGCGTCGCGGTGGTCGGCGTGCTGGCCGTCGGCGCCTACCTGGCGTGGCGTTGGTGGGACCAGCAGTCGAACCCGGACTGGCTCGTCGAACCGCCGGCGGCCACGGAGCTGTCCACGCAGGACGCCGCTCCCGCGAGCTTCGACGACGAGCTGGCGGAGAAGGAGCGCGAGGCCGGGTCCGGTCCGGGCCCGGAGGACAAGCGCTGAACACGCGCTGAGCCGCGCCGGGCGACGCGCGCCGGCAACGAGCACCGTGGAAGGGCCCGGATCCTGCTGGATCCGGGCCCTTCCACGTGGGACCGGCCGTTGCGGATTCCGCCGCCCACGCCGCCCTGTCAGCCGGGTCAGCCGGGGAGGGTGAGGACGATGCCCGGGCGCAGGAGGTCGGGGTTGGAGCCGACGACGCCCTGGTTCATGGCGTAGAGCTCACGCCAGCGGGCTTCGTTGCCCAGCTCGCGACGGGCGATCTCGGAGAGCGAGTCCCCGGCCCTGACGGTGTACGTGCGCTGCGCCGCGGCGGCCGGCGGCTTCGGCACCGGGGCCGCCGGCACGGCCTTGTGCGCGGCCGACTTGGGCGTGGGGGTGTGCATCGCCCCCGGCGCCGCGGCGGAGGGAGCGGCCTTCGGCATCGCGGGGGGCCTGGGCGTGGCGGGCACCGCCTTGTGCGCGGCGGACCCGGGTGTCGGGGTCGCGGGCCGGGGCGGCGCCGCGGCCGTCATCCGCTCGGCGGCGGCCCTGGTGGCAGCGGCGGCGTCGGCCGCCGAACTCGCGTGAGGCGTCCCCCGCGCGGCCGCCTGTTCCTGCACCTGCTGCTTCACCTTCTCGGCGGCCTCGTCCGCCTTCTTCTTGTCGGACTTCAGGAAGTCGAAGAGTCCCATGTCTGTACGCCTCCGGTGTGTACGCCTCCGGCGTGATGGTGCCCCCTGGGCTCGGTGCCTTCCCCCACTGTCGGACACCGGGCGCCGGGCGGCCCAGTGACGGGGCCATCCGGGGGATGCAAGGCCCGTACACCTATTCGGTACCGCGGCGGGAAGGGACCGGGAAGACGGGGCGCCAGCATCGTGGGACACGATGGAGGAGAATGCTGTGATCATCAAACAGGCCGCGGAACGAGTGGTGCTGGTCAGGCCCGGACCCGGGCTCGTGAGCGCCGCGGTCGTGGCGGGCCTGGACGTCTGGGTGGTGTCGGATCTCGGACCGCGGCCACGGCCGCAGGACGCGCGACCCCCCGCCGGACTGCCCCCGCAGCGGCTCCTCAAGGTGGACTTCGACGACGCGGAAGCACTGCGCGCTCTGCTGGCGGACACGGTCCTCAAGCACGGGATCGGGCACGTCCTGTACCTCGCGAGCGATCTGGAGAAGGGTCTGGGAACGGGGTCCGCGGCCGCCGCGGAGGAAGTCCTGCGTGAGCTCTCCGCGAGCCGGGAGGAGCCCGCGGGCCGGCTGCCCGACGCGGTGACGATCCGGCGGATCCTCAATCAGAGCCGGACCTCGGCCGTCCGCGCCGAGGAGGCGCAGTCCGTCGCCGAGGCGCGCGCCCTGGCGGAGGACTTCCCGCTGCCGGTGGTCATCAAGTCGGCCGACAAGAGCGGCTGTTGGTGGACCGTACCGGTGCACGACCGGCCAGGACTCGACCAGTGGGCCGAACAGGCCGTCACCGCCCGGCACTCGGCCCCGTACCTCGTCGAAGAGCTGCTGACGGGGGCCAAGTTCCGCGTGGAGACCCTCACGGTCGACGGGATGCACCTGGTCGCCGACATCACCCCCGAGGGGAACGCGGCGCCGCTCCACGACGCGGAGCGGGCCGGGATCCGCGCGACGGTGCGGGCCCTGCTGGATCTGGCCGGGTACGAATCGGGGGCCACGCGGACGGACGTGCTGGTCAGCGCGCGGGGATCGCGGATCGCGGCGGCCCGGGACGAGGACCGGGAACGGGAACGGGAACGGGGCGGGAACGGCGGTTCCCGTGCCACGGCCGCGAGCGGTATCGAGAGGGGAACGGACCGGTAAGGCCCTCGGCCAGTCTTTGTCTTGTCGAGAGCGGCCACCGCACCACACGGGAACCGCGCACCGGGTACGCAACCAGGGGGTTCAACACATGCGCAGCAAGCTGGCTGGACTGATCGGGATCTTCGCCGCGACGCTGGCGATCGCGGTCGGTGTGACGGTGTCCTCGGTGGACGCCGGTCAGCCCTCCGGGTACCAGGTGGTCGCGGACAACAAGGGTCCGGGGGCTCCCTCCCCGCTCCCCTCCCCGGTCCCCACCCCGTAAGCCGGCCGTGCGCCGCGCAGGACGTGGACGTGCCCCGCACCGGAGATCCGGTGCGGGGCACGTCCACGTGCGGGGTCAGTGCGACCGGCGGTGCTCCGGCAGACCCATGAAGTCGAATAATTCCTCCGCCGCGGCGCGGTGGCCGGCCGCGGTCTCCGCGTCGCCCAGCGCCTCGGCCGCCCGGGCGAGCCCCACCAGCGCGAACGCCTCCTCGGAGCGGAAGCTCATCGGCGCCGCGATCTTGTAGGCCTGGGCGTGCAGGGCCAGCGCCTCCTCGTGTTCCCCCCACGTCATGTGGAGCTGGCCGAGGACGTTCACGACCTTCGCCAGCCGGATCGGGGCACCGCTCGTCCGCCCGAGGACCAGGGCGCGCTCGGCGAACGCGCGCGCCTGCGAACCGTCGCCCCGCTGCTCCGCGACCTGGGCGGACAGCGCGAACACCAGGGCGACGTCCCCGGGCGACCTGGTCTCGTCGCACAGGTCACGGGCACGCTTCAGGCTCTCGTGGGCGTCCGCGTCCTCGCCGAGGCCCACGTGGGCGAAGGCCAGGTCGGTCAGGGCCATGATCTCGTTGACCGGGTCACCGCCGACGTCGAGCGCCTGGCGGGCGGCGGCGGCCGCCTCCGGATAGCGGCCCCACCGCTCGTACAGCGTGCTGAGGATGGTCAGGGCCTCGGCCTCCGCGCGCGGATTGCCCAGTTCCCGGGCCATGGCGACGGCCCGCTCCAGCAGGGGCAGCGCCTCTTCGTACCTCCCGAGCATCGACATCAGCAGCCCGATGGTCGACTCGCTGTGCGCCTCGGTGTGCCGGTCCCCGGCGCGCACCGCGGTGTCGCGCGCCTCCGTGGCCACCTCCAGCCCTTCCTCGAAGCGGCCGAGCTTCCAGCAGGCGGCGCCCAGGTTGGCCAGGCTGATGCCCAGCAGTGCCGGGTCGTCGAGCCGGCGGGCGGCGGCGACCGCGAGGTGCCCGACGCTCCAGAACTCGTCGAGCTGTCCGTGCGCGTGCAGGTGGAAGCCGACGTTGCGGCTCAGACAGGCCGCGTACCGGTCGTGGCCACACCGCTCGGCGAGCGACACGGCGGCGAGCAGTCCCGCCTGTTCCCGGTCGAACCAGCTCACGGCCTGGTCGGCGTTCCTGAAGTACGGCCGCTCGCCGTGGTAGGGCGGGATGCCGGTGGGCCGGCGCTCACGGCCGGGGAAGAGCATCTCGCAGGCCGCGTTCGAGGTCGTCAGGTAGTAGCCGAGCAGCCGCTCGACCGCCGCGGCGTCGTCGGCCGCCGTCGCCGGGCCCCGCAGGCTCTGGGCGAAACTGCGCACCAGGTCGTGGAAGGTGTAGAGGCCGATGTCGGGCTGCTGCACGAGGTGGACGTCGAGCAGGAACTCCAGGGCGTCCTCGGCGTCGCGGACCGCCGTGCCGAGGAGCGCCGCCGCCGAGTGCACGTCCGTACCGGCGCACGGGTACAGGCTCAGGATGCGGAAAGCGGTGCGGTACTCCTCGTCCATCGCCAGGTACGACAGGCGCAGGGTCGCCGCGACGCTGCGCTCGCCCGAGCTGAGCTCGTCCATCCGGCGCGTCTCGTCGCGCAGCCGCTCGACCAGGTAACGCACCGTCCAGCGCGGCCTGTTGCGCAGCCGGGCGGTCGCGATCCGCAGGGCCAGCGGCAGGTGGCCGCACAGCTCGGCCAGTTCGGCGGACGCCTCCGGTTCGGCGCCCACCCGGTTCGTGCCGAGCGTCTCGGTCATCAGGCTGGTGCTGTCCTCGGGCTCCATCATCCCGATGGACACCCACTCGACGCCGTCGAGGTCCAGCAGCCGCCCCCGGCTCGTGATCAGCACCAGACAGCCGGGCGAAGCGGGCAGCAGGGGCCGGATCTGCGCGGCGTCGACCGCGTTGTCGCACAGGAGCAGCATCCGCCGGCCGTCCAGCCTCGAGCGCCACAGGCCGGTACGGCCCTCCAGGTCCTCGGGGATGCGGTCGCCGGGTGTCCCGAGGGCCCGCAGCAGGCTGTCGAGCGCGGCGGCGGGCGTCACGGGCTGGCGGCCCGGGGTGAATCCGTGCAGGTCGATGTGGAGCTGCCCGTCGGGATACCGCGGGGCCAGGTGGTGGGCGGCGCGGACCGCCAGGGTGGTCTTGCCCATGCCGCCCATGCCGTCGATGGCGACGATCCGGGAGTGCCGCTCGCCGCCCCGGCCCTCATCCTGGGCGTAGTCGAAGAGTTCGGCCAGTTCCTTGACGCGGCCGGTGAAGTCGGGGAGGTCGTACGGCAGGGTGCACGGGGCGTCGGCGGGTGCGGGGGCCGCGTCCCCCGGCGGGGCCGGGGACAGCGGCTGGGACTGCGGCTGCTCTCGCGCCTGCCCGGGCACCGGCTGCGCACGGGCCGCGGGCTCGGGGGCCGCTTCCTCGGGCGCCGGCCGTACGGGGACCACCGCAGGCTCGGGCGCCGGCCGTACGGGAGCGGCCGGTTCGGGCGCCGGGCGTACGGGGGCGGGCCGTTCGGGCGTGGCCAGTTCGGGGCTGTCCCGCAGGATCGCCTCGTACAGCCTGGCCAGCCGCGGTCCCGGATCGATCCCGAGTTCGTCCACGAGGAGCCCGCGGACCTCCCCGTACTCCTTGAGCGCCTCGGCCTGCCGTCCCGAGCGGTACAGGGCGAGCATCAGCTGGCCGCGCAGCGTCTCCCGCAGCGGGTGCCGGGTGATCAGTTCGCGCAGGCCGGAGATGAGTTCACCGCTCTCGCCCAGTGCCAGGCACAGGTCGAAGAGCTGCTCGGCGGCCGCCAGCCGGCGTTCCTCCAGCGCCGTCGCCGCGGCCTCGATCACCGGTCCGCCCACGCCCGACAGGACGGAGCCCCGCCACAGCGCGAGCGCGGCCCGCAGGAGGTCGGCGGCCTCGGACTGCCGGCCCTGCCGCACGGCCCGGGCCGCGTCCTTGGTCAGCGCGTCGAACTCCAGGAGGTCGACCTGGTCGTCCGCCACCACCACGCGGTATCCCGGCCCGTCGGTGACGATCACCTCGGTCCCGTCCGGTATGCGCCGCCGCAGGTCGGCGACGGCCTTGCGGACCTGGTGCGCCGCGGTCACCGGCGGGTCGTTCTCCCAGGTCGCCTGCACGAGCCGGGCGACGGGCACCACCCGGCCGGCTTCGAGGAGCAACATGCACAGGACCCGTTCCTGGATCGATCCCCCCAGCCGCAGCCGTTTCTCGTCGACCCAGCCCTCAAGTGACCCCAGCACGTTGAAGCGCGTCCTGTCCCCCACAGGATCCACGCTCCGTCTCTCCCCGGAATCCGAATCCGCCCCCGGCATCGGGCATCCACCCCCAAGTGAACAGGGCCCCTGGCCAGGCCATGTCAACCGGATCATAGGGGTTCCTGCTAGCGCGCGGTAAGCATCCGGTAGCAGATCGGGAAGGGCGACATCGACAGTTCACGAGCAGGCCGCAGCAGGCAGCACACGGAGCGAATGCCAAAGGAGCAGAGTCGTGGGAAGACTGGAGAGACCGCTGGCCCCCGATGCCGGACCAGTCACCGCGTTCGCCCGGGAGTTGCGCAGGCTGCGGGCCGCGGCCGGCAGTCCCGGCTACCGCGACATGGCCACGCGGGCCATGTTCTCCGCCTCGGTGCTCTCCGACGCGGCCGCCGGATACCGCCTCCCGACCCTTCAGGTGGCCCTCGCCTTCGCGGAGGCCTGTGGCGGGGACCGCGCCGGCTGGGAGCGCCGCTGGCACGAGGCGGCGCGCGCCGAGGGCGATGACGGAGCGGCCCGGCCGGCGGCCAAGGCCGTCCAGCAGCACCAGGAGAACGAGCTGCGCGCCGCCGGCGTGCGCGCCGTCCTGCCGCCGCCCGCCCAGCTGCCGATGGAGCCCCACCCGCTGGTGGGACGGGGTGCACTGCTCCAGCAGGCCAGGGCCATGACGGCCCCTTCGTATGGTGAACAGCGCGCCGTCGCCCCCCTCGTGATCAGTGGTCAGGTCGGCGCGGGCAAGACCGCCTTCGCCCTGCGGCTCGCCCACGAGCTCGCCGTGAACCTGCCCGACGGGCAGCTCTACGCGAACCTGGACCCGGCCGCGGACGGACGCAAGGACGCCGCCGGGATCGCGGGCGGCTTCCTGGAGGCGCTCGGCATCCCCGCCGACCGCATCCCGAACGACCCCGGGCAGCGGATCGGCCTGTACCGCTCGCTGCTCAACCGGCGGCGGCTGCTCGTGGTGCTGGACGGCGTCCAGCACGAGCGCCAGGTACGGGAGCTGCTCATCGCGGCGCCCGAGAGCCGCATCATCATCACCAGCCGCTCCCGGCTGCTGGGCCTCGACGGAATTGGCCGGATCCGGCTGCCCGCCCTGGACCGCGACGAGTCGATGGAGCTGCTCGCGCAGCTGCTGGGCGGCGACCGGGTCGGCACCGAGCCGCGCGCCTGCCTGCGCCTCGCCGATGCCTGCGGGGACCTGCCGCTGGCGCTGAACCTGGCCGGCCGGCGCATCGCGGCCCGGCCCGAGTGGATGCTCCAGGACGCCGTGTCCGAGCTGCTCGGCGACGGACGGCCGGAGCCCGGCCGGTTCCTGAGACGGCTGCAGGTCGGGGACGACTCCCTGAGCGTCCGCCTCGACAGCGCCTACCGGCTGCTGACCCCGTGGGCCCGGCTGATGCTGCGCCAGTTCGCCGACTCGGACAACCCGCCCTCCGTGGACAACGTCGTGTACGAGTCCGCGGACGCGCTCGCCGTCCTGGTCGAGCGGTCCGCCCAGCCGGTGGAGGACCTCCTCGAACGGCTCCTCGACGCGGGCCTGCTCGACCACTCCGACCTGCCGGTGCAGTACGGACTGACCCCGATGGCCCGGGCCTTCGCGCTGGCCCAGCCGGACCCTACGGAGGAGGCGCCGGCGCCCGCCGCCCGCCCCGGGGCGCCCGTGCACGCGCGGCTCCCGCGGTAGTCCCGGCCGGCCGCCCGCCCGCTCATGTCTTCCTCGCGTCGTAGGTGATCGTGACGTAGAGGTGTTCGTCGAGGATCTTCGACAGGGGAATGCCGGGCCGGCCGAGACGGGCGCACAGGGCCACCTCGTCCGTGCCGCCGGCCTCCGCGAGCGCCGCACGCGCCCAGCTCCGGCCGATCCGCAGGTGGCGGCCGAAGGCCGCCCCGTCGCGGGCCCCGTGGAGCCGGTCGGCGATGGCCGCGTCCCAGGGCATGACCGAGGCGGGGCGCAGGGCGTACAGCGCCTTGGAGGCGGCGGTCGGGCCGAGGCTGCGGCGGCCGATCGGCAGGGCCGCCAGTTCCTCGTAGGCCCGGACGAACCGGGCGATGTCGCGCGGGGTGAGCCCGGCCAGCGGTGCGTCCGGCAGGCGGTGGCGTCCCCACCAGGCGGCGAGCCCCTCGCCGAACAGGTCGGGCTCGCCCTCGCGCGGGTAGCGGATCCGGCAGCCCCAGGAGTTCAGCCAGCGGTGCAGGGCCGTGCGGTGCCCGGCGTCGGAGAGGTCGAGGGCGCCCGCCGTCTCCTCGCGCAGCGCCAGCCAGCTGCGGTCGACTCCCGCGAACCCGTTGAACACCTCGGCCGAGGCCTCCAGTTCGGCCAGGGTCGGGGCGGGCGGGGGCTCCGGTGCGGCGGGCGGGTCCAGGTGCTCGCGGGCGACCCGGGCCGGCACCACCATCCGCCAGGCCTCGGTCACCAGCTCCGTCAGCTCGTCCAGGTCCAGGGCCGGGAGCCTGGCCTCCACCCAGTGGAACCGCAGGTCGGACTCGCGCGGCAGGAAGAACTTCTCCGGCTCGGCGGCGACGAGCGCCGCCCGCTCCTCCTTGGGGAAGGCGAAGCCCAGTTCGCTCTCGTCCCGGGAGAGCGCCAGATAGACGATCTGGCCGATCCGGAACTTCACCCGGTCCCGGATCAGGTGCTCCTCGGTCCTGGGCAGGGCGAGCGCGAGCCGCCGTACGTCGTGCACCGTGACCACCGTGTCCTCCTCCACTTCCGGCCGCCGGCTCACAGGCCCGCGAGCTGCGGGGCGTGGACGTCCAGCGGTGGCCCGTCGAGCGCGCCGAGGCCGATCAGCGACGGACTCCTGCCGGTCAGCCGGTCGGCCAGCGACCGTGCGATGAGCGGCGCGAACTTGAAGGATGTGCCACCGCAGGCCGCGTACGCGTATCCCGCGCCGCCTAGGGCGACCAGCAGCGGGCCGCCGGTCTCGGTGAAGGACGTGTAGTAGGCGTCCTTGGCGGCGGTGACCCAGGCCGGGCCGAAGCCGGGGAGGATGTCCCCGAACTCCTTCTCCAGCTTGCGCTGCCAGTACGGGTCGGTGGCGTAGTCGGTGATGTCGTCCACCACCCGGCAGGCGGTGGCCGAGGTCAGTTTGAGGGCCGTGCCCGCCACCGGCGGGATCAGCCAGGCCCCGCCCCTGGTGCCCAGGGCCGGGATGGCCGGGGTGGCCGCCCAGGCCCGCGCCTGGTTGCGGGGCACCCGGCAGTAGAGGAGGGACTGCCGGTGCAGGGTCAGCCGTTCCGCGACGGCCTGCGGCAGCAGGCCCCGGGACCAGGGCCCCACCGCCACGAGCACCGCGTCACCGTGCAGCACCCGCCCGTCCACCAGCCGTACGCTGCCGCTCTCGCCGTCCACGGCGGTCACGGCCCGGTGCTCGATCAGCTCGATGCCCCGCTGCCACTTCAGCCAGCCGACACAGGCGGCCAGGACGCGTTCGGCGAGCAGGACCCCCGCCTCGTCCTCGAGCACCGCGCCGAGACCGCCGTCCACGTGCAGGTGCGGATAGCGGTCGGACAGGCCGGCCGCCGTCAGCTCCCTCGCGCTGCCCCCGGCGTCGCCGAGCATCGCCGCGCCGTCCGCCGCCGCCGCGGGCGGCAGCACGGTGAGCGCGCCGACCTGCTCGTAGAACCGCGTCAGGAAGAGCTCTTCCAGTTCGACCCAGCGGCGGTGTGCCCGCAGCGCGGCCTCCGTGGTCCGCGGATCCGCGGGGTGCAGGGCCCGCAGGATCCGGTGCTGGTCGAAAGAGGTGGCTCTGCTGTGCGGGATGGGGCCTTGGTCCACGACCGTGACCTTGTGTCCTTCGAGCACGCACTCGACCGCCGTGAGCAGGGCGATCACACCGCCGCCCACTACCGTCACCCTCGCCGACATCACACACCTCCTTTCCGTGTTCCGATGGCCTGTGGGTCAGCTGTCGAGGACGATCGTGGTCAGCGCCGTCGCCTTGGCGAGGGACTCCTCGCAGCTCAGCGGGGAGTCGCCGGCGCAGATCACGTTGGCGTACCGGCTGAGGTAGCCCTCCGGCGGCAGCAGCAGCGAGGTGCCTGGCCGGACCATGACGTTCGCCTCCAGCAGCCCCGGGCTGTCCGGGAGGGAGGGCACGTCGACCGAGCGGACCGTGCCGTTGCGGTGCGGGTAGAGGAAGCGGATGCCCACGGTGCGGGCCCTGGCCGGCGTCCACGCGGGCCGGCTGCCGGTGGCGACCTCGACGGCCACCTCGCCCGGCTCGATCCCGGTGGCGAGACTGCCGAGGTACGGGATGAGGTCGCCGCCCAGCCGGGCGTTCACCTCGATGATCACCGGGCCGCGGGAGGTCAGCTTCACCTCGGTGTGGGTGATCCCGTAGCCGATGCCCAGGGCGCGGTGGGCTTCCCCGAGTACGCCGAGCAGTTCCTCGTCGGCCAGCAGCGGGTCGGTGGCGCTGACCATGTGCCCGGTCTCCTCGAAGTAGGGCTCCAGGCCCACTTCCTTGTGCGCGAGGAAGAGCGGGGTCCAGCTGCCGTCGAAGACCGCTCCGTCGATGCTGATCTCGGGTCCCATGACGCATTCCTCGACCAGCACCCCGCCCTCGTAGGCGCTGTTCCCGCCGTGGCTGGCGGTGTCCGCGACCTCGAAGGCCGCGCGGACCGCCTCGGGTCCGTCGACCCGGATGACGCCGATGCTCGCCCCCATGCCGCGGGGCTTGAGCACGACCGGGTAGCCGAAGGAGTCGGCCGCGGCGAGCGCCTCCCCGGCGTCGGTCACGCAGGCGAAGTGCGGCTGCGGCAGCCCGGCGGCGGTCAGCAGTTGCCGGGTGTTGTGCTTGTTGCGGCAGTTGTCGGCGCCCCGCGGGGTCAGGCCGGGCAGTCCGAGCCGTTCGGCGATGAGCGCGGTGGTCACCACGAGCGTCTCGTCGTAGCTGAACACCCCCACCACCCGGTGCTCGGCGGCCACCGCCTCGGCGGCCGCGATCAGCGCCTCCTGGTCGGGCACCAGGCGTTCCCGGTCGAGCAGTTCGACCGTGGTGGAGCCGATGACGTACTGCGTCTGCCAGGTCGGCTCCGCCGCGTCCAGGATCCAGATCGGGCGTCGGCGGGCCGCGCCCGCGAGCAGGTACTCGCGGTAGGCCTGCTGTCCGCTGCCGACCAGGATCACCACGCCGTCATCGGTCACGTTGGCGTCATCAGTCATGTTCGTCACCTCGCGGAGTGGGTCAGGACCCGGTCCCCGGCCGTCGCGATGGCCGCGACCTGCGGCGTGGCGATGGCCAGGTAGTCGGGGGTGGACAGGGCCACGGAGCGGTCCAGGCGGGCCGCGTTGAAGTAGAGCTCTTCGGTGAGGATCAGGCCCTCGTCGACGACGAGGTGCAGATCGGGATGGAAGCTCAGCGGCATCACCGTGCCGCAGACGCTGCCGGCCAGCCGCTCGGCGATCTCGGGGGTGGCGAAGGCCGTGCGGCCCCCGCCGAACAGCGCGGCGACCGCGTCCAGGTCGACCTGCCGGTCCCCGGGCACCACCGCGAGCACGTACTTGCCGACCCGCTTGGTGATGCTGACGCGGACGATGATGCACTTGGCGGCCTGCTCCAGCGGGTGGCCGCGCAGGACGCTCGCCAGGTCCGTCCGGCCCTCGGCCGGGTGGTCGATCAGCCGGTAGCGGGCCCGGTGCCCGTCGAGGAGGTCGATCAGCCGCTGGTACATCACCGCTCCTCGCCGACGTAGTGCCAGTCCTCGGGGTTGATCAGCCCGAAGGGGTTGACCGGGGCCACGCCCTGGAGGTCCTTGGCGACCTCCAGCAGCCGGAAGGGGAAGTTCGGCATCCAGATGACCGGGACCTGCTGCGCGATGTGGTCCTGGTAGGCGTAGAGGTCCTCCAGGTCGTCGCTGACCACCGTGCGGGCGATCAGCTCGTCCGCCTTCGGGTCGCTGTAGCTGCCGAAGTTGACCGAGGAGCCGGTCGAGTACAGGGCCTCTCCGGTCGGGTAGAAGCCGGGGCCGTAACCCCACCCGCCGTTCCAGTCGCTGAACTCCCACAGGCAGGGGCTGTCGGGGCCCGGCGTGCAGGTGGTGTCCTCCAGGACCAGGACGCTCGCCTCGACCTCGGTCAGCACGATCTCGATGCCGGCCCGTGCGGCGTCGGCGGCGAACTTCCGCATGACCTCGGTCAGGGTCTCGTGCCCCTTGGCGTACCGCATCGAGAACCGCAGCGGGGTGCCGGCGGGAATGCCCTCGCCCGCCTCCCCGGGTCCGGTGCCCTCGCGGACGCACGTACCCGGGGTGGAGCTGGTGTCCCAGCCGTTCTCGGTCAGGAAGCGGCGGGCCGCGTCGACGTCGAAGGGGTACGGGTCCCCGTGCGCGGCGGGCGAGAGGAGCGGGCTGTCCGGCAGCGCCGGGATGGGCCCGGTCGTCGGGTAGCCGTAGCCCTTGTAGACGTCGCGGATGGCGCCCCGGGAGTCGAGGCAGGACTGCAGGGCCTGGCGGAAGTAGAGCTGCTTGAAGATCTTTCCGGCGACCGTCGGGTTGTTGAAGTTGATCGGGAAGTAATGGATCTTGTAGGTGAGCTGGGGCACGAGATCGTAGTGCTCGCCCAGCGGATTGGGGCCGCCGCGCTGCGGGTCCTCGGCCGGCTCGGTGACCTCGTCGAAGGGCAGGAAGCCGATCTGCACGCCGTCGAGCGCGTCCGGGCCGCGGCGGAGCATCTCGTACTGCTCGGTGTCCGAGGCCGTGGGCACCAGCCGGAACTCGTCCAGGTAGGGCTTGTTGGGGCCCGAGTAGCTCTCGTTGGGCACCAGGACGGCCTCGCCCGAGACCCCGTCGATGGTGTAACTGCTCAGCTTCCAGGGACCGTTGACCACGCTCCACACCGGGCTGGTGTCCCAGCTCTTGCGCTCGTCGTTGCAGGCCCGCAGGTAGGCGTAGACCGCGGAGGCCTGCGCCGGGTCGTGGGTGGCGTCGGCCGGCCGGTCGTCGCCGGTGCGGTCCCATGCCCTGGGCAGCGGGGTGATGGTGCTGAACTGGTTCATCAGCACCCAGTTGTGCGAGTAGGCGCGGTCGAAGGTGAAGCTGACCTTGTCGTCGGCGACCTTCTCGTAGCCGGCCAGGTTGTCCGGGAAGAAGCCCGGCGTGTAGCCGCCGAAGCTGTCCTTCTCGGCCTCCAGGAGGTGCATCCACAGCATCACGTTGTCGGCGTCGACCGTCTCGCCGTTGGACCACTTGTAGGGCTTGACGGTGATCGTCGCCGTCAGGCCGTCCTCGCTCCACTGCGGCGGCTCGGCCAGGCTGCGCTCGTAGTCGACCGTCGGCTGGCCGCCGCTGCCGTACCAGTACAGCGGGCGGTACATCAGCGTCTGGAACTCGTGCAGGTTGGCCACCCCGTAGTACTCGCCGGGGGTGAACGGGAAGATGAAGACCGGGCTGAAGCCGCTGGTGCAGGCCCAGGTCACGCTGCCCCCGCGGAGCGGGGTGGTGGGCGGGGTCATCTCGGTACCTCCTCCAATGCGGATTCGCCGCTGTCCGCGTGGGCGCCGTAGCGCTCCCAGCGCTCGTTGAGCCGGATCCGTCCGTCGTCCAGGAACTCGGGGGTGCTCCAGCACCGCCCGGCGACCACCTCGCCGTCCGCGAGGACCATCGTGTAGGCGAATTCGAGGTTCCCGTCGGGCTCCACGCGCCCGTTCAGCGAGCCCCGGCGGACCGGACCTCCGTCGAAGTCCGCCCAGAGCAGGTCGCCTTCCTGGCGGTAGTGGCCGACGGGGGCGTCCTGGTCGGACGGGTAACCGGTGTTGCGGAAACTCCTGCCGTCGTAGTCGATCACCGGTGTCGTATCTCCTGAGTGCAGCATTTGACCGCGCCGCCGGCCTTCAGCAGTTCCGACATGTCCACGCCGTGCGGCTCGAAGCCGCGTGCGCGCAGCTCATCGATCAGGTCCGTGGCGGTCTCCGTCAGGACCACGTTCAGTCCGTCGCTCACCGCGTTCAGACCGAAGGCCTCGGCATCGTCCCGGGTGGCGAGGATCGCGTCCGGGTACAGCTCCCGCAGCACCTCCCTGCTCTCTTCGGAGAAGGCGGCGGGGTAGTACGCCACCAGGTCGTCGTCGAGGACGCACAGCGCGGTGTCCAGGTGGTAGAAGCGCGGGTCGGTCAGGGTCAGGCCGACCACCGGAAGGCCGAAGAACGCGCGGAGCTCCTCGTGTGCGACGGGGTCGCTGCGGAATCCCGCGCCGGCCAGGACGCGCCGGCCGGCCGGGGCGAAGTCCCCCTCGCCCTCGTTGACGTGTTCCGGGACGAGGACCTCGCCGTAGCCGCGGTCCGCGAACCAGGCGCGGTACGCGTCGGCCTCGGCGGCCCGCTCCTGGTGGCGGAACTTCGCGATCAGCACCTTGTCGTCGATCACCGTGGCGCCGTTGGCGGAGAACACCATGTCCGGCAGGCCCTCGACCGGGTCGATGTACGAGACCTCGTGTCCGAAGCCGAGGTACAGGTCCCGAATCCGCTCCCACTGGGCCAGCGCGAGGCCCGCGTCCATCGGCTTGTCCGGGTTCATCCACGGGTTGATCGCGTAGCTCACCTCGAAGTGGGTGGGCCGGCACATCAGGTAGTACCGCTTCGTGGACCGCCGCTCCGTCGGCTCAGCCATGTTCCGGCCTCATCTCCGTACGGATGCGGGTGGCCAGGACGTGGGCCGTGGTCAGCGCCTCCGTCAGGGAGGTGCCGGTGGCCCCGAGGAAGCCGAGGATGGTGTTGCCCGCCGGCGGCCGCTTGACGACGGTCCCCGGCCCGGCCGTGATCTTGAGGAAGAACACCGCGGGGTCCTCGGCGACGTCGGCCGGCACCTCGATCGACTCGACCGTGCCCGCCCCGCTGATCAGGCACATCGCGGCGGTGTGCACGGACGTCGGCGCGTAGTGCGAGACGTCGGGCCGGGTGCCCCGGGCCACGTCCACCACGCACTGGATGGGGTCGTGGCCCGCGCTGATCCGTGCCATGTGGTCGAGACCGCCGCCGCCGGGACGGATCGCGATCTCCAGGATGAACGGCTTGCCCTGGTGGAACCTCACCTCGGCGTGCAGCACCGACCGGCGCAGTCCCTGGGCGTGCGCCGCGTCCCGGACCACCTCGTGGACGGCGGCCACCTGCTCGGGGGTCAGGGAGCTCGGCGCGTGGTGGACGTCGTCGTCGAAGGTCCCGCTCTCGACGGTGATCCGGTCCACGATGGAGCCGAGGTACACCTCGTCGTCCCAGGCCAGCGCCTCGATGAGGTGCTCGTGGCCGTCGAGGTAGCCCTCGATGATGATCCCGTTCGGCCCCAGGTCCAGGCCGTCCGCCTCCATCAGCGCCCAGGACATGGTCTCGATGCCCCGGGTGGCGTCCTCGAAGCGGGCGCGCATCTCCTCGGCGTCGTCGACCTTGAACACGAAGTTGCTGGCCGCGCCCAGGGTCGGCTTGAGGATCAGCGGGTAGCCCAGCTCCGCGCCGGCGGCCACCGCGGCCTCGGCGTCGGGGGCGTAGCGGAAGCCGGGGTGGGCCGCGCCGCCGCGCTCGTGCGCCTGGCGCATCAGCAGCTTGTTGCGGCTGGTCCGGGCGGCTTCGAACCCGATGGTCGGCAGTCCCAGCGCGTCGGCGACGACCGCGACCGTGACGACCCCGGACTCCGAGAAGGTCAGGACCCCTTCGAACTCCTCCTCCGCGTGCCAGACCTTGGCGGCCGTGACGATGTCCTCGATGTGCTTGGATCCGGCGATCCGGTAGCGCTCCGCGTCCCAGAAGTCCTCGGTGCCCAGGCCGTTGAGCACGTAGACCTGTGCTCCGCGGTCCTGGATCTGCTGGTAGCGGGAGACGTAGTAGGTGGCGTTCTGGCTGGCCTCGATGGCGAGCAGCTTCATCTCCGGTTCCCCCCTCAGACCTTGGCCGGGACCGGCTCGGCGACCACGGTCTCGGTGTCGGAGGCGGCGGACTCGGCGACCGGAGCGGCCTGCTCGGCGGCGGCGGCAGCCGCGACCTCGCGGTCGTGCTTGCGCAGGGAGATGACGGTGACGGTCGCGATGAGGGCCGTGAGCACGGACAGGGCGTAGAAGCCGTTGCGGACGTGGGTGGCGTCGACCAGGAGCGAGATCAGGACGACGGCCGTGGTGCCGGCCGCGAGGCCGAAGGCGTTGGTGGCGCCGAACACGAAGCCCGTGCGCTCCTCGGGCGCCGCGCTCATCAGGGCCGTACGGGCCGAGATGCGGGCCACGCAGAAGGCGATCGCCGCGAACGGGATGACGGCCATCATCGAGTAGAGGTGGATCGATTCCAGGACCAGGAGGACGGAGAAGGCGAGGTAGCCGATCAGGGCCGTCTTCAGGACGGTCGCCTTGGCGCTCAGCTTCTTGAAGGCCCACGCCGCGAACAGCGCGCCGATCCCGAACAGCGCGTCGACGATGCCGAGGTAGCCGGCGTTGGACTTGAAGCCCTCGATGACCAGGACCAGCATGATGCTGTTGCCGACGATGATCACGATGTTGCCGATGATGTAGAGCACCGCGAGGCGGGCCAGCGGGGCGCGGGCACTGGACAGCTTGGCGGCGGCGGCCGCCGCGGCCTTGGCCGCGGCCTCCGGGGCGCTGAGGACCACGTCGGCCGGACGGCGGCCCATGAAGAACAGCAGGGCGGCCGAGAGGAGGAAGGTGATGGCGTTGAAGTAGAACAGCGAGGTGGTGCCGACCCAGACGATCACCCAGCCGCCGAGGGCCGCCGAGGCGAGCGTGCCGCCCTGGATGGCGATCTCCGCGTTGCCGTTGAACTGGGCGAGCCGGGCCTCGGGGATGCGCTCCTTGATCAGGGCGTTGCTGGCCGGGAAGAAGAGCGCGGCCGAGATCGACAGGACGAAGCTGGCGACGTAGCTGACCGTGGACGGGTCACCGCCGAGGGCCAGCCAGATCGGCAGGCCGATCGCCGCGGCCGCACTGGCCAGGTCCGAGATCATCGCCAGCGTGCGGCGGTCGAAGCGGTCGGCGAGCTTGCCGAAGAAGAGGGAGAGCGCCACCTGCGGAATGGTGACGGCGATCATCAGCCAGCTGACCGCGAGCATGGTGTTCTCCTCGGAGAACACCAGGTACGAGGCGGCCGTGAGCTGGATGCCGTTGCCCAGGTTGGTGATGAACGTCGCGGGGATGAGCAGACGTTCTGCCCGATTGGGCCGGTATGGGGCGATCGTGGACACAGTTGCTCCTCGGGAGGTCAGGCTCGGATGTCGACCGGCACGGCCAAGGACTCGAAAGCCCCGACCTCGGTGGACAGGAGGGGGAGTCGCAGGGGAGCGACGGGGGCGGCCGCGACGGGGCCGGCCGGAAGGGTCAGGCCGACGCCGGCCCGCTCGGCACGGGCGGCGAGGTCCACGAGCAGCGGAGCGGCGCACGCGGTCAGCGTCCTGACGGCGAGGACCAGGTCCCCGAGGTCGCCCGGTACGTCCGCCGCGACGCGGTCCGCCTGCTTCAGCAGCCGGTCGAGGTGGACGACCACCAGGTCCGCGGCCCGGTGGAGGCTGAAGCTCTCCAGCTCGTAGTGGGACCGGAAGCGCTCGACGACGATCGCCGCGTGCGCGGCGCCGGTCTCGGACACCTCCAGCAGCGCGTCGGCCGGGACCGCGGCCTGCAGTTCGTCCAGGCGTCCCGCGAGCCGGTTCCACGGCTCGACCAGCCGGGAGCTCGCCAGGGTGGCGAGCGCCTCGCGGCTGAAGTTCGTACGGGAGTGCTCCGGCGCGGTGAGCGCCAGGTAGAAGCGCACCAGGTCGCGCGGCACCTCGGCCACCAGATCGGCGGCCCAGACCACGTGGCCCTTGCTCGTGGAGAACTTCTGGTTCTCCAGTTCGTAGAACTCGTTCGACACGATGGCGTGCGGCTCGACGTACCGGGCGCCGTGCGCCATCAGCAGGGCCAGGTGCGTCATTCCCCAGAAGTAGACGTTGTCGAATCCGAGGAAGTACACGAGCTCGATGCCGTGCTCGGACAGCCAGTGCTCGTCGAACCGGTCCGCGTGCTCACCGAGCTGCTCGGCCGCGTACCAGGTGCAGTACATCGAGGCGGCCATGCCCTCGGCCCAGGCGTTGAGGACCTGCCCCGGCGTCTCGGTGAACGGCGCCGGGATGCCCCATCCGGTGGGATAGGTGATCGGGAAGTCCGGCAGCGGGCGCTCCAGCGCCTCGCGGACCAGCTGCGCGGTGTGCGGCCGCAGCACGTCCCGGTGCCGGACGTAGTAGTCAGCGAGGCGGTCGCGGTACTCCTCCATCGGCAGCACGAGGATCTGCGCCTCGCGGTGCGTGACCACGGCGTCCGGGTCGACGGTGGAGCGCGGGTGCAGCAGCTCGTCGAAGTTGTTGGGGTGTCCGCAGGACTCGCACAGTCCGCCGCGGCTCTCCAGGAGGCACACCGGGCAGTCGCCGGCGACCAGGCCCTCCATGAGGTACTCGCCGGTGGCCTCGACGTAGGGCAGGCGCACGGTCTTGAGCCGGAAGGCGCCGTCGCTGTGGAGGTCGGTGACGAAGTCGATGACGGTCTGGCGGTAGCCCTTGTCGAAGGGGGCGAAGCCGTCCACGGAGATCCCGGCCGCCTCCAGGGTGGCGCGGATCTGCGTCGCGGAGCGCAGCGCAAGCTCCTCCGGCGTCAGACCGGCGCGCGCCGCGCTGGACACCACGTAGGTCTGGCTGTCGTCGGTACCGCTGGTGAAGATCACCGGGCGGCCGGACGCCCGCAGGTAGCGTGCGTGGACGTCGCCCGCCAGGTACGGGCCCGCCAGGTGCCCGGTGTGCAGGTCCCCGTTGGGGGTCGGCGGCGGCGCGATGATGACCGTACGGCGTGTCATGCCTGGGCTCCTTCGTGGCGGGCTGCGAACCGCTGTGTCATGTCGAGGTCCCACCACACGCTGTACATCTCGAAGTCCTCCGCGGACTCGTTGATCACACGGTGCTCGGAGCCGGGGGTGAAGTGGACGATGTCCCCGGTCGTGAAGGGCCTGCGGACGCCCTGCGACTCCAGGACCGCGGAGCCGGCGACGGCGATGAAGATCTCGTACTCGTGGTGGGCGTGCGCCGTCGACGCTGTGCCGGGCCGGATCACGCACCAGGACCCCTCGAAGGGGGCGTTGAGCTCGGGCCAGGGCAGCAGGCGCTGGGCGTCCAGGCCGTTCTCGTGCGTCAGTCCGTCGCGGTCGAGTTGCTTCGTGAGCATGGGGGTCGTTCTCTCCTCGTCAGGCGGGTACGGCTCGTGAGGGGGACGCGGTCGGGGTGCTCAGACCGCGCCGGCGAGCGCGAGCTCGCGCTCCGGGGCCGGGATCTCCACCGGTCCGGTGCCGCGGTGCGCGACGATGTCCCGGGTGATCTCGGCGGAACGGCCCGCGAGCACGCTGAGCAGCGAGTCGGCGATGCCGTGGGTGGCCTCGTTGACGCCCTGCAGGTAGCAGGCGGCGGTCGCCGGGCGGCCCAGGTCGAGCCGGTAGTGCCGGCTCACGTTGACCTCGTCGAGGCCGATCGACTCCGCGAGGGCCTTGACCGCCCACGGCATGTCCCGGACGAAGCCGGTCCCCAGCAGCACCAGGTCGGTGCGCATCTCGCGCTCGGCGCCCGTCTTGCGGTCGGCGAGCGTGAGGACGATCTCCTCGCCGTCCATCCGCGCGGCCTTGACGTCGGTCATCGCGTGGATCGCCAGGCGCTCCTGCCCGGTGCGGCGGTCCTGGTAGAACTGCCGGTAGAGGCCGTCCAGGGTGGCGGGGGACAGGCCGCCGTAGTTGGAGCGGTACATCTCGCCGAGCAGCTGCTCGCGGGCCTCGGGCGACGCGTCGTAGAACTCGTCGATGAAGGACGTGTAGTACAGCTCGTTGGTGAACTTGCTGCTCTCGTAGCCGTTCAGGCCGATGGATCGCATGATCATGGCCGGCTTGCACTCGGGCAGGTCCCGCAGCGCGGCGCCGAACAGCTCGGCCGCGCTCTGCGCCCCGCCGATCACCGCGACGCGGTGCGGCAGGTCGGCCCGCACGCCGGCGATGCGCTGCGTGTACTGCGTGCTGTGGATGACGCGCTCCGCCGGCAGACCGTCGAACACGGCGGGGACGTGGGCGTCCCGGCCCGCGCCGATCACGAGGTAGCGGCAGCCGATGGTGTCGCCGTCGGCGAGCGTGACCAGCCAGCCGGCGATCTCGCCGTCGTCGCCCGTCTGCGCCTCGACGGCGGTGCATTCGCGGCCGTATTCGACCTGGACCGTGGCGAGTTCATCGGCGACCCACTGCAGGTACTCGGATATCTCGCTGCGGTAGGGAACGAAACTGGCCAGGTTCACGAAGGCGTCGAGGCGTTCCCGGGAATGCAGGAAGTTGACGAAGGAGAACCGGCTGCACGGGTTGCGCATGGTGACCAGGTCCTTGAGGAAGGAGACCTGGCTCAGCGCGTCGGGCAGCAGCATCCCGCGCTGCCAGACGATGTCCTGCTCACGCTCGATCAGCAGGGTGTCGCCGGCCAGCTCGGGAGCGAGCTCCTCGACGGCGACCGCCAGGGCGAGGTTCGCCGGACCTGCACCGACTGCGAGCAGTTCGACGTTGCGATGCGCCATGGAAGTACCTCCAGATGGAACAGGTGGACGGGTTTGTACGGTCGTTCAGGACGGTTCTCGCCACTGTTCCCGTACTTGCGTTGGCTCCCGAAAACCGGGTGATGACCACATTCGACGGGAGCGCCCGATTGCCCGGAAGGCGTTTCGGACACGAACAATCAACTCGGCACCGGCCCCTGGTCGGGGCATTGATTGGCCGGTGTTCTCCGGCGCTTCCGGTCAATGCGGGGCGCCATTTCCATGGGGCGCATGTGATCAGTCGTGTCACACGCATCCGGCCGGCCCGAACCATCCCTCGGGCGGCCGGGCCTCCGTCGAAACCCCATGAAGGAGCCCTCGTGCCGCTCACCGAGCCCATCACCCCTGCCGGCGCTCTCTACCGTTCCGACAGCCCCACCCGGGTCGCCACCCGCCGCCGTCTGCTGATGTGCCGGCCCCGGCACTACGACGTCACGTACTCGATCAACCCGTGGATGAACCCGCAGCACGGCACGGACAACGCGCTCGCCGTCAGCCAGTGGGAGGGGCTGCGCGACCTGTACCTCGAACTCGGCCACGTCGTCGAGGAGATCGACCCCATCGAGGGCCTGCCCGACATGGTGTTCGCGGCCAACGGCGCCACCGTCGTCGACGGCAAGGTCTACGGCGCCCGCTTCCGGCACGCGGAACGCACCGCGGAGGGGCCCGCGTACCTGAGATGGCTGGAGGGCCGCGGCTACAAGGACACGCTGTGGCCCGAGTACGTCAACGAGGGCGAGGGCGACATCCTCACCGTCGGCCGCCGCCTGCTGGCCGGCACCGGCTTCCGCACCGACCCGCGCTCACACGCGGAGGCCCAGGAGTTCTTCGGCCTCCCGGTCACCTCGCTGACCCTGGTGAACCCGGACTACTACCACCTGGACACGGCGCTCTCCGTGCTGTCGGACGACGAGATCATGTACTACCCGGCGGCCTTCTCCCAGGGCAGCCAGGCCGTCCTGCGCGCCATGTTCCCCAACGCCGTCCTGGCCTGCGCCGAGGACGCCGCCGTCTTCGGGCTCAACGCCTTCTCCGACGGCCGCCACGTGCTCCTGCCCGCCGCGGCCACCGGCCTGCACGCCAAACTGCGGGCGCGGGGCTTCGAGCCGATCGGGGTCGAGCTCTCCGAACTGCTCAAGGCCGGCGGCAGCGTCAAGTGCTGCACGCTGGAGCTGCGCGACCGCTGAGCAAGAAAAAAGACCCTCCTGACCGCGTTTCCGCAGGTCAGGAGGGTCTTGCATGTGGAGCCTAGGAGATTCGAACTCCTGACATCTGCCTTGCAAAGGCAGCGCTCTACCAACTGAGCTAAGGCCCCGTGGAACTGGACGCACCTCTCCCTCGCGGGAGAGTGGTCGTTCCGCAGAACAGAGTACCGGGTGTACCCCCTCATCTCGCAAAATGATAGGGACTCCCGCCGTGCGACCACTCTCCGTAAGATGCTCGCGAGGTTCGCACCAGCGAAGGGGAGTAGTAAGAGTGGACGCAGTACAGCAAGAGGCCACGGCCAGAGCCAGAGAGCTTCAGCGCAGCTGGTACGGGGAGCCGCTGGGAGCGCTCTTCCGCCGGCTCATAGATGACCTCGGTTTGAACCAGGCCCGCCTCGCTGCCGTCCTCGGACTGTCGGCGCCCATGCTGTCCCAGCTGATGAGCGGCCAGCGTGCCAAGATCGGCAACCCGGCCGTGGTGCAGCGCGTCCAGGCCCTCCAGGACCTCGCCGGCCAGGTGGCCGACGGAAGCGTCAGCGCGGCGGAGGCCACCGACCGGATGGACGAGATCAAGAAGACCCAGGGAGGCTCCGTCCTCAGCAACAGCGGCCAGACCACCACCAGCTCCGGCGCACCCACGGTCAAGCGGGTCGTCCGCGAGATCCAGTCGCTGCTGCGCTCGGTCTCCGCGGCCGGCGACATCATCGACGCGGCGAACACCCTCGCCCCCAGCCACCCGGAACTGGCAGAGTTCCTCCGGGTGTACGGCGCGGGCCGCACCGCCGACGCGGTGGCGCACTACGAGGCCCACCAGAACTGACACGTACGAGGGCGGACGACGGGTGACGGGGGACGGGCACAGCGATGGGTGAGATCTTCGCCGGTCGGTACGAGTTGATCGATCCGATCGGGCGCGGTGGCGCGGGTGCCGTGTGGCGGGCCTGGGACCACCGGCGCCGCCGGTACGTCGCCGCGAAGGTCCTGCTGCAGAGCGATGCCCACACGCTCCTGCGGTTCGTGCGGGAGCAGGCGCTGCGGATCGACCACCCGCACGTGCTGGCCCCCGCCAGCTGGGCGGCCGACGACGACAAGGTCCTGTTCACCATGGACCTGGTCGGCGGCGGCTCCCTCGCCCACGTGATCGGGGACTACGGGCCCCTGCCGCCCCGTTTCGTGTGCACACTGCTCGACCAGCTCCTGTCGGGGCTGGCGGCGGTGCACGCGGAAGGCGTGGTCCACCGTGACATCAAACCGGCCAACATCCTGATGGAGGCCACCGGGACCGGGCGGCCGCACCTGCGGCTGTCCGACTTCGGCATCTCCATGCGCAAGGGCGAGCCCCGGCTGACCGAGACCGATTACGTGGTCGGCACGCCGGGCTACTTCGCCCCCGAACAACTGCTGGGTGCCGAGCCGGACTTCCCCGCCGACCTCTTCGCCGTCGGGCTGGTCGCCCTGTACCTCCTCAAGGGAAGCAAGCCCGATTCCCAGGGCCTGGTGGAGCATTTCCTCGCCCATGGGACCCCCAGCGCCCCCGAGGGCGTTCCCGCGCCGCTCTGGGACGTCATCGCCGGCCTCCTGCAGCCGGACCCGCAGAGCAGGTTCCGGACGGCCACAGGGGCGCGCAAGGCCCTTGCCGAGGCCGTGGAGATGCTGGCGCCGCCCGCCCCGGACGAGGATCCGGTGGAGGTGTTCGACCAACTGGGCCCGCTCCCGCCCGGATTCGGTCCGCAGGGCCCGCCGGCCACCACCACGAAGGCGGCGGTGGCCGCGCAGGCGTCCGGCGCCGGCGCCGGCGCTGCGCAGCCGGGCGGTTCGGCCTCGGTGACGGTGGCCACGGAGCCCGCCCGTACGGATCCGCGCGGTACGGCTGCCACGGCGCCGACGGCACCGACCGCAGCGACGGCCCCGCTGGCGCCGACCGGCCCGGTGACCCCGACGGCCCCGCTGACCCCGTACCCGGCCGTCCCGGCCCAGGTGCCCGCGTACGGGCCCTCGGAGACGGGCAGCTTCCACCTGCCGCCGCCGACCTTGCCGACCGGGCCGACGGCGGCGACCGGGATGGCCCCGTCGGTCCCCGCCGCCGCGCCGCCGGCCCGGAAGGCCCGCGGGATCGCCCCGCCCCCGGCGAAGGCGGTGGCCTCGCTGCTCGCCGCGGCGCTGGTCTGCTTCGCGGTGGGCGTCTGGGCGCTCACGCGGCTGTAGCGCCGCGTCCCCTGCGGCCCAGCAGGATCCAGCCGCCCAGGACGAGCAGCAGCAGCGTCCCGGTGCCGAAGCCGGCGCCCGCCACGACCCGCATCACGGAGCGGTTCCCGGCGGCCGCGGCGGCCTCCGGTGCGGTGAGCCCCTCCTCGGCGGCGGTCCGGTCCTCGGCGTCGACGCCGAAGCCGCCCGCGGCCAGACTCCCCTTGTACGCGGGCGCCTTGGCGGGGGTGCCGGTGATGTCCAACCGCAGGGTCAGCGGCACGGGCGTCGCGTCCTCGGTGAACTCGGCGACCTTCCCGCCCATCGTCACCGCGACGTAGTACCAGCCCGCGATGGCCACCGGCTTGACGGCCCGGTCGCTCGCGAAGCGGTTCTCGTAGGCGACGGGAGGGGTCTTCCCCATCGTGATCCCGGCCTGCTTGCCGTCGTACGAGATGTCCTTGTCGGAGATCGGGCTCCGGGCCGGGCTGTAGAGGGAGACGGTGAGCCCGCCCGAGGCGGAGCCGTACGTCTTGGTCATCGTCGCGGAGGACAGCTCGGCGCTGAGCCCGAGCTGCTGCCCCCAGTCCAGCGGGACCCGGTAGAAGCGGGTCTGGCCGGGCCGCATCTCGTCGCGCCACACCCCGGCGCCCAGGGCGCGGGCGTCGTTGAAGCCGGTTCCGCCGGCGCGGGGAACCGCCTCGGTCCCCGGCAGCGACGGGGGACCCGAGGGCCAGGTGCTGGGCGCCGTCGTGGGGACGCCCGCGCCGCGGCCGGGTTCCCGCTGGACTTTGATCTCCAGCGGCCAGGGGCTCTGGTCGTAGCCCTTGGCCGAGGTGCGGGTGACCTTGGCGTAGTACACGCCGGCGGCCGCGCAGTTCGCGTCCTCCGCCCCCCACCGGACGCCGGTCGCGCTGATGGGATAGGCGTCGTAGCCGAAGTTGGCGCGGCCGGCGCTGTCGTCGCAGGTCGGGCCGGCGGTGGTCATCAGCTCCACCTCGATGCCGTCGCCGCCGGAGACCTTCGCGCCCGGCGCGGGCCGGACCACGGCGGAGACGTAGACGTTCGACTCGTCCTTGTCGAGGACGAGCCGGTACACGCGCTCGCCCGGCCCGAGCGTGTCCTGGTAGACGCTGCCCGCCTCGATCTGCGGGGCGTCCGCCGTGGACGGCTTGCCCTCCACGGGCTTCGCGCCGTCGGCGGCGCGGTACGTCGGAACGGGCCCGGGCGCGGCCCCCTCGGCGTGCGCCGCCCCCGGCAGGCCCGCCACGAGGCCCAGGGCCGCCGCCCCCGCCACGGCTCCCGTCCGCACTGTCGTCCGTACCCGACCCATCACGCCCACCCCGAGTTGCTAGCGCAAGCCAAATCTTTGCATAACGTAAGATTTCGTCACAGAACAGCACAAAGCCCCGGCCGCAGCGGCAGCCGGGGCTTCATGAGATGCCTTGGGTCTCACACACCGGAACCAGAGGGCACGGAGTCGGTTGCCTCCGTCCACAGGTCCTGCTCGGCGCGGTCCGCCTGGATCTGGCGGTACACGAGGAGCCCGCCGATGGCGGCCAGTGCGACCAGGAGCAGCTTCTTCACCGCGCGACCTCGTCTTTCGTTGACGTAGGGGACTTCTGGCATCCAACAATACACACCGACCGATACCGTTCGGTGACCTGGCGGCCCCCCAACTGGCCCTACGACAAAGACCCCCAGGCCTGGGGCCTGGGGGTCTTCGACACTGTGGGGCTAACAGGATTTGAACCTGTGGCCTCATCCTTATCAGGGATGCGCTCTAACCAACTGAGCTATAGCCCCATCCGCGCTGCGCGCTGACTCCTGAAGATTAGCGCACAGACCCGGTCAGGCCAAAATCCGTTGTCGGGCGACGTCTGCGCAGGTCATCCGACCCGTCGTCCGAGGGTCACTCGTCCTCGGCGAGCGTCAGCTCCACACCGCCGACGAAGCCCGCCGACAGGTTGTAGATGAACGCGCCCAGCGTCGCCAGTGCCGTCGCCAGCACCACGTCGATCACCGCGATCACCGACGTGAAGGTCAGTACGCGCGGCAGCGACAGGAACGACTGGAGGTCGAAGCCGTTGCTCTCGTTCGAGCCGGTCGCCTCGCTGATGGTGCCGCCGACGGTCGAGAAGACGCCCATCGCGTCCATGACCATCCACAGCACCGCCGCCGCCACGACCGTGCAGATGCCCAGCGCGATCGACAGCAGGAAGCTGACCTTCATCACCGACCACGGGTCGGCCTTGGCCACCCGCAGCCGAGCCTTGCGCGTCCTGGGGGCCGTACGGACCCCGGGGCGCGGCTTGCGCTGCGCGGTGGCTCCCGTGCCACCCCGCGGCGCCCCCGGGCCCGAGGGCGCCGCGTAGGCCTGCGGCGGCTGGTACGGCTGTGCGGGCTGTGAGGACCGGTCCTGGCCGGCGTCCGCATCGGCCGACGGCTGCGGTCCTCGGGTGTCCGTCACGGTTCCCCCCTGGGAGTCCGCGGCGGGGCCACGGGCATCGTTCGCTCCAGTCTTGGCCGGTCCGGCGCCCGTGGCTCCACTCACGACTTACTCCTCGTGCTCCCCGGCCGAAGGCTGCGTGCCCTCGGCGGCCTCGGCGGCCTGTCCGTCGGCCACCTCGGTCTCGATCTCGTCCGCCTCGACCTCGTCAGCTTCCTGACCGGCTTCGGCGTTGCGGGCGATGCCGACGACGGCATCGCGCTTGCCCAGGTTGATCAGCTGGACGCCCATGGTGTCACGGCCGGTCTCCCTGACTTCGTTGACGCGCGTACGAATCACACCACCGCTGAGCGTGATGGCGAGAATCTCGTCCGATTCGTCCACCACGAGCGCCCCTACGAGCGACCCGCGGTCCTCCACGATCTTCGCGGCCTTGATGCCCAGACCGCCACGACCCTGGACGCGGTATTCGTCCACCGGCGTCCGCTTGGCGTAGCCGCCGTCGGTCGCGGTGAAGACGAACGTACCGGGCCGGACCACGCTCATGGAAAGCAGTTCGTCTCCTTCTCGGAAACTCATGCCCTTCACGCCCGAAGTCGCACGGCCCATCGGGCGCAGCGCGTCGTCGGTCGCCGTGAAGCGGATCGACTGCGCCTTCTTGCTGATCAGCAGCAGGTCGTCCTCGGCGGACACCAGCTCGGCGCCGATCAGCTCGTCATCGCTGCCGTCCCCCGTCTCACGGAGGTTGATGGCGATGACACCACCCGAACGGGGCGAGTCGTAGTCCTTGAGCGCCGTCTTCTTCACCAGGCCGCCCTTGGTGGCCAGGATCAGGTAGGGCGCCGCCTCGTAGTCGCGGATGGCGAGGATCTGCGCGATCTTCTCGTCCGGCTGGAAGGCCAGCAGGTTCGCCACGTGCTGCCCGCGCGCGTCACGGCCGGCGTCCGGGAGCTCGTACGCCTTGGACCGGTAGACCCGGCCCTTGTTCGTGAAGAACAGCAGCCAGTGGTGCGTGGTGGACACGAAGAAGTGGTCGACCAGGTCGTCCTGCTTCAGCTTGGTGCCGCGCACGCCCTTGCCGCCGCGCTTCTGCGAGCGGTAGTCCTCGGTCTTGGTGCGCTTGACGTAGCCGCCGTGCGTGATCGTGACGACGATGTCCTCTTCGGCGATCAGGTCCTCGATGGACATGTCACCGTCGAAGGGCACCAGCTTGGAACGCCGGTCGTCGCCGAACTTCTCGACGATGGCCGCCAGTTCCTCGCTCACGATGGTGCGCTGACGCTCCTCCGAGGCCAGGATCGAGTTGTACTCGTTGATCTTGGCCTGGAGCTCGTCGTGCTCGGCGACGATCTTCTGCCGCTCCAGCGCCGCCAGGCGGCGCAGCTGCATCTCCAGGATCGCGTTCGCCTGGATCTCGTCGATCTCCAGGAGGCCCATCAGGCCCTCGCGCGCGATCTCGACCGTGTTGCTGCGCCGGATGAGGGCGATGACCTCGTCGATCGCGTCCAGCGCCTTGAGCAGGCCGCGCAGGATGTGGGCGCGCTCCTCCGCCTTGCGCAGGCGGAAGCGCGTGCGCCGGACGATGACCTCGATCTGGTGCGTCACCCAGTGGCGGATGAAGGCGTCGATCGACAGCGTGCGCGGCACGCCGTCCACCAGCGCCAGCATGTTCGCGCCGAAGTTCGTCTGCAGATCGGTGTGCTTGTAGAGGTTGTTCAGCACGACCTTGGCGACGGCGTCGCGCTTCAGCACGATCACCAGGCGCTGGCCCGTCCGCGACGAGGTCTCGTCACGGACGTCGGCGATGCCGCCGACCTTGCCGTCCTTCACCAGGTCCGCGATCTTCTGCGCGAGGTTGTCGGGGTTGGTCTGGTACGGAAGCTCCGTGACCACCAGGCACTGGCGGTTCTGGATCTCCTCGACCTCCACCACCGCGCGCATCGTGATGGAGCCGCGACCGGTCCGGTACGCCTCCTCGATGCCCTTGCGGCCCACGACCAGGGCACCCGACGGGAAGTCAGGACCCTTGATCCGCTCGATGAGCGCGTCCTGGAGCTCCTCGTGCGAGGCCTCCGGGTGCTCCAGCGCCCACTGCGCACCGGCCGCGACCTCGCGGAGGTTGTGCGGCGGAATGTTGGTCGCCATGCCGACCGCGATGCCGGCGCTGCCGTTGACCAGCAGGTTCGGGAAGCGCGCCGGCAGGACCGTCGGCTCCTGGTTGCGGCCGTCGTAGTTGTCCTGGAAGTCGACGGTCTCCTCGTCGATGTCCCGGAGCATCTCCATGGCCTGCGGCATCAGCTTGCACTCGGTGTAGCGCATCGCCGCGGCCGGGTCGTTGCCCGGAGAGCCGAAGTTGCCGTTGCTGTCCACCAGCGGCATGCGCATCGACCACGGCTGGGCCAGACGGACCAGGGCGTCGTAGATCGAGCTGTCACCGTGCGGGTGGTACGTGCCCATCACGTCGCCGACGACGCGGGCGCACTTGTAGAAGCCCTTCTCGGGCCGGTAGCCGCCGTCGTACATCGCGTACAGCACGCGGCGGTGCACCGGCTTGAGGCCGTCCCGCACGTCCGGCAGGGCGCGCGAGACGATGACGGACATCGCGTAGTCGAGGTAGGAGCGCTGCATCTCCGTCTCGAGCCCGACGGGCTCGATGCGCACCACGGGCTGCTCCTCCGCGGAGTTCTCTGCGGTGGGGGTTGTTTCGTCGGCCATTGCTGGTCAGAAGTCCTTTCAGGCGGCGGTCAGCGGAGCCGACTCAGATGTCGAGGAAGCGGACGTCCTTGGCGTTGCGCTGGATGAAGGAGCGTCGCGCCTCGACGTCCTCACCCATCAGCACCGAGAACAGGTCGTCGGCCTGCGCCGCGTCGTCGAGCGTGACCTGGCCGAGGACGCGGTGGTCCACGTCCATCGTGGTGACGCGCAGCTCCTCGGCGTTCATCTCGCCCAGACCCTTGAAGCGCTGGATCGAGTCTTCCTTGATCCGCTTGCCGTTCTGCTTGCCGAGCTCCACCAGCGCGTCGCGCTCGCGGTCCGAGTACGCGTACTCGAAGTCGTCCCGGCCCCACTTGATCTTGTAGAGCGGCGGGCGCGACAGGTACACGTGACCGGCCTCGACCAGCGGCCGCATGAAGCGGAACAGGAAGGTCAGCAGCAGGGTGTTGATGTGCTGGCCGTCGACGTCGGCGTCCGCCATCAGGATGATCTTGTGATAGCGGAGCTTCTCGATGTCGAAGTCCTCGTGCACACCGGTACCGAAGGCGCTGATCAGCGCCTGGACCTCGGTGTTCTGGAGGATCTTGTCGATACGGGCCTTCTCGACGTTCAGGATCTTGCCGCGGATGGGCAGGATGGCCTGGTACATCGGGTTGCGGCCGGACTTCGCGGAGCCACCGGCCGAGTCGCCCTCGACGATGAAGATCTCGCACTTGGTCGGGTCGTTCGACTGGCAGTCGGACAGCTTGCCCGGCAGCGAGGCGCTCTCCAGCAGACCCTTGCGACGGGTGAGGTCACGGGCCTTGCGGGCCGCGACGCGCGCCGTGGCCGCCTGGATCGACTTGCGGATGATGTCCGCGGCCTCGTTCGGGTTCCGGTCGAACCAGTCGTTGAGGTGCTCGTGCACGACCTTCTGCACGAAGGTCTTCGCCTCGGTGTTGCCCAGCTTGGTCTTCGTCTGGCCCTCGAACTGGGGCTCGCCCAGCTTCACCGAGATGATCGCCGTCAGACCCTCGCGGACGTCCTCGCCGGCGAGGTTGTCGTCCTTCTCGCGCAGCAGCTTCTTCTCGCGCGCGTACCGGTTGACCAGACCCGTCAGCGCCGCACGGAAGCCCTCCTCGTGCGTACCGCCCTCGTGCGTGTGGATCGTGTTCGCGAAGGAGTAGACACCCTCGGTGTACTGCGAGTTCCACTGCATCGCGATCTCGACCGAGAGCATGCGCTCCTTGTCCTCGGCCTCGACGTCGATGACGGTCGGGTGGATCAGCTCGCCCTTGCGCGAGTTGAGGTACTTCACGAAGTCGACGATGCCGCCCTCGTAGTAGTACTTCACCGTGCGCGCCTGGGGCTCGGCCGCGTCCGCGTCCGGGTCGTCGGCACCCGCCGTCGCCTTCGCCGACTCGCGCTCGTCCGTCAGCGACAGGGTGAGGCCCTTGTTGAGGAAGGCCATCTCCTGGAAGCGGCGCGACAGCGTCTCGAAGGAGTACTCGGTCGTCTCGAAGATGTCGCCGTCGGCCCAGAAGGTGACCGAGGTGCCCGTCTCGGCGGTCTCCTCGTTCTTCGCCAGGGCGGCGGTCGGGGCACCGAGCTTGTAGTCCTGGGTCCAGCGGTAGCCGTCACGCCGGACCTCGACCGCGACGCGCGTCGACAGGGCGTTCACGACGGAGACGCCGACGCCGTGCAGACCGCCGGAGACGGCGTAGCCGCCGCCGCCGAACTTGCCGCCCGCGTGCAGGACGGTCAGGACGACCTCGACGGCCGGCTTGCCCTCGGACGGGACGATGTCGACCGGGATGCCGCGGCCGTTGTCGACGACCTTGACCCCCCCGTCGGCCAGGATCGTCACGTCGATGGTGTCCGCGTGGCCGGCCAGGGCCTCGTCGACGGAGTTGTCGACGACCTCGTAGACGAGGTGGTGCAGACCACGCTCGCCGGTGGAGCCGATGTACATGCCGGGCCGCTTGCGGACCGCGTCCAGGCCCTCCAGGACCTGGATGTTGCTGCCGGTATACGAAGATCCACCTGCCTCGGCGGCCTCGCCGTCGGCGGTGGACTCGTTCTTGTCGTTGGGGTTGCCGGAATCGGCCACGAAGCGCCCTTTCTGGCACAGCACAGGCCGTACTCCGGGCCAGCAGGCATGCAAGCAGGAGCGGCTGCGTCGATCTGCGTTGTCAGCGTTTGTCAGCGGGATCCCGCAAGCGGGCGGGATTTGCTTCAGTCTACCGGTACCACCGACATGAATGGGGGTTTGCCGGTACCTGAGTCCGCATGTGCCGCCCTGAACCTCCTCTCTCCGACTCCCCACATCCGGGAAGGGGCTCAAAGAGGCTCACACGGGCATCCAGCCCTTCGGACTGTCAACCTCCCACTACCGTGAGGGACGCCACCAAACTCACCCGTGCCAGCCCGCCTCGCCGGCCTTCGAGACACGGGGTCGGGGGCGAAGCGGCCGATCTTCCAGCCCCGGCAAAATCCAGCCCCAACGGCCCTCTCCGGCCTCGGCGCAACGATCCGGCCTCGGCGCGACAATCCAGCCCCGGCGCGACAATCCAGCCCCGCCGGCGCTTGAGGCGCGGGGCCCGGGGCGGAGCCCGGCTCTTTACAGGCCCGCCGGCGATCGAGGCGCGGGGTCCGGGGCGGAGCCCCGCTCTTTCAGCCCCGCCGGCGTTTGAGGCGCGGGGTCCGGGGCGGAGCCCCGCTCTTTCAGCCTCGCCGGCGATTGAGGCGCGGGGTCGGGGGCGGAGCCCCGGGGTCCCGCGGAGCGGGCTGCCTGTACCCGCAGCGCACCGCACCCAGTGAGGACTCAGCCGTAGGTGTCGCCCGGACCCTTACTGCCCGGCGCCCGCCAGGGCCCATACCCCTTCGGCCTCCCACCCGGCCCCTGCACCTTGAGCATCCGCACGGTCCCCTGCCCCAGATCCGCATTCAGCCGCGCCACCAGCTGCGGAGCCAGCAACTTCAGCTGCGCCGCCCACGCCGACGAATCGCACCGCACGACCAGCTCACGGTCCTCGTACCGCTCCGGTACGCAGTGCGCCGCGATCTCCGGCCCGACGATCTCCGGCCAGCGCTCCATCACGCCCGCCACCGCCATCGGCATCTCCCAGCCGCGTTCGGTCCGCAGCCGGTCCAGCGCCGCCATCAACGGCATCGGGTCCCGGCCGTCCGCCCGCGCACCCGACCGCAGCCCCGGCTGCTGCTGACGCTTCCTGCCGCCCGCCGCGTTGCCCCGGGCCCGCGCCTGCTCCCGCGCCGCCGCGAGGGCCTGGCGCGCGAGGTCCACCCCGGATGCCTCCGGGGCCTTGCGACCCTGCTCCTGATGCGGGTCCTTGCCGTGCTCGTTCACAGTCGGGTCACCTCACCGCCGGACACCCCGAACCGCGTTCCCACCAGCACCCCCGGGACGTCGTCGTCCACCGCCGCCGTCACCAGCACCTGCTCGCCCGGAGCCACCAGCTCCGCCAGCCGCTCCCGGCGCCGCGCGTCCAGCTCCGCGAACACGTCGTCCAGGATCAGCACCGGCTCGCTGCCCTCCGAGCGCAGCAGCTCGTACGAGGCCAGCCGCAGCGCCAGCGCGTACGACCACGATTCGCCGTGGCTCGCGTACCCCTTCGCGGGCAGCTCCCCCAGCCGCAGCACCACGTCGTCGCGGTGCGGTCCCACCAGTGTCACGCCGCGCTCGATCTCCTGCTTGCGCACGTCGGCCAGCGCCGCCAGGAGCACCTCGTAGACGGCCTCGCGGGTGCGCGCCTCACCGCTGTCCACCGCCTCTCCGGCGGAGGACTTGTACGACAGCCCCAGCGGGCCGCCGCCGGGCGCGAGCTGCTCGTACGCCTTGTCCGCGAGCGGCAGCAGCGTCGCGATCAGATCCAGCCGCTGCGCCAGCATCTCGGCGCCCACGCGCGCGAGGTGCTGGTCCCACACGTCGAGGGTGGAGAGGTCCATCGAGCGGCCGCCGTGCCGGCGGGCCATCGCCGCCGACTTCAGCAGGGTGTTGCGCTGCTTGAGCACCCGCTCGTAGTCGGAGCGGACCGCAGCCATCCGGGGCGAGCGCGCCGTGACGAGCTCGTCCAGGAACCGCCGCCGCTCGCCCGGGTCGCCCTTGACCAGGGCCAGGTCCTCCGGCGCGAACAGCACCGTCCGTATGATCCCCAGCACGTCCCGCGGTCTGACCTGCGAGGACCGGTTGATCCGGGCCCGGTTCGCGCGCCCCGGGTTCAGCTCCAGCTCCACCAGCTGCTGTCGCTCACCCTGGGTGACGGCCGCGCGGATGATCGCCCGGTCCGCGCCCATCCGTACGAGCGGGGCGTCCGAGGAGACCCGGTGGCTGCCGAGCGTCGCGAGGTAGCCGATCGCCTCGACGAGGTTGGTCTTCCCCTGCCCGTTGGGGCCCACGAAAGCGGTGACGCCCGGGTCGAGGGGAACCTCGGCCCGGGCGTACGAGCGGAAGTCGGCCAATGAGAGATGCGAAACATGCATACGGCGCCGACCTCCCCCGGCTTTCCCACTACTCGCTGTGGTGCTGTGCTGCTGACCTGCTGCTGACCTGCTGACGAGCCGTGCAGCCGCTCCGGGCTGCGCGGTCGTCCCTCTCGACTACTTCTTCTCGACCGCGTGGCCGCCGAACTGGTTGCGCAGCGCGGCGATCATCTTCATCTGCGGGGAGTCGTCCTGCCGCGAGGCGAACCGCGCGAAGAGCGACGCGGTGATCGCGGGCAGCGGCACGGCGTTGTCGATCGCAGCCTCCACCGTCCAGCGGCCCTCGCCCGAGTCCTGCGCGAAGCCGCGCAGCTGCTCCAGGTGCTCGTCCTCGTCGAGGGCGTTCACGGCCAGGTCCAGCAGCCAGGAGCGGATGACGGTGCCCTCCTGCCAGGAGCGGAAGACCTCGCGGACGTCGGTGACCGAGTCCACCTTCTCCAGGAGCTCCCAGCCCTCGGCGTAGGCCTGCATCATGGCGTACTCGATGCCGTTGTGAACCATCTTCGCGAAGTGGCCCGCGCCGACCTTGCCGGCGTGTACGGCGCCGAAATCGCCTTCGGGCTTGAGGGCGTCGAAGATCGGCTGGACGCGTGAGACGTGGTCCTTGGCGCCGCCGAACATCAGCGCGTAGCCGTTCTCCAGGCCCCACACACCGCCGGAGACGCCGCAGTCGACGAAGCCGATGCCCTTGGTTGCCAGCTCCGCGGCGTGCTTCTCGTCGTCGGTCCAGCGCGAGTTGCCGCCGTCGACGACGATGTCGCCGATCGAGAGCAGCTCCGCGAGCTCGTCGACGGTGGACTGCGTCGCCGCACCTGCCGGGACCATCACCCACACGACGCGGGGGGCCTGCAGGCTGTCCACAAGTTCCCGCAGGCTGTGGACATCGGCAAGGTCCGGGTTGCGGTCGTATCCGATGACGGTGTGGCCTGCGCGGCGGATGCGCTCGCGCATGTTGCCGCCCATCTTGCCGAGACCGACGAGACCAAGCTCCATCAGGTGGTTCCTTAAGCGTTGTGGCCGTCTTTGCCGGGGTGCCCGTGGATCCCGGGGACACCCCCGGCCCCGAGCCTACGCCGGGCCGCGCCGCCCGGCCCCATGGGGCGCGCGCTGCCGCGCCTTGTCCCCGTAACGCGGCGAGGCCCGGCCTCGCGGTCTGCGAAACCGGGCCTGACCTGCGAAGAATCAGCCGGAGAGGCGCACCGGCATGATCAGGTACTTGTAGGCCTCGTCCGCTTCCGCGTCGATCGCCGGGCGGCCGCTGAGCAGCGCGGGCTTGGTCGACGTGGTGAAGCTGAGCTGGGCCACCGGAGAGGCGATCGCGCTCAGGCCGTCCAGCAGGAAGGTCGGGTTGAAGGCGATCGAGATGTCGTCGCCGTCCAGCTGCGCGTCGACCCTTTCCACAGCCTGTGCGTCGTCGGAGGAACCGGCCTCCAGGATCAGCACGCCCTTCTCGAAGCTCAGGCGGACCGGGGTGTTGCGCTCGGCCACCAGGGCGACGCGCTTGACGGCCTCCACGAAGGGCGCGGTCTCGATCACGGCGATCGAGTTGAACTCCGTCGGGAAGAGCGTCCGGTACTTGGGCAGGTCGCCCTCGAGCAGCCGGGTGGTGGTGCGGCGGCCGGCGCCCTCGAAACCGATCAGGCCTTCGCCCGCGCCGGAGCCGGACAGCGCCAGGGTGACGGTGTCACCGCTGGTCAGCGAGTTGGCGATCTCCTGGAGCGTCTTGGCGGGCACCAGGGCCACGGCCGACGCGTCCGGGTTCTCCGGCTTCCACAGGAACTCGCGGACCGCGAAGCGGTAGCGGTCGGTGGAGGCCAGGGTGACGCGGTCGCCCTCGATCTCGATGCGGACACCGGTCAGCACGGGCAGCGTGTCGTCGCGGCCGGCGGCGGTGGCCACCTGCTTGGCGGCGGAGGCGAAGATCTCGCCGGGCACGGTGCCGGTCGCGGTCGGCATCTGCGGCAGCGCCGGGTACTCCTCCACAGGCAGGGTGTGGAGTGTGAATCGCGAGGAGCCGCAGACCACGGTCGCCCGTACACCGTCTGTGGAAATCTCCACCGGACGGTTGGGGAGGGCGCGGCAGATGTCGGCCAGCAGCCGGCCGGAGACCAGGACGGTGCCGTCCTCCTCGACGTCCGCCTCGACGGAGACCCGGGCCGAGACCTCGTAGTCGAAGCCGGAGAGGCTCAGCTTGCCCTCTTCGGCCTTGAGCAGCAGGCCCGCGAGAACGGGCACCGGGGGCCGGGCCGGGAGGCTACGGGCCGCCCAAGCCACCGCCTCCGCGAGTACGTCGCGCTCCACCCGGATCTTCACCGGAACCGCCTCCTGCTGTTGCTCGCTCGTCTGCCGGCCTTCGTCGTCGGCTCGTCGATGCCTCGACCGATGCCGGGGACCAGTCTGACGTACGGCGCCGACACTCGGTGCGGCCGGCGGTCAAGTCGGGAGCGAGGCGTCGGGGCGGGCGATCGACGAGTTGTGCACAGGACCCGCTTGAAAACCGAAACCGGCCTAACTCTCTATGGGGGTAGTAGTAGGGCCTGTGGAAACGGTGGATAAGCCCGTTCTCGCAGGTCAACCCTCGTTTTTTATCCACCGACCCTGTGGGCGACACCGGTGGACAACACGGTGTCTCTGTGGAGAACGAAAAGTTCTGCACAGGCTGTCCCCAGGGGACCCCCACTAGTCCACAGGTGTGTCCCCAGCTTTCCCCCGGTACTCCACAACCCAAACGTCCACCTCCGTGTGACCGCTTTCACTCCGGGCGGTGAGAAGGGGTGGTGTGTTGCCGAACAGTGGACAAGGCTGTGGAGAAGGCCGCCGATCCTGTGCACAGGATGCGGGAACCTGTGGGGCGGCGGTGGACAACGTCGTGGACAGAGCTGTGGACGAAATATTTGTCCACAGCCTGTGGATGACGCTTGCGCACAATTCCACAGGGTTCTGACCTGGCCTGATGGAGCCTCACCCCGCATGCCTGTGGACAAATTGTGGGTGACGCGGGGCGTCCCCAGGGTGTGGACGGAAGAAAGTCCGCGAATCTGTGGATGAGTTGCTCCCGCGGGGGCGTATTCGAACAGGTCAGGGGCGCGCGAACGAAGAAGGGCGCCCCCGTTGTGGACCGGGAGCGCCCTCTGACTGTGTTTGAAGGGGCCCTGGAGCGGCCTCCACCCGCCTGTCGGCGGGCCGCGCTCAGGCGTTCTTGATGCGGTTGGTGAGCTCCGTGACCTGGTTGTAGATGGAGCGGCGCTCGGCCATCAGGGCGCGGATCTTGCGGTCCGCGTGCATGACGGTGGTGTGGTCGCGGCCGCCGAACTGAGCCCCGATCTTGGGCAGCGACAGGTCCGTGAGCTCCCGGCACAGGTACATGGCGATCTGCCGGGCGGTGACCAGGACCCGGCTGCGCGAGGAGCCGCACAGGTCGTCCACGGTCAGGCCGAAGTAGTCGGCGGTGGCCGCCATGATGTCGGAGGCGGTGATCTCGGGCGCGCTGTCCTCGCCGCCCGGGATCAGGTTCTTGAGGACGTCCTCGGTGAGGCCCAGGTCGACCGGCTGCCGGTTCAGGCTCGCGAAGGCCGTGACCCGGATCAGCGCCCCCTCCAGCTCGCGGATGTTGCGCGAGATGCGGGAGGCGATGAACTCCAGTACCTCCGGCGGGGCGTTGAGCTGCTCCTGGACCGCCTTCTTGCGCAGGATCGCGATGCGGGTCTCCAGCTCGGGCGGCTGGACGTCGGTGATCAGGCCCCACTCGAAGCGGTTGCGGAGCCGGTCCTCCAGGGTGACGAGCTGCTTGGGCGGCCGGTCGGAGGAGAGGACGATCTGCTTGTTGGCGTTGTGGAGCGTGTTGAAGGTGTGGAAGAACTCCTCCTGCGTCGACTCCTTGCTCGCGAGGAACTGGATGTCGTCGACGAGCAGGATGTCCATCTCGCGGTAGCGCTTGCGGAACGCGTCGCCCTTGCCATCGCGGATGGAGTTGATGAACTCGTTGGTGAACTCCTCGGAGCTCACGTACCGCACGCGGGTGCCGGGATAGAGGCTCCGCGCGTAGTGCCCGATGGCGTGCAGCAGGTGCGTCTTGCCGAGGCCCGACTCCCCGTAGATGAACAGGGGGTTGTAGGCCTTCGCCGGCGCCTCGGCGACGGCCACCGCGGCGGCGTGCGCGAACCGGTTGGAGGCGCCGATGACGAACGTGTCGAAGAGGTACTTGGGGTTCAGCCGGGCGGTCGGCTCCAACGGACCCGAGGTGGAGCCGCCGGACGGGGCCGGGGCCGCTGCGGGCCTGCCGGGGGCCTGGCGCGGCGCGGGCTGCTCGTACTGCTGCTGCTCGTATTGATGCGACTGGTGCTGCTGCTGGTGTTGCTGGTGCTGCTGGGGCTCGTACGGGGACTGCTCGTACTTCTGCTGCTCGTAGGAGCCCTGGTCGTAGTTGCCCTGGTCGTAGCCGGAGGGCTCGGACTGCTGGAGGTAGCCCGGCTGCGGGGAGGCGTACGGGTCGCGCTCGGGGAAGCCGCCGAGGCGCGGCTGCTGCCAGCCGTAGTCGTCCTGCTGGCCGCCGCGCGGCCAGGCGCCGGGCTCGGGGCGCGGCTGCTGGTAGTCCGGGTAGGCGGGGCGGGCGGTGGGGAGCTGGTCGTCGGAGGGGCCGTTGCCGGAGCGCTGGCCGCCGTACGGCTCGTACCCGCCCGGCTGCTGGGCGGACGGGGAGGGGGACGCGGGCTCGCCGGCGGAGTCGTCCACGGTGATGGCGATCCGGATGGGGCGGCCGCACTCCCGGCTGAGCGCGTCGCTGATCAGCGGGGCGAGGCGGCCCTCGAGGACGCGCTTGCCCCATTCGTTCGGGACGGCCAGCAGTGCGGTGTCGGCGACGAGTGCCAGGGGCTGGCACCGCTCGACCCACTGCTTGTCCTTGGGCTCGATCCCCGGCTGTCCCTCCCCGAGGAGCTTTTCGAGCACCCTTGGCCACACTGCGGCAAGATCGGCAGGTACGTCAGCCACAGGGCACGCTCTCTCACAGGGGGTCCCACGAATGTGTGGTTCTTTGGGACGGTCGGGACAAAAAATCCAGGGTCAGACAACGGTAGTCAGGCCAGCGGGTACGGTTCAAGTCGTTGTCCACAGCCTGTGCACAGTGTGGGGCCACGTCGACTCGGTTTGACCGGATGGCGTAGCCGCGCGTACCGTAACGAGGTCGAGTTGTCGATGGCTGCTGCCGCCTGCCTACCGATGGGCGAAGGTCACTCTTAGTGATCATTTAGCGGTGCCACTCGGGCGAACACGCGAGTTTCCTCGTGGGCGCACGGTGACAGCCAGGCGATGTCCCGCCACAACGATTCATTCTCTGGAGCCCCCGAGTGAGCAAGCGCACCTTCCAGCCGAACAACCGCCGTCGTGCCAAGACCCACGGCTTCCGTCTCCGGATGCGTACCCGTGCCGGTCGCGCGATCCTCGCGAACCGTCGTGGCAAGGGCCGCGCCGCCCTTTCCGCGTAACAACACGCAGGTCGTGACGTTGTGCTGTCTCCCGAAAATCGGCTGAGGCGGCGTGAAGACTTCGCGAGCGCGGTACGCCGAGGTCGTCGGGCTGGTCGCCCGCTCCTCGTCGTCCATCTACGTACAAGCGGTGCAACGGACCCGCACGAGTCGGGGGAGATCGATCCCTCGACGCGTGCGGGTTTCGTCGTCAGCAAGGCTGTCGGCAACGCCGTCATACGTAACCGGGTGAAGCGCCGTCTGCGGCATCTGGTCCGCGAGCGGCTCTCGCAGCTGCCCGCCGGTAGCCTGGTGGTGGTACGTGCGTTGCCCGGAGCGGGTGATGCCGGCCCCGACGAACTGGCCCGGGACCTGGATGCCGCTCTGGTGCGGCTCCTGGGAGGCGTCGCTCGATGAAGTACCCGCTGCTCGCTTTGATCAAGCTGTACCAGTGGACGATCAGTCCGCTGCTCGGGCCGGTGTGCCGCTACTACCCGTCGTGTTCGCACTACGGGTACACGGCCATCGACCGGCATGGTGCGGTGAAGGGGACGGCCCTGACCGCCTGGCGGATCCTGCGGTGCAATCCGTGGTCCCCGGGTGGCGTGGACCACGTCCCACCCCGTAAACGCCCGCGTTGGCACGAGCAGCTGCGCAGTGCGTTGCGTAGATCTCGCAATGCTCAAGGAGCCTGATTAGTGGACACGATCGCCGGTCTGTTCAGCTTTATCACCACACCCGTCTCGTGGATCATCGTCCAGTTCCACTCGCTGTACGGTGCGCTCTTCGGGGCGGACAGCGGGTGGGCCTGGGGCCTGTCCATCGTGTCCCTGGTGATCTTGATCCGTATCTGCCTGATCCCGCTCTTCGTGAAGCAGATCAAGGCGACGCGGGGCATGCAGGCGCTCCAGCCGAAGATGAAGGCGATCCAGGAGCGCTACAAGAACGACAAGCAGCGCCAGTCCGAAGAGATGATGAAGCTCTACAAGGAGACGGGCACCAACCCGCTCTCCTCGTGCCTTCCCATCTTGGCGCAGTCACCGTTCTTCTTCGCGCTGTACCACGTGCTGGCGAACATCGCCGATGGCAAGACCATCGGCGTGATGGACCAGCAGCTGGTCGACAGCGCCCGTGAGGCCAAGATCTTCGGTGCGCCGATCGCCGCCAAGTTCATGGACAGCTCGGAGAAGGTCGCGGCCCTGGGGGCCACGCTGACCGACGTCCGGATCGTGACCGCGGTCATGATCATCATGATGTCGCTGTCGCAGTTCTACACCCAGCGTCAGCTGATGCAGAAGAACGTCGACCTGTCGGTCAAGACGCCCTTCATGCAGCAGCAGAAGATGCTGATGTACATCTTCCCGGTGATCTTCGCGGTCATGGGTATCAACTTCCCCGTCGGTGTCCTCGTCTACTGGCTGACCACCAACGTCTGGACCATGGGTCAGCAGATGTACGTGATCAACCAGAACCCGACGCCGGGCAGCAAGGCGCAGGACCAGTACCTGTCCCGCCTGCTGAAGCACGTCGGCTCGCACGGTGAGCTCAAGGGCCGGGGCAAGAAGAAGGTCGTCGCGGCGATCGTCGCCAAGGGGCCGGACCGCAACGACAACGAGCGCAAGTTCATCACGGCGCTGACGAAGCAGGGCATGGCCGCCCAGCCGGACGGCTCCGTGATCAAGAGTCCCGAGGCCACGGCAGACTCGGATGCGGCGAGCGGCGGTGCCGCGAAGCGGCAGCAGCCGAAGCGGCAGTCGAAGTCGCAGCGTCAGACGCCCAGCAAGCCCTCTCCCAAGAAGTAAGAAGGAGTCCCTCCCGTGACGGAAGGCACCACCACCGCCGCCGCTGAGAGTGGCGACACCCTGACCCGCCTCGAGCAGGAGGGTGAGATCGCGGCCGACTACCTCGAGGGTCTGCTGGACATCGCCGACCTGGACGGCGACATCGACATGGACGTCGAGGCCGACCGGGCCGCGGTGTCGATCGTCAGTGACTCCGCCGGCCGCGACCTGCAGAAGCTCGTGGGCCGCGACGGTGAGGTTCTGGAGGCTCTGCAGGAGCTGACCCGCCTCGCCGTGCACCGGGAGACCGGGGACCGCAGCCGGCTGATGCTGGACATCGCCGGGTTCCGCGCGAAGAAGCGCGAGGAGCTGGCGGCGCTCGGCGCCCAGGCCGCGGCGGACGTCAAGGCGTCCGGCGAGCCGATGAAGCTGGCTCCGATGACCCCGTTCGAGCGGAAGGTCGTCCACGACGCCGTGGCGGCCGCCGGTCTGCGGAGCGAGTCCGAGGGCGAGGAGCCGCAGCGCTTCGTCGTCGTGCTCCCGGCCTGACCGCCGGCACGCCTACGCGGCCCCGTCTGTATCGCAGACGGGGCCGATGTTTGTCAGCCTGGCATGTGAACGACGCGGCATCTTCGAGACGTGGTTTTCAGAACCATGCTGTACGGAAGGACGGTCCCCGTGACGGAGGCAGCTGAGCTTCCCCCGGCGCCTGAAGAGGCGCGCGCGGTGTTCGGTGAGTTTTTCCCGGAAGCTGTGCGGTATGCGGAGCTGCTGGCGGACGCGGGAGTCAAGCGGGGCCTGATCGGGCCGCGTGAGGTGCCGCGCCTGTGGGAGCGGCACCTGCTGAACTGCGCTGTGCTGTCGGAAGTGGTGCCCCAGGGCGTCACCGTGTGCGACGTGGGTTCGGGTGCGGGTCTGCCCGGCATTCCGCTGGCTCTGGTGCGACGGGATCTCAAGATCACGCTGCTTGAACCGCTGCTGCGGCGGACGACCTTCCTTCAGGAGGCCGTGGAGCTGCTGGGCCTGGACCACGTCACGGTGATGCGCGGGCGGGCCGAGGAGGTCCTCGGCAAGCTGCAGCCGGTGCACGTGGTGACGGCGCGCGCGGTGGCTCCGCTGGACCGGCTGGCCGGCTGGGGCGTGCCCCTGCTGCGTCCGTACGGCGAGATGCTGGCGCTCAAGGGCGACACCGCCGAAGAGGAGCTGGTGTCGGCGAAGACGGCGCTGGCGAAGCTGGGTGTGGTGAAGACCTCGGTGCTGCAGGTGGGCGAGGGTCTGGTGGACCCGTTGTCGACGGTGGTTCGGGTCGAAGTCGGAGAGAGCCCCGGTGGGGTGAGGTTCGCGGCCAAGCGGGCTAAGGCGGCCCGGGTGAGTCGCACCCGTCGGCGCCGTTGATCTTCTGAAGCATGGGCTTCGCGTGGAGATTTCGTCTGCGTTGGGCCCTATAGGTATGGATTTCGGAGTGTCGTAGCGGCCTGAAGACTCCGTCCGGGCATCGTGTTTCACGTGAAACGTCGCTCTCTGCTGCACGGAATCATCAGCCGCGGTCGTGCGGCTGCGTCCCCCCTCCACCGCAAGGACGCAAGGGGGACGGAGTTGTCCACATCGGTGGATTCATCCACAGGAGTACGGGCCCCGCTGGTTCGCGACCCGGGTGACATGGCAGGCTCTGTTCATCGCGAGCCTGATGTCGAGGAGAGTGACACCGTGCGGTCCGACGCCAACCTCGCGGGGCCGATGGCCGATCCGGTCCCCGGTCCCCGCTCTGAATCGGCGGGTGAGGATGTTTCACGTGAAACATTTCCTCCGCCCCTTGTAGACAACGACGACACCCCCATCGGCCGAGCCGCCCAGCTGGCGGTCGAGGCGCTGGGGCGCGCCGGTGAGAGGCTGCCCCGGCCGCAGCAGACCCGGATCATGGTGGTCGCCAACCAGAAGGGCGGCGTGGGCAAGACCACGACGACCGTGAACCTGGCGGCCTCGCTGGCGCTGCACGGGGCACGGGTCCTGGTGGTCGACCTCGACCCGCAGGGCAACGCGTCCACGGCTCTGGGCATCGACCACCACGCCGATGTGCCGTCCATCTACGACGTGCTCGTGGACAGCCGGCCGCTGCTGGAGGTTGTCCAGCCGGTGGTGGACGTGGAGGGGCTCTTCTGCGCTCCGGCCACGATCGACCTGGCGGGTGCGGAGATCGAGCTGGTGTCGCTCGTGGCGCGGGAGAGCCGCCTGCAGCGGGCGATCCAGGCGTACGACCAGCCTCTCGACTACATTCTGATCGACTGTCCTCCCTCGCTCGGGCTGCTGACGGTGAACGCGCTGGTCGCCGGCGCGGAGGTGCTGATCCCGATCCAGTGCGAGTACTACGCGCTGGAGGGCCTGGGTCAGCTGCTGCGCAATGTCGATCTGGTGCGAGCCCACCTCAACCCGACGCTTCATGTGTCGACCATCCTGCTGACGATGTACGACGGCAGGACCCGGCTGGCGTCGCAGGTGGCGGAGGAGGTGCGCAGCCACTTCGGCAAGGAGGTGCTGCGCACGAGCATCCCCCGTTCGGTGCGCATCTCCGAGGCGCCGAGCTACGGGCAGACGGTGCTCACGTATGACCCGGGTTCCAGTGGTTCCCTCTCCTATCTGGAGGCGGCGCGAGAGATCGCGTTTCGGGGGGTCGGAATGCAGTACGAGGCCCGGCACGCCCATCTGGGGCCGGGCATGAACAGCACGCAGAATGTGGCGGAGGGGATCCAGTGAGTGAGCGACGTAGAGGCCTGGGGCGGGGGCTCGGTGCGCTGATCCCCGCGGCTCCGCAGGAGAAGACGCCGCCGGTGATCAATGCCGGTTCGACGTCTCCGTCGGTCGTGCCGGTCATGACGTCCGAGCGCGGGGTCGCGGCGGCGAAGCTGGCTTCGCTGACGCAGGCCGATGTTTCACGTGAAACATCGCTCGCGGTCGTCCCGGTGGACGAGGCGGAACCGGCGGCGGTCGAGGCCAATGGAGTGACGGGAGCGACGTTCGCGGAGCTTCCCATGGACGCGATCACGCCGAACCCGCGGCAGCCGCGTGAGGTGTTCGACGAGGACGCGCTCGCCGAGCTGGTCACCTCCATCCAGGAGGTGGGTCTGCTCCAGCCGGTGGTCGTGCGCCAGTCGGCCCCCGGCCGCTATGAGCTGATCATGGGTGAGCGCCGCTGGCGTGCCTGCCGGGAAGCCGGGCTCGCGGCCATTCCGGCGATCATCCGGGCGACGGACGACGAGAAGCTTCTCCTGGACGCGCTGCTGGAGAACCTGCACCGGGCCCAGCTGAACCCGCTGGAAGAGGCCGCGGCCTACGACCAGCTGCTGCAGGACTTCAACTGCACGCACGACCAGCTGGCCGACCGGATCGGGCGTTCGCGTCCCCAGGTGTCGAACACGCTGCGTCTGCTGAAGCTGTCGCCGTCGGTGCAGCGCCGGGTGGCCGCAGGCGTGCTGTCGGCGGGCCACGCGCGGGCGCTGCTCTCGGTGGACGACTCCGAGGAGCAGGACCGGCTGGCACATCGGATCGTGGCCGAGGGGCTGTCGGTGCGTGCGGTCGAGGAGATCGTGACGCTGATGGCCTCGGAGCCCTCGAGCGCGGTCAAGCCGAAGGGTCCCCGCGCGGGCACCCGGGTGGCCCCGGCGCTGAGTGAGCTGGCGACGCGGCTGTCGGACCGCTTCGAGACGCGGGTGAAGGTGGATCTGGGCCAGAAGAAGGGCAAGATCACCGTTGAATTCGCCTCGATGGAGGACCTGGAGCGCATTCTGGGGACGCTGGCGCCGGGCGAGGGCCGGGTGCTGGAACAGGGTCTTTCCGGGGAGTGATCCCCGGGCCGCCGAGGGGCGGATCGTACTGGTGCGAACCGGTGCGGTCCGCCCCTTCGCTTTGCTGTCGAAGAACGATCGACCAGTGGATACGATGCGGACATGGGTCGTCGGCTGGTACCGCTCACGCTGGACAACCTCCAGGACTTGCCCCGTCGTTGCCGGTCCTGTGTGTTCTGGGAACTGGATCCGGTCAGTGGCGAGGCCGCCGTGAAGGCGGGCAACGCGGCACTGGAGAAAGAGGCGTGGATTTCCGCTGTGCTGCTGGAGTGGGGATCCTGCGGCCGGGTGGTCTATGTGGACGAGGTCCCGGTGGGGTTCGTCCTGTACGCGCCGCCGGCGTACGTTCCGCGGGCCACGTCGTTTCCGACCAGTCCGGTCTCGCCGGACGCGGTGCAGCTGATCACCGCGTGGATCATGCCGGGATATCAGGGGCAGGGCCTGGGGCGGGTCATGGTCCAGACGGTGGCGAAGGATCTGCTGCGGCGCGGGTTCCGGGCGATCGAGGCATTCGGGGATGCGCGCTGGGACGGCCCGGCGTGCCTGCTGCCGGCGGACCATCTCTTGGCGGTGGGCTTCAAGACCGTACGGCCGCATCCGGCGCATCCGCGGTTGCGGCTGGAGCTCAGGTCGACGCTGTCCTGGAAGGAAGACGTGGAGCTGGCGCTGGACCGCCTGCTGGGCGCGGCGCGCAAGGAGCCGGTGTTGCGTCCGCTGTGAGCGGATGCGCGAAACGGGGCCGCCCCCGGGGAGGGGACGGCCCCGTTTCACGTGAAACGGCGGTTGCCGTCAGGCGGTCTTGACCTGGACGAAGTCGGAGAGGTCGCGCAGGATGGCGGCCTTCGGCTTCGCACCGACGATGGTCTTGGCGACCTCGCCGCCCTGGTACACGTTCAGGGTCGGGATGGACATGACGCCGTACTTGGCGGCAGTGGCCGGGTTCTCGTCGATGTTCAGCTTGACGATCTCGATCTGGTCGCCGTACTCGGCGGCGATCGCCTCGAGGGACGGCGCGATCTGGCGGCACGGTCCGCACCAGGCGGCCCAGAAGTCCACCAGTACGGGCTTGTCGCTGCTGAGGACCTCGGCGTCGAAATCAGCGTCGGTCACATTCTTGAGGGTGCCGGCCACAACGGCCTCCTTCTTCTTCCTGCGGGGTGTGGGGTGGGGACGGGTGCGGGGGTCGGACCGGTCAGACCGTCGCGTGGGCCTTCTCGGCGTCCGCGAGGGCGGAGAGGAAGCGCTCGGCGTCCAGGGCGGCGGAGCAACCGGTGCCCGCGGCCGTGATGGCCTGACGGTACGTGTGGTCCACCACGTCGCCGGCGCCGAACACGCCGGTGACGCTGGTCCGGGTGGTGGGGGCCTCGACCTTGAGGTAACCCTCTTCGTCGAGGTCCAGCTGGTCCTTGAACAGCTCGGTGCGCGGGTCGTGGCCGACGGCGATGAACAGGCCGGTCACGGGCAGCGGCGAGGTCTCGCCGGTCTTGGTGTTGCGCAGGGTGAGGCCGGAGAGCTTCTGCTCGCCGTGGATCTCGGCGACCTCGCTGTCCCAGGCGAAGCTGATCTTCGGGTCGGCGAAGGCGCGGTTCTGCATCGCCTTGGAGGCGCGCAGGCTGTCACGGCGGTGGACGATCGTGACGGACTTGGCGAACCGGGAGAGGAAGGTGGCCTCCTCGATCGCGGTGTCGCCGCCGCCGATGACGGCGATGTCGTGGTCCTTGAAGAAGAACCCGTCGCAGGTGGCGCACCAGGAGACACCGCGGCCGGAGAGCGCGTCCTCGTTGGGCAGGCCGAGCTTGCGGTGCTGCGAGCCGGTGGTGACGATGACGGCCTTCGCACGGTGCACGGTGCCGGCGGTGTCGGTGACGGTCTTGATCTCACCGGTCAGGTCCACGGACACGATGTCGTCCGGGACCAACTCGGCGCCGAAACGCTCGGCCTGGCCACGCATCTGGTCCATGAGGTCCGGGCCCATGATGCCGTCCTGGAACCCCGGGAAGTTCTCCACCTCGGTGGTGTTCATCAGGGCGCCACCCGCGGTGACGGCACCTTCGAAGACCAGCGGCTTGAGCGAAGCGCGTGCGGTGTACAGGGCGGCGGTGTAGCCGGCCGGCCCGGATCCGATGATGATCACGTTTCGGACGTCGCTCACGGGTTTCTTCCTCGTCTCTGCGGACTGCGTGCTGCCTACCGGGGGCCGGTGCGGACTCTCACCCCACCCAACGGATCCTACGGCGCATGCATTCCCCTTCCGCCCCGTGCGGGGCGGAACGTCTCAGCTTCGGGGATAGGTGTGCGTCAGCAGGACCTTTCCGGGGGTGGCCGATCCGGTGCTCTCGCACGTGGTGTCGACGAGGTAGGCGTCCACACGCGAGGAGTCGCCCGGGTGCGGCAGGACGAGCAGGTACACGGCAGTGCCCTGGTAGCTGCCGCGCTCGGAGGCGAGCGGGGTGTCGGGGCGGCCGGTGGCCTCCTGGACGCAGGCGGGGACGGTCGGCGCCGCCCGCTTGTCGCCGGGGGCGACCCCGGAGCCGGGGGCGGTGTTCTCCACCCCGTAGGTGGTGTTCTGCTCCCCCGGGGCGGTGTTGGCTGCCGCGCCGGTGGCGATGAGCTGCCGGACGCTGTTCTGGAGGCCCTGAGCGGTGTACTGGGCGCCTCCGGCGGTGCCGATGGGCGGCTGGGCCGCGGAGTCCGAGGCCTCGCCGCTGGTGGCGGTGTCCCGGGCCGTGGTGCCGGAGAAGTCGCCGAAGAGGAAGAGACCGAGGGCGCAGGCGGCGGCTCCGGCCAGGCCGCCGAGGACGGCGATCCGGCGGCGGGCGCGGCGCCGCCCGGGTCCGGTTGGGCCACTCGGGTGACCGGCGGGCGATGTTTCACGTGAAACATCGCGGTCGGCCGGGCGCGGCCGGGAGGGCGTGGCTGCCTCGGCCCGGGGCTGGGTGGCGTCGAGCAGGGCCTCGGCGGCGAGGGCCGCGTCGATGCGGCCGGCGATGTCGCCGGGCATCCGGGCCGGCCCCGGCAGGGTGCCGAGGAGGGAGCGGATCTCCTCCAGGGAGGCGCGGACGTCGGCGCACAGGGCGCAGTCGCCGAGGTGGCGCCGGACTTCGGCGGTGCGGGACGGAGAGAGGAGTCCTTCGGTCAGGTCGGAGATCTCCGAGACGTCCGGGTGCCGGATCGTGCCGGTCGTACCGGGCCTGCCAGTCGCCGGGCTCATGGTCGTCCACCTCCGCCCTTCACAGCGTCTGGGTCTGAGTGCGTGGGTTCTGCCGCTGGTGGGACGGGTGTCCCCGGCGTCCGGTTCCTTCCCCGCTCGGTGGCGCTGTTATCCCCGGCATTCGTGCGCAGATGAGTGAGGAGCGGGACGAGTTTCGCCCGGCCGCGTGCGCAGCGGCTCTTCACGGTGCCGGTGGGGACGTCGAGGAGGCGGGCGGCCTCGGCGACGGGGTATCCCTGCATGTCGACGAGGACGAGGGCGGCCCGCTGGTCGACCGGGAGGGTGCTGAGAGCGGCCAGGAGCTGGCGGTGGAGGTCCTGGCGCTCCGCGGGGGCCTCGGCGGACTCGTGGGGCTCCAGGAGCCGCTCCAGGCGGTCCGTGTCGTCGAGGGGCGCGGTCCTGCGGGAGGCCGCCTTGCGGGCACGGTCGAGGCAGGCGTTGACGGTGATGCGGTGCAGCCAGGTGGTGACGGCGGATTCCCCGCGGAAGGTGTGGGCGGCCCGGTAGGCGGAGACCAGGGCGTCCTGCACGGCGTCGGCGGCCTCCTCGCGGTCGCCGAGCGTCCGCAACGCCACGGCCCACAGTCGATCCCGGTGCCGCCGCACGATCTCCCCGAACGCCTCGGGGTCACCGGCCACGTGCAGCGCCAGCAGTTGCCGGTCGCTGTCGCCTTCCGTGGTTTCTTCTCGCATCACACCCTGCTTCCTCCCCGGATGGAGACTAGGTGCGTCGGCCGGGCGCGTAAAGAATCACGCGGCCCGGCCGCAGAGCGGGTGGCGCGCAGCCGGGGCGGGCGTGCTCAGGACTGCGTGCCGAGCACGTTGATTTCGTTGATTCCACCCCGGTAGCCGCCCGTGCCGTCCTCCGGAAGCTCGCTGATGTGGATGAGCAGATAGCGGGTGCGGATGGGGGCGTCGAGCGTGCGCTGAACCTTGTGTCCGGTGCGCTCCAGCTTGGTGATCACCTGAGTGAAGTCGGGGATGGAGCCGGGGGAAGAGGCCTCCGGGGCCGCCGCCCGGACCTCGGCGGTCTGCCCGGGCACGTGCATGTCTATGTCGATCTCGGACACGTCCTGCACCGTGCCCAGGTCGACGATGATCCCGCTGCCGTCGTTGTCCTGCTCCAGGTTTCCGAACTTGGCGTAGTTCACGTACCGGGGGGTGTACCAGGCGGTGTCGGCCTTGCCGTCGATGGTCTTGTGCGCCAGCTCGGGCTTGACCGAGTTCCCGAGGACGGAGACGTCTCGGATCTTCAGGGGCTTGCCCGGCTCGGGTGTCTTCGGGGCGTCGTCGGAGTCGGTCGTCTGTGAGTTGCTGCCGCTGGTGCCCGATCCGCCCTTGCGGTGGTCGAGGAGGGTGTCGGCGAGCTGCCAGCTGCCCAGGCCGAGAGCCGCGATCAGGAGGGCGGCCACGCCCCACTTGAGGACCTTGCCGGTTCGGCTCTGCAGCGGGGCCGGCGGAGGCGCGATCGGCATGCTCTGGACGGAGGTCACGCCCGAGTGCCCCGGACGACCGTAGGTGCCCTGCTGGTAGGTGGTGTGCTGGTACTCCGGCGGGGCCGTGAAGGCGGGCTCCGGGGGCCGGATGCGGGGCATCGCGGCCACGGCCTTGGCCAGCTCGTCGGGGGTGGTGAAAGCGGGTTCCTGACGGGAGGCGGTGGCCCCGTCGTTGGCGAGTGCGCGCATGGCGAGTTCGCCCAGGCCCCGGTGGACGCCGGCGCGGACCTGGTCGGGGGCGATCAGGCCCACGCCCTTGGGCAGGCCGGTGAGACCGTACGCGTCGTTCTCGTACGGCCAGCGCTGGGTGAGCGCGGCATACAGGAGGGCGCCGATGGCCTCGGTGTCGGCGCGCTGCGGGGTCTCGGTGGTGATGCCGCGCAGGGCGGCGTTCACGGCGAGGCCGCGGATGCGGTACTGGCCCGTGGAGGTGCGCAGTATCGCGCTGGGTGTCAGACGCAGATGGGAGAGGCCTTCGCGGTGGGCGGCGGCCATCGCCTGGGAGATCTGGGTGACGAGCTGGTAGGCCTCGTGGGCCTCCAGGGGTCCCGCGGCGAGGAGTGCGGTGAGCTCGGTGGCGTCGGGCAGCCACTCGTGGACGACGTAGACGAGGTCGTTCTCCTCCACGGCGTCGAGCACCTGGACGAACCGGGGGTCGCCGAGGAGGGCCGAGGAGCGCGCGGCGGCCAGCACGGAGCGTGCCCGCGCGTGGTCGGCGGGCATCAAGTGGACTCCCACGGCCCGGCGCAGCTTCTCGTCCATGGCGCGCCAGCTGCTGAATCCGTCCACACGGGTGACGCACTCTTCCAGCCGGTAGCGTCTGGCGAGCTTGTGGCCGCTGTGGAGTTCGGGTGCGGCCGTGGGGGCCGGGTTCGTGCGTTCGCCGTCCTTGTCGGGCATGGGTCCGTCCGCGGCTCGTCCGTTCTGGGTGTCCACCCCGTCGGACGTGGCCTGTGCCGCCTGAGCGGCCAGCGGCTCATCGCCGCTGTTGTCGGCCACGTCGACGGCAGCCGTGCTACGTTCCGCCACCGTCGTTCCTGCCTCCCCATCCGTTGCGCGCTGTAGGCCAGTCTGCGAAGCCATGCCAATTGTGCCCACAGTCCGACGCTATGCACGACACACGAAAGGGGGCGACGGTTGTGCGCATCAGCGCCCCAAACGTCCGCGGACCATTCCGACCATCGCGTTGAGCTCTTCGATCCGCATGCGCTTGGCGGCGATGAGGAACACCGCCGCCAGCGCGATGCCGCCGGCGAGGAGGGCGGTGGCGGAGCCGAGAACTCCGCTGCCCAGCCACTGCGTAACCCCGTAGGCGGCGGCGCCGGCCACCGCGGCGGCCGGGACACAGGCGCCGGTGAGGCGGGCGTAGGTGCGCATCACGTGGGCGCCGTCCAGGTCGCCGCCGAGGCGGGTGCGCAGGCGGCGCCAGGCGATGCCCACGCCCACCGCGTAGCCGAGGCCGTAGGCGGCCGCCATGCCGACCACCGCCCACCGGGCGGGGAGCAGGAAGAAGGAGGCCGCTGAGCCCGCGGCGTTGACGGCCGCGACAATGACGGTGTTGTAGAACGGCGTCCGGGTGTCCTCGTAGGCGTAGAAGCCGCGCAGGACGACGTACTGGACGGAGTACGGGATCAGTCCCAGGCCGAAGGCCATCAGGACGTAGCCGATGTTCTGGGCGCCGGCGCCCGAACCGGCGTACAGCAGGGTGGCCATGGGGACGCCGAGCGCGAGGAACGCGAAGGCGCAGGGCACGATCGCGACGGCCGAGGTACGCAGTCCGTAGGAGATGTCGTCGCGGACCGCGGCGGCGTCCCCGTCGTGGGCGGAGCGGGAGATGCGGGGCAGGACCGCCGTCATGACGGACACGGTGATGATCGCCTGCGGCATCTGCCACAGCAGCAGCGCGTAGTTGTAGGCGGTGATGCCGGTACCGGGGTGGCCCTGCTTCTCGGCGACGGATCCGGCCCAGGTCGCGAGCTGGGTGACGACGACCAGGCCGACCTGGTTGGCGAGGACGAAGAAGAACGTCCACTTGGCCAGGCGGGCGGCCTTGCCGAGGCCGTGGCCCTTCCAGTCGAAGCGCAGGCGCGGCTTGAAGCCCGCGTCGCGCAGGTAGGGCAGCATCGCGAGGGCCTGGACGGTGAGGCCGAGCAGGGTGCCCAGGCCCAGCAGGCGCACGCCGTCGGCGGTGACGGTGGCGGCGTTGACGCCGGAGGTGGTGAAGCCGCCGAAGGCCCAGATGAAGGCGCCGAAGGTGGCGATGACGACGATGTTGTTGAGGACCGGGGTCCACATCATCGCCCCGAAGCGGCCGCGGGCGTTGAGGATCTGACCGAGGACCACGTGGATGCCCATGAAGAACATCGTGGGCAGGCAGTAGCGGGCGAAGGCGACCGCGACGTCCATCTGCTGGGGATCGGAGGCGATCTTCGGCGACATCATCGTGATGAAGACCGGTGCGGCCAGGACACAGATGGTGGTGATGCCGGCCAGCAGGACCACGACGAGGGTCAGCAGCCGGTTGGCGTACGCCTCTCCCCCGTCGCTGTCGTTCTTCATGGCCCGGACCAGCTGCGGGATGAAGACGGCGTTGAGGGCGCCGCCGCCGACCAGCACGTAGATCATCGTGGGCAGGGTGTTGGCGATCTGGTACGTGTCGTTGAAGGTGCCGACGCCGATGGCACCGGCGATGACCAGGGTCCGCAGGAAGCCGGTGATGCGGGAGACGATCGTGCCGGCGGCCATGAGCGCGCTGGACTTGAGGAGACCGGCGGCGCGTCCGGCGGGCTTGCTCGGTGCCGGGGCGGCGACCGGGGCCTCCTCGGCCGGGGTGCGGGGCGCCGCCTCCTGGTCCCGGTAGAGGTGCGCGAAGGCGTCGGGTTCGGCCTGGTCGTCCGATGCCTGCGTGACGAGGGAGTCCACGCCGACGAACTGGGTGGTGGTGGCGTGGTCGCCGTACGGCAGGTGGCGGGACGGGCCGTCCGGCTCGGGCGGCGGGGTCTGGGCCCAGACGCGCGGGTCGGGGGAGTACGAGGGCGCGGTCGGCGCCGCGTAGAGCGGGCCGGGCTCCTGGTAGGTGCCGGGCGGCGGCGGGGGGTGTGAGGCCCGGTCGTAGAGGACCTCGGCGACGGGGTCCTGGGCGGACAGGTCCTGGGACCGGTACGGGTCGTAGTCGTAGGCATCCTGGACATACGGGTCGCGGTCCGGCGCGGGCGCAGGCACGGGACCCTGCCCGGGCACCGGGGTGCCCGGGGCAGTGCCCTGGGAGGGCGCAGGCCCACCAGTGCCCTGCGCGCGGTCACCGTCGTACGGCGCGTTCATCGAAACCCCACCTCATCGTCCCCAGGCCGACCGGCCACGGCATCGCTCAACGGTCCACTGTCTCACTCGTGCCGGACCCGTCGGTGCTTTGCACTCCGGTGTCCGGGGACTCGTCACTCTGCTGCGTGCTCTCCTCGGCGGCCGCGCGGGCCGCGACGCGCTTGCGGCTGGCGTACATCTTGATGCCCGCCAGGACCAGGAGGAGCACACCGCCTGCGATGACGAGCATGACGGTGGGGGTGATCTCGGTGGCCTCGACGGTGAAGGTGCGGGCCTTGCCGTAGGGGACGCCGTCCTTGGTGAAGAGCTGCGCGGTGACCTCGACGGGGCCGCTCGCGGTGGCGTTGGCGGTGAACTTGACCGTCTGGGTGTGGTCGCCCTGGACGGTGACCTGCTGTTCGGCCTGGCCGCTCTTGCCGAACATCAGGCGGGTCGGGTTGGCGGACTTCACCCGCAGGACGAGGTCGTGGACGTCCTGGACGAGGCTGTTCTGGACGCTGACCGGGATGGTGGCGCTGTGTCCGGACAGGGTGGCGTCGGACTTGGGGACGACCTTGACCTTCTCGGTCAGACCGATCAGGTAGTCCTGCACCTGGTCCCGGTAGAGGCGGGCCTCATCGGGGCGTCCGCGCCAGGACGTGGACATCTCCCGGTTGATGGTGTTGCCGAAGGGGATCTCCACGCGCTCGGGCGCGGCGAGGATGACCTTGAAGTGGTCGAGGGTGTTCTGCGTGGTGCGGATCTTCTCGAAGGCCGACACCGGAAGCTCCTGCTTGCGCAGGTCCTCGGGGTACTGGCCGGCCCCGGGCACCTGCGTGGCGGCCCGGGGGTCGGGCTTGGCGGCGGCCGCGGCCTCGAGGTCCGCGGGCTGCGTCCAGCGGCCCGCCTGGAGCCCGCGTACGGCGGCGGCCATGGTCTGCACCTGGCTGGTGGTGGGCATCCGCTGCGGGGTGACGACGAAGCTGCGCTGCTCGTCGGTCTTCTGCAGGTTCAGGGCGAGGCTGTGGGCGAGGAACCGCTGCACGGCGAGGGTGGAGTTGCCGGCGTTCAGCATGTCGCCCTCGAAGGCGGTGGACAGCTCTGCGTCCGCCACGACGGCGGTGGTGCCCGCGCCGATGGGCCGGGCGGCCGAGGGCGTGTAGCCGAGCGCTCCGCTCTCCATGAGGCTGTCGCTGCGGGTGAGGACGTTGTGGGCGCCGGCCGAGGTGGCGACGTTGACGATCGAGGGATCGATGGCGCCGTTCACGGGCCAGGAGAAGTCGGTGGACGCGGGGACGTGCAGGACCGTCTCGACGGCCTGCTTCGCCTTGTCGGTGGCGGGACGCAGCTGGCCCAGGGTGCCCGAGACGTCCTTGCCGTGGTGGGCGAGAGAGGCGAGATCGGGGTCGGCGAAGGGCAGGGCGACGACCTTCTTGCCCTGCACGGCGGCTTCCAGTGAACTCAGCCACTGCTCGGCGACGGCCTTCTTCTTCCCCTGGACGGACTTTCCGCCCGGGGTGCGGACCCGGTAGCCCTTGGTCATCGCGTCGACCGTGTAGAGCAGGTCGGGGTCGATGACCCAGGTGACCGGCAGGTCCTTGCCGAGCGTGACCATCTGCTCCAGGCGACCGCCCGGCCCGAGCTCCTCGGCGAGGGAATCGTCGAGGAAGACGGGGGTCTGGAGCTCGTCGGAGCCCGTCTCCGCCGTGACGCGCGTGGTGGAGATCAGCGGCCAGGCGTAGGTGAGCTGGGAGCGCTTGGCGGCCGCCTCCGGCTGCCACGGCAGGAAGGTCCGCTCGATGCCCAGGACCTGTTCCGACGGGCGGCTCTCGGTCACCCCGGACAGGGAGACGCCGAGCTGGTAGACGCCGTCCTTGTCCAGTTCGAGCTTGTTCACCGGGATCGTGAGCGTGAAGGGCTGGCTGACCTTCGACGGCAGGGAAGCGATCTTGACCGCATGGGCCGGGTCGATCTCGCCCGGGTCGGTGCCGGCGCGGAAGCCGTTGCGCTCCGCCGCCTCGTCGATGGAGGCCCGGTCCACGAGTGCGGGCCCGACCCGCAGGCCGACGTGCGCCTCGGTGATCGTCTCGGGGCCGGTGTTGACCACGGTGCCCTGGATGGTGAGGGTGTCGCCCTTGACCGGGGCAGTGGGCGCCAGGGAGACCAGCTGGACGTCGACGGAGGAGGCCTGCGTGGCCTCGGCCTTCGTGGCGGGAGAGTAGATCAGCCCGGCGAGCACGGGCGTCCCGGCGAGCAGCACGATCGCGCGCCGCAGCCAGCGGCGCCGGACAGGAGCGGGGGACGCCCCCTGGATGTCTGCCGCCTCGGCCACGCGCTAGCCCGTCCCTCGAAGTGTCAGTGGTCGTCTTTTGTGCGTCCACGCATGGTAACGAGGCCCGCTGTGTGCGAGTGCCGCGCCTTGCTCCACATGATCGGCTCAGAGCCGGTGCGGACGGCCAACGGGGCCGCCGCAAAACGGGTCGGTCCCCGGCGGGCGGGGCACGTACCCTTTTCAGTTGTGTCGAACGCAACCGAAGACAACCCCAGTGCCCTGAGTCAGGTGCAGCTCCGCGCGGTCAGTGAACTGCTGCGGGTCGCTCCTGTCGCCGACGAACTCGGCCGCCGATTCCAGGAGGCGGGCTTCCGCCTCGCCCTGGTCGGCGGGTCCGTCCGCGACGCGCTGCTGGGGCGTCTCGGAAACGACCTCGACTTCACCACCGACGCACGACCCGAGGACGTTCTGAAGATCGTCCGGCCGTGGGCCGACTCGGTGTGGGACGTCGGCATCGCCTTCGGCACCGTCGGGGCGCAGAAGAGCGCCCGCGTCGGCGACGCGGTACGGAACTTCCAGATCGAGGTGACGACGTACCGCTCGGAGGCGTACGACCGCACGTCGCGCAAGCCCGAGGTCTCCTACGGCGACTCGATCGACGAGGACCTGGTCCGGCGCGACTTCACGGTCAACGCGATGGCCCTGGCCCTGCCCGAGCAGGAGTTCATCGACCCCCACGGCGGCCTGGAGGACCTGGCCGCCGGCGTACTGCGCACTCCCGGAACCCCGGAGGACTCCTTCTCCGACGATCCGCTGCGCATGCTGCGCGCGGCGCGGTTCGCCGCGCAGCTGGACTTCGAGGTCGCCCCGGAGGTCGTGGCGGCCATGAAGGCGATGTCCGACCGCATCGAGATCGTTTCGGCGGAACGGATCCAGGGGGAACTGAACAAGCTGATCCTTTCCGCCAACCCGCGCCAGGGTCTGGGACTGCTGGTGGACACCGGGCTGGCCGACCAGGTGCTCCCGGAGCTGCCCGCGCTGCGGCTGGAGAGTGACGAACACCACCGGCACAAGGACGTCTACGACCACTCGCTGATCGTGCTGGAGCAGGCGATCGCGCTGGAAGAGGACGGCCCGGACCTGGTGCTGCGGCTCGCGGCCCTGCTGCACGACATCGGCAAGCCCCGCACCCGCCGCTTCGAGAGCGACGGCCGGGTCTCCTTCCACCACCACGAGGTGGTGGGCGCGAAGATGACCAAGAAGCGGCTCACCGCTTTGAAGTACTCCAACGACATGATCAAGGACGTGTCCCGGCTGGTGGAGCTGCATCTGCGCTTCCACGGATACGGCGACGGGGAGTGGACGGACTCCGCGGTGCGGCGCTACGTCCGTGACGCCGGTCCGCTGCTGGAGCGCCTGCACAAGCTGACCCGGTCCGACTGCACCACGCGCAACAAGCGCAAGGCCAATGCCCTCTCCCGTACCTACGACGGGCTCGAGGAGCGCATCGGGCAGCTGCAGCAGCAGGAGGAGCTGGACGCGATCCGGCCCGACCTGGACGGCAACGAGATCATGCAGGTGCTGGACGTCGGTCCGGGTCCGGTGATCGGCAAGGCCTACGCCTTCCTGCTGGAGATGCGGCTGGAGAACGGCCCGATGGGGCGTGACGCCGCCGTCGCCGCGCTCAAAGAGTGGTGGGCCTCGCAGGCCTGACGTACGCATGCGGGGTCGATGTTTCACGTGAAACATCGACCCCGCATGCGATCACGGGCGATGTTTCACGTGAAACATCGCCCGCCCGTGCCGCGACAGCAGGACCGCTGTCGCGGCGTAGAGGGCGGCCACACCGACGACGAGGATCACGGACTGCCCGTCGGCGGGGAGCATGAGGGAGGCGACCGCCGCGGCGCCGACGAAGGCCACGTTGAAGAGCACGTCGTAGACGGAGAAGACGCGGCCGCGGTAGTCGTCGTCCACCCGGAACTGCACTTCGGTATCGGTGGCGATCTTGGCGCCCTGGGTGGCGAGGCCGAGTACGAACGCGGCGACCAGCATCGGTCCGGGGGTGAAGGGCAGGCCGAGGGCGGGGACCAGGACCGCGGCCCCTGCGGAGCAGGCGGTGATCCAGCCGAGGGTGCCCAGCCGGCCCACGAGCCAGGGGGTCACGACGGCGGCCGCGAAGAAGCCGGCCCCGGAGGCGCCGACCGCCACGCCCAGCAGGGCCAGCCCGTCGGCCTCGTTGTCCGACCAGGAGTAGCGGCAGAGCATCAGCAGCATGACGAACAGGGCCCCGTAGCAGAACCGCATCATGGTCATCGCGGTGAGCGCCCGGGCCGCCTCGCGCCGGTGGGCGAGGTGTCTGAGCCCTTCGGCCATGCCCCGCACCGTGAGCGCGACTCCTTCCGCGAGCGAGGGGTGGGCCCTGCCGGCGGGGTGATCGGGCCCGAGGAGCCCGATGGCCAGGCGCAGGGAGACGAGGGCCGCACAGAGGTACAGCCCGGCCCCGAGCAGGACGACGAGGGCGTTGGAGCCGGAGGCCAGCAGCCGGACGAGGAAGGCCAGCCCGCCCCCGGCGACCGCCGCGAGGGTTCCGGCGGTGGGGGAGAGCGCGTTCGCGGTGACGAGCTGATCGGGTCCGACGACGTGGGGCAGCGAGGCGGCGAGCCCGGCCAGCACGAAGCGGTTGACGGCGGTCACGGACAGGGCTGATGCGTAGAACAGCCAGTCGGGGACCTGCGCGACGATCAGCATCCCGGTGACACAGGCGAGGAAGGCCCGCAGCAGGTTGCCGTAGAGGAAGACCTGACGCCGGCGCCAGCGGTCGAGCAGTACGCCGGCGAAGGGGCCGATGGCCGAGTAGGGCAGGAGCAGAACCGCCATGGCGGACGCGATCGCCGCCGGCGAGGTCTGTTTCTCCGGGGAGAAGATGACGTAGGTGGCGAGTGCGACCTGGTACACACCGTCCGCCGCCTGGGAGAGCAGCCGTACGGCGAGCAGGTTGCGGAAGTCCCTCAGGCGCAGGAGTACGCGCAGATCACGTACGACAGGCATGAGGGAAAGGGTCACATACGCGGAGGGTCCCCGGGCACATTGCCCGGGGACCCTCCGCGGAAGAACAGTCGAAGTCCAGGTGTCCACAGGACCCTTGGGGGTTCGACTAGCGCTCGACCTCACCCTTGATGAACTTCTCGACGTTGGCGTAGGCCTCGTCGTCGAAGTACTGCACCGGCGGGGACTTCATGAAGTAGCTCGACGCCGACAGGATCGGGCCGCCGATACCGCGGTCCTTGGCGATCTTCGCGGCGCGCAGGGCGTCGATGATGACACCGGCGGAGTTCGGGGAGTCCCACACCTCGAGCTTGTACTCGAGGTTCAGCGGGACATCGCCGAAGGCGCGACCCTCGAGGCGGACGTAGGCCCACTTGCGGTCGTCGAGCCACGCGACGTAGTCGGACGGGCCGATGTGGACGTTCTTCTCGCCGAGCTCACGGTCGGGGATCTGCGAGGTGACGGCCTGCGTCTTGGAGATCTTCTTCGACTCGAGGCGGTCGCGCTCGAGCATGTTCTTGAAGTCCATGTTGCCGCCGACGTTGAGCTGCATGGTGCGCTCAAGACGGACACCGCGGTCCTCGAACAGCTTCGCCATCACGCGGTGCGTGATGGTGGCGCCGACCTGCGACTTGATGTCGTCGCCGACGATCGGGACACCGGCCTCGGTGAACTTGTCCGCCCACTCCTTGGTGCCGGCGATGAAGACCGGGAGGGCGTTGACGAAGGCGACCTTGGCGTCGATGGCGCACTGGGCGTAGAACTTCGCCGCTGCCTCGGAACCGACGGGGAGGTAGCAGATCAGAACATCGACCTCGCGGTCCTTGAGGACCTGGACGATGTCGACCGGAGTCTCGGCGGACTCCTCGATCGTCATGCGGTAGTACTTGCCCAGACCGTCCAGGGTGTGGCCGCGCTGGACGGTCACCCCGGTGTTCGGGACGTCGCAGATCTTGATGGTGTTGTTCTCGCTGGCGCCGATGGCGTCCGAAAGGTCGAGGCCGACCTTCTTCGCGTCGACGTCGAACGCGGCGACGAACTCGATGTCACGCACGTGGTAGTCGCCGAACTGGACGTGCATCAGACCGGGGACCTTGGCCGCCGGGTCGGCGTCCTTGTAGTACTCGACGCCCTGCACCAGCGAGGCGGCGCAGTTGCCTACGCCGACGATGGCTACGCGAACCGAACCCATTCCGGTTGCTCCCTGTTTGTTCTCGGACGAGGTCTGCGAGATGCAGGCCTCATTTTTCAGTTTCGTCGGACGGACCGGATCGTCTCCGATCCCGTCCCGCCCGCTCACTCTCGATGAGCTCGTTCAGCCAGCGCACTTCGCGCTCCACGGACTCCATGCCGTGCCGCTGCAGCTCAAGCGTGTAGTCGTCGAGGCGCTCCCGTGTCCGGGCGAGTGAGGCGCGCATCTTCTCCAGGCGCTCCTCCAGCCGGCTGCGGCGGCCCTCCAGTACCCGCATGCGCACGTCTCGTTCGGTCTGGCCGAAGAAGGCGAAGCGGGCGGCGAAGGACTCGTCCTCCCAGGTGTCGGGGCCCGTGTGGGAGAGGAGCTCCTCGAAGTGCTCCTTACCCGCGGCCGTCAACCGGTAGACGATCTTGGCGCGGCGCCCTGCGAGTGAAGCGGCGAGAGCGTCCTCCGGAGCGTTGCCCGGTTCTTCGATCAACCAGCCGTTGGCGACCAGCGTCTTGAGGCAGGGGTAGAGCGTCCCGTAGCTGAAGGCCCTGAACACCCCCAGTGAGGTGTTGAGCCGCTTGCGCAGCTCGTAGCCGTGCATGGGGGATTCGCGCAGCAGGCCGAGGACGGCGAACTCGAGGATGCCTGAGCGTCTGCTCATCCGCCCGCCTCTCCTCCGCCCCTGAGTCTTTATACCGAGCTGATGTATCGACTCGATACATCCAGACGATAGAACGGGCCGCCCTGATCGACAAGTGGGGACGTGGTGACCGGCATCACATCACCAATTCGCAGGAGGCGGGTTGCCTGATTTGGGGTGAACTTCGGCACTGGGCTGGTTTTGCGCGTGCGTAGTCTGTGGGCCAGTACACCGGGGGAACCGGAATCATCTGCCGCTTCCAGGCCACTCGCCTGCCCGAGGAGTAGTCGTTCGATGAGCGAGCACCGCCGCAAACCGCCGCAGCCCCAGGGTGGTGGGCGCGCCTCCACCCGCCGCGCCGCCCAGCAGCGCCCCGGCAGGGGCGCCCCGGCCGGACGTGACGTCCCCACGGCGTCGCCCAGTGGGCCGTACGCCCCGGAGCCCGGGGTCAGCCGCGCAGAGGCCCGCCGGGCCGCCCAGAGAGGATCTTCCGCGGGCCGCGGGAGAGGAACCGGAACCGCCACGCGCGGCGGCCGCCCGGACACGCGGTTCATCAATTACCCGCGGTCCGACAGGGACGGCTGGAAGCGCTTCGTGCCGTCCTGGAAGCTGGTCTCCGGCACGGCCCTGGGCTTCTTCGCGGTCCTCGTCGCCGGCACCGGCATCGGCATCGCCATGGTGGGCACGCCGGACCCGAACAAGGCCGCCAAGGCGCAGAACAACGTCTTCTACTGGTCCGACGGCAGCCAGATGGTGGCGACGGGCGGTTCCATGAACCGGCAGATCGTGCAGATCTCGAGCATCCCCCGGTCCATGAGGGACGCCGTGATCGCGGCGGAGAACGAGTCCTTCGAGACGGACAAGGGCGTGGACCCGATGGGCATCGCCCGCGCCGTGTGGAACATGGCCACGGGCGGCTCCACCCAGGGCGGCTCGACCATCACCCAGCAGTACGTGAAGAACAACTACCTCGACACCGACCAGACGCTCAAGCGCAAGGTCACCGAGCTGTTCATCGCGCTGAAGCTGGGCGTCTCCGAGGAGAAGGACGAGGTCCTCGCGGGCTACCTCAACACCGCCTACTACGGTCGGGACGCCTACGGGATCCAGGCCGCGGCCCGCGCCTACTTCGGCAAGGACAGCCAGGACCTGAACCCCGCCGAGTGCGCCTTCCTGGCCTCCGTGCTGAAGGGCCCCAACCTCTACAACCCGGACGGCGGCATCGGTGCCGCGGCCACCCCCGAGCTCAACGACCAGCGGGCCAGGGAGCGCTGGGCCTGGGTGCTGGACCGCCAGGTCGAGGTCGGCCGGATGGACAAGACCGAGCGGGCGAAGTACACGGACGCGCAGTTCCCCCCGCGCGTCGAGTCGGAACAGGCCCGCGGCATGACCGGCCAGATCGGCTACCTGGTCGACACGGCCAAGGCGTACGTGATGAAGACCCAGGGCGTCTCCGTCGAGCAGATGGCCCTGGGCGGCTACAAGATCAAGACCACGTTCGAGAAGTCGAAGGTGGACGCTCTGACCAAGGCGGTCGAGGAAACCCGCGACGGGTTCATCGACGAGAAGAAGCGCCCCGACACCGACACCTTCGTGCAGTTCGGCGCGGCCTCCGTGGACGTGAAGAGCGGGGCGCTCGTGGCCCTGTACGGCGGTCCGGGCTGGGACCGGAAGCACTTCAGCAACAACGCCAACACCAGCGGTGTCCCGGTCGGCTCGACCTGGAAGCCGTACGTGCTGGCGGCGGCGATGGAGTACGGCACCCAGAACTCCAACGGCAAGGGCATCTCGGCCGACAGCAAGTACCAGGCCAACGACCTCACGGTGATCAACAACCGTGAGGGCAGGCCGCTGCGCGACGGTTCCGGCAACCCGTTCAAGCAGAAGAACGAGAGCCCCACCCCCTTCGGGTACGTGACCCTCAACGAGGCGATGGAGAAGTCCATCAACGTCCCGTTCGCCCAGCTCGTCTTCGACGTCGGCCACAACAAGGTCCGGGAGGTGGCGAAGTCCACCGGCCTCCTCGAGGAGTCGCTGAACCCGAACAACGACGCCTCCTTCGCCCTGGGCACCTCGACCCCCAGCGCCATCCGGATGGCCGACTCGTACGCGACCTTCGCCGCCTCCGGCACCCACCGCGAGCCCTACTCCGTGATGGAGGTCGTGAAGGACGGCGTGAAGCTGCCCCTCGAGGCGCCGAAGGACCAGCGGGCCATGGACAACGCCATCGCGGACAACATCACCAAGGTCCTGCAGAACGTGGTCCAGAACGGCACCGCGACCAAGGTCAAGAAGCTGGGCAGGCCGGCCGCCGGCAAGACCGGCACCACGGACGAGAACAAGTCGGCGTGGTTCGTCGGCTACACCCCGGAGCTGTCCACCTCGGTGGCACTCTTCCGCACCGACCCCAACTCGGCGGACCGGAAGCTGATCTCCATGAAGGGCGTGGGTGACATCCCGTCCATCCACGGTGGCGACATCCCGGCCCAGATCTGGACCGAGTACATGCGCGAAGCGCTCCAGGGTGCCCCGGTCAAGGACTTCCCGGAGCCCGAGGACATCGGCGTCGTCGCCGATTCCGCCGGTGCCCCCTCCCCGACCCCCTCGGTCGTCGTCCCGCCGTCCCCGTCCCCGTCGACGATCCCGCCGAGCTCCCCGGCGCCGTCGCCGACCCCGTCCAAGGGCGGCAGGCCGTCCTGCAAGCCGTGGGAGCTGTACTGCGACCCGGACAGCACGGGCGGGACCACCAACGGAGGCACCGACGGAGGTACCGACGGAGGCACCAACTCGGGGGTCATCGCCGGCACCACCGGCGGATCCAGCGGATCGCCGTCCCCTTCGGGCACCGGCAGACCCGGCCGCTCGGGCGGCACGACGGGCTCGTTCGACGGCTTCGAGACCGAGTGATCCGCACCACCGCCCGGTGAGCCGAGGAAGGCCGTCACACCCGCCGTGTGACGGCCTTCCCCCGTGTCCGGGCCCGTACGGCAGGATGAGCCCCATGACGAAGGTGCACGAGGACCGCCCCGTACTGCCCACACAGCAGGACGAGGTCGCCGCAGCGGGCAGTGAGTTCATCGGCGGCCCGCTCGGCCGCTACGCCAGCCTCGGCGGGCACTGGCTGGGGCCGGTCCGCATCGTGGCCCTCCTCGCCATCGGCATGTTCGCGCTCGGCATGGTGCAGAAGCTGCCCTGCTACGACTGGGCGTGGTTCCGGGGAGCGGGCTCGCAGTACACCCACGCCTGCTACTCCGACATCCCGCATCTGTACGCGGTACGCGGCTTCGCCGACAACCTCACGCCCTACTTCGACCGGCTCCCCGGGGACATGGAGTACCTGGAGTACCCGGTGCTCACCGGGCTCTTCATGGAGATCGCCTCCTGGCTGACCCCCGGCAGCGGCTCCATGCAGCACCGCGAACAGATGTACTGGATGGTCAACGCGGGCATGCTGATGGCCTGCGCGGCGGTCATCGCCGTGTGTGTCGCCCGCACCCACCGCCGGCGGCCCTGGGACGCCCTGCTCTTCGCCCTCGCGCCCGCCTTCGCCCTCACGGCCACGATCAACTGGGACCTGCTGGCCATCGCCCTGACGGCCGCCGCGATGCTCATGTGGTCCCGCGGGCGGGCGGTCCTCTTCGGGGTCCTCATCGGCCTGGCCACCGCCGCCAAGCTCTATCCCGTGCTGCTGCTCGGGGTGCTGTTCGTGCTCTGCTGGCGGGCCGGGAAGTGGCGCGAGTTCGGGCTGGCCGCCCTCGGCACGGTCCTGGCCTGGCTGACGGTGAACCTGCCCGTCATGCTCTTCGCCTGGGAAGGCTGGACGAAGTTCTACACCTTCAGCCAGGAGCGGCCGATCGACTTCGGCTCCGTGTGGCTGCTGATCTCCCAGCGCTCGGGCAACCCCCTGGACGGCGCCAACACGTACGCGACCGGGCTGACGCTCCTGCTGTGCGGGGCCATCGGGCTGCTCACCCTGACCGCCCCCCGGCGCCCCCGTTTCGCGCAGCTGGCCTTCCTGGTCGTCGCCGCCTTCATCCTGTGCAACAAGGTCTACTCGCCGCAGTACGTGCTGTGGCTCATCCCGCTCGCCGCGCTGGCCCGGCCGCGCTGGCGCGACTTCCTGATCTGGCAGGCGGGCGAGGTCGTCTACTTCCTCGGGATCTGGTTCTACCTCGCCTACACGACCAGCGGGGACAAGCACCAGGGCCTGCCCGTGGAGGGCTACCAGCTGGCGATCGTCGCCCACCTGCTGGCCACCCTGTACCTGTGCGCGGTCATCGTCCGCGACATCCTGATGCCCGAGCGCGACGTCGTACGGCGGGACGGCTCGGACGACCCTTCCGGCGGCGTCCTGGACGGGGCCGAGGACGTGTTCGTGCTCTCGGACGCGGCGAGGGCGCCGCGGTACGCGGCGCCCTCGGATGGACAGCGGGTCGACTGGGGCACGGGCCCCAAGGACTGACCGGGCGGATCAGGCGTCGAGCACCCGGTCGAACTGCGTGGTGGTGTGACGCAGGTGCGCCACGAGCTCGTCGCCGACCTTCGGCTCGGTCGCGTCCGAGGGCACGAACAGGATCGACACCTGCATGTGCGGCGGCTCCGCGAACCAGCGCTGCTTGCCCGCCCACACGAACGGCGACAGGTTCCGGTTGACCGTGGCCAGGCCCGCCCGGGCGACGCCCTTGGCGCGCGGCATCACACCGTGGAGCGCCTTGGGGGCCTCCAGGCCCACCCCGTGCGAGGTACCGCCGGCGACCACGACCAGCCAGCCGTCGGAGGCGGCCTTCTGCTGGCGGTAGCCGAAGCGGTCGCCCTTGGCCACGCGCGTGACGTCGAGGACCGCGCCGCGGTACTCGGTCGCCTCGTGGTCGCCCAGCCACAGCCGGGTGCCGATGCGGGCCCGGAAACGGGTCTGCGGGAACTGCTGCTGGAGCCGCGCCAGTTCCTGCGCCCGCAGGTGGCTGACGAACATCGTGTGCAGCGGCAGCCGGGCCGCGCGCAGCCGGTCCATCCAGCCGATGACCTCCTCGACGGCGTCCGAGCCGTCCGGGCGGTCCAGCGGCAGGTGCAGGGCGAAGCCCTCCAGCCGGACGTCCTCGATGGCGCCGTGCAGCTGGCCCAGGTCCTGCTCGGAGATCCCGTGGCGGCGCATCGAGCTCATGCACTCGATGACCACGCGGGCGCCGACCAGGCTGCGGACCCCGTCCAGGGAGGACACCGAGCGGATGACCCGGTCGGGCAGCGGCACCGGCTCCTCGCCCCGCCGGAACGGGGTCAGGACGAGCAGGTCGCCGCCGAACCAGTCCTTGATGCTCGCGGCCTCGTACGTCGTCCCGACGGCGAGCACGTCGGCGCCCAGCCGGGTCGCCTCCTCGCACAGCCGCTCGTGGCCGAAGCCGTAACCGTTGCCCTTGCAGACCGGGATCATTCCGGGGAACTGGTCCTGGATCTGCTTCTGGTGCGCACGCCAGCGCGCGGTGTCGACGTAGAGCGTGAGCGCCATGCCCGTCCGGAACCTCTCCTGAGAAGCTGCCTGGTGCAGCGGTGCTGTGTGTGTGGATGGGGCGGGGTGGAGACCTGGGTCAGCGGCGCGACATGTAGATGTCGAGCGCCTTGTGGAGCACCTTGTTGAGCGGGAAGTCCCACTCGCCGACGTACTCCACGGCCTCGCCGCCCGTGCCGACCTTGAACTGGATGAGCCCGAACAGGTGGTCGTTCTCGTCCAGCGTGTCAGAGATGCCGCGCAGGTCGTAGACGCTGGCGCCGAGTGCGTACGAGTCGCGCAGCATGCGCCACTGCATCGCGTTCGAGGGCCGCACCTCGCGCTTGTGGTTGGCGGAGGCGCCGTAGGAGTACCAGACGTGCTGGCCGACGGTGAGCATCGTGGCGGCGGCCAGCGGCTCCCCCTCGTGCGTGGCGATGTAGAGGCGCATCCGGTTGGGGTCCTCGGAGTTGAGGGCCGTCCACTGGCGCTGGAAGTAGCTGAGCGGGCGCGGGCGGAACTTGTCGCGCTCAGCCGTGATCTCGTACAGGTGCTGCCACGTCGGCAGGTCGTCGTAGCCGCCCTGGACGACCTCGACGCCGGCCTTCTCGGCCTTCTTGATGTTGCGGCGCCACAGCTGGTTGAAGCCCTTGAGGACGTCGTCCAGCGAGCGGTTGGCCAGCGGCACCTGGAAGACGTAGCGGGGCTGGACGTCGCCGAAGCCGGCGCCGCCGTCCTCGGCCTGCTGCCAGCCCATGCGGCGCAGCTTGTCGGACACCTCGAAGGCGCGGGGCTCGATGACCGAGGCCTCCACGTCGCGCAGGCGCTTCACGTTCGGGTCCTGGATGCCGGCCTTGATGGCGGTCGAGTTCCAGCGGCGGATGACGACGGGCGGACCCATCTTCACGGTGAAGGCGCCCTGCTGCTTGAGGTGCGCCAGCATCGGCTGGAGCCACTCGTCCAGGTTCGGGGCGTACCAGTTGATGACCGGGCCCTCGGGGAGGTAAGCGAGGTACCGCTTGACCTTGGGCAGCTGCCGGTACAGCACGAGGGCCGCGCCGACGAGTTCATCGGACTCGTTGAACCATCCGAGGTTCTCGGAACGCCACTCGTTCTTCACGTCGGCCCACGCCGGGACCTGGCAGTGGCTCGCCGAGGGCAGGCTCTGGAGGTAACCCAGATGCTGCTCTCGGCTGATGGTCCTCAGGGACAGGCTCATGCGGGGCGTCTCCTCCGGCGGCTTCGCTGGCTATGGCGCGAAGCCTACTGCGACAGGGGCGCCACCCTTCTGGGGGACGGGCCATGGGCCCGGGCCGGTGCGTGGCCGGCGCCCTGCCGCGGAGGTGCCCCGGGCAGCCCGGTCAGCCCCCGAAGAGGCCGCCGTGGAACATGCCGAGGTAGAAGCCGATGGCAGACGCGCCAAGGCCGATGATCAGCGCGAAGCGCTCGCGTGTCGTGACGGAGACGAACTGTCCGTACGCGCCGGTCAGGATTCCGATCAGCCCGGCCCACGAGCTGAGCAGGTGCAGGTTGTGGAAGAAGGCCGTGACGAACGCCACGGCACCGAGGGTCAGGGTGACCGCCATCAGGGTGTCCTGCAGCGGGTGGGGCTTGCCGTCGGTGGAGAGGAGGGAGATCTGAGGGGGCCGCATTGCCTGTGCCATCGGAAAGGCACCTCCTGGCTGAAGCTGGCGGTGCTGCGGGCTTCCTCCGGCAAGGGGCCGGGGGCATAGCACCGAGCACACCCGATGGATACAGATTGTGGCCCTCTCCCAGCGGATTTCAACCGGAAGGACGCGAGCAGGTAGTCTGTACAGCTGCGCGGTGTCTGCTCGCCGGACACCGTGCGCACGCATCACGACCCTCCTGCCACGGAACGACCGTGGCCGCTGAGTCCAAAGGAGGTGGGTTCCACATGCGTCACTACGAAGTGATGGTCATCCTCGACCCCGATCTCGAGGAGCGCGCTGTCTCCCCGCTGATCGAGAACTTCCTTTCTGTCGTCCGTGAGGGCAACGGAAAGGTCGAGAAGGTCGACACCTGGGGCCGTCGTCGTCTCGCTTACGAGATCAAGAAGAAGCCCGAGGGCATCTACTCGGTCATCGACCTTCAGGCCGAGCCTGCGGTCGTCAAGGAGCTTGACCGACAGATGAACCTGAACGAGTCGGTTCTCCGGACCAAGGTCCTTCGCCCCGAGACCCACTGAACTTCGGTTCAGCGGTAATCGGGACCGAGTAGCACAGCAGCCCAGCAGCAATCCCCGCCGAGAGGTTCATCCATGGCAGGCGAGACCGTCATCACGGTCGTCGGCAATCTCGTCGACGACCCCGAGCTGCGCTTCACCCCCTCGGGTGCGGCGGTCGCGAAGTTCCGTGTCGCGTCCACCCCCCGCACCTTCGACCGCCAGACCAATGAGTGGAAGGACGGCGAGAGCCTGTTCCTGACCTGCTCGGTGTGGCGGCAGGCGGCTGAGAACGTCGCCGAGTCCCTCCAGCGAGGCATGCGCGTCATCGTGCAGGGCCGGCTGAGGCAGCGGTCGTACGAGGACCGTGAGGGTGTCAAGCGCACGGTCTACGAGCTGGACGTCGAGGAAGTCGGCCCCAGCCTGAAGAACGCCACGGCCAAGGTCGCCAAGACCACGGGTCGCGGTGGCCAGGGTGGATACGGCGGCGGCGGTCAGCAGCAGGGTGGCGGCGGCGGTAACTGGGGCGGAGCCCCCAGCACCGGTGCCCCGCAGGGCGGCGGAGCTCCCTCCGACGACCCGTGGGCGTCCAGCGCGCCGGCCGGTGGCCAGCAGCAGCAGGGCGGCGGCGGGGGCGGTTGGGGCGGAAGCTCCGGCGGCTCCGGCGGTGGCTACTCGGACGAGCCGCCCTTCTAGGGCCGGCTCGCATCCCCACTTCTTGATCACACAGGAGAGACACAATGGCGAAGCCGCCTGTGCGCAAGCCTAAGAAGAAGGTCTGCGCGTTCTGCAAGGACAAGACCGTGTACGTGGACTACAAGGACACGAACATGCTGCGGAAGTTCATTTCCGACCGCGGCAAGATCCGTGCCCGCCGCGTTACCGGCAACTGCACGCAGCACCAGCGTGACGTCGCCACGGCAGTGAAGAACAGCCGTGAGATGGCGCTGCTGCCCTACACGTCCACCGCGCGATAAGGAAAGGGTGACCGACTAATGAAGATCATCCTGACCCACGAGGTCTCTGGCCTCGGCACCGCCGGCGATGTCGTCGACGTGAAGGACGGTTACGCTCGCAACTACCTGGTCCCGCGTGGTTTCGCGATCCGCTGGACCAAGGGTGGCGAGAAGGACGTGGCGCAGATCCGCCGCGCCCGCAAGATCCACGAGATCGCGACCATCGAGCAGGCCAACGAGGTCAAGGCCAAGCTCGAGGGCGTGAAGGTTCGTCTGGCCACCCGTGCGGGTGACGCCGGTCGTCTCTTCGGCTCCGTGACCCCGGCCGACATCGCCACGGCGATCGAGGCTTCCGGTGGCCCGAAGGTCGACAAGCGCCGCGTCGAGCTGGGCTCCCCGATCAAGACCCTCGGTTCGTACCAGGTCTCCGTGCGTCTGCACGCTGACGTGGCCGCGAACGTGGGCGTCGAGGTCATCGCCGCCTAAGGGCAGCAACACGAAGGGCCGCACCCTCCGGGGTGCGGCCCTTCGTCGTTCCCGGAGACCTGAGCCGGAGACTGACGGCGGTGGTCGTTGTTTCACGTGAAACAACGACCACCGCCGGCGGCGCGGACCCGGCGATGTTTCACGTGGAACATCGCCGCTTCAGCGGGTGGCTCCCGTGATCACCCACCGGCCCGAGCGGGCACGCAGCTGGAGGGTGACCATCCGGACCAGCATCATCAGCGTCATGGCCCACCAGAGTGCCGTCAGGCCGCCGCCGACGACCGGTACGAGGAGAGCGGCCGGGATGAACGCGGCGAGCGTCAGGAGCATCGCCCGGGCCAGGTAGCGGCCGTCGCCCGCGCCCATGAGGACCCCGTCGAGCACGAAGACGATGCCGGAGACGGGCTGGGAGAGGGCCACGACCAGCAGGGCGGGCAGCATGACCGCCTCGACCGCCGGATCGCTGGTGAACAGCGGAATGAACACCGGGCGGGCCAGGATGACCAGCAGCCCGAGCACGATGCCCGACACGATGCCCCACTGCACCATGCGGCGGCAGACTGCCTTGGCGCCCTCGGTGTCACCCGCGCCCAGGTAGCGGCCGATGATCGCCTGCCCGGCGATCGCGAGGGCGTCCAGGGCGAAGGCGAGCAGGCTCCACAGGGCGAGCAGGATCTGGTGGGCGGCGATGTCGGCGTCGCCGAGCCGGGCGGCCACGGCGGTCGCGATGATCAGGATGGCGCGCAGGGACAGGGTGCGGACCAGCAGGGGCGCGCCGGCCTGGGCGCAGGCCCGGATTCCCGCGGTGTCGGGGCGCAGGGAGGCGCCGTGCCGGCGGGCTCCGCGGACGACCACGACCAGGTAGGCGGCGGCCATGGCGCCCTGGGCGACGACCGTGCCCCAGGCGGAGCCGGCGATGCCGAGGTCCGCACCGTAGACGAGGGCAACGTTCAGGCCCGCGTTGAGGGCGAAGCCGCCGACGGCGACGTAGAGCGGGGTGCGGGTGTCCTGGAGGCCGCGGATGACCCCGGTGGCGGCCAGGACCATGAGCATGGCCGGGATGCCGAGGGAGGAGATCCGGAGATAGGTGATCGCGTACGGCGCGACGGTCTCGGAGGCCCCGAAGAGGGAGATCAGCCAGGGCGCCGTGGGCAGCACCACGGCGACGACGGCCACGCCGAGCAGGAGGGCGAGCCAGATGCCGTCCATGCCCTGCCGGATGGCCGCCGGCAGGTCGCCCGCACCGACCCGGCGGGAGACGGCCGCGGTGGTGGCGTAGGCGAGGAAGACGAAGACGCTGACCGCGGTGGTGAGCAGAGCGGCCGCGATGCCGAGGCCGGCCAGCTGGGGCGTGCCGAGGTGACCCACGATGGCGCTGTCGGTCATCACGAAGAGGGGCTCGGCGACGAGGGCGCCGAAGGCGGGGACGGCGAGCGCGAATATCTCTCGGTCGTGTCGTCTCGGCCCCGTCTTGGGTCCTGCCAGAGCCTGTGTCATGCGCTCAATCTAATCTTCCACAGGTAATGGATGCAAGGGCAATTGGATCCTTACCGTGGCGCTGACTTGGACGTTCCTCACACCTCATTGGAGGCGATCTTGAGACAGTGGCCAAGAATTTTCCTCCCCACCGCCGCCGCGCAGGGAAGTTGCAGGTCGGATGGGGTAACGGGGTGCTGCAGGTGATTTTGTCCACAGCGTCGTCCCCCGGTCCGTGCACAGCTTCCGGCGACTTACCCACAGCATTGGCGCCGTCGTCCACAACTCATCCACACAGCCTGTGGATAACAAGATTGGCTGACGCCGCTGTCGGCTCTACCGTGGTGCGTTGCCCGACTCGCCGACGGCGGAATCGGGTGCCCCATATGTCAGAGCCGTGTCGTAGAAAGAGTGACACGGCGAGGTCCGCGTTGCGGACGGGAGGAGGCGGCCCGGTGAGCATGCCCGAGCCCATGGACGACCCTTGGGCCGACAGCGGTCCAGGTGACCGTCTGCCCGCCCGTTCGCGCCGTAACAGTGAAGGCCGCGGCCGCGGGGACGAACAGCACGACCGGGGCCGCGAGGGCGGCTCCTGGGACGGCGGTGGCGGCGGCTTCGAGCGCGTCCCCCCGCAGGACCTCGACGCCGAGCAGTCGGTGCTCGGCGGCATGCTGCTCTCGAAGGACGCCATCGCCGACGTCGTCGAGGTCCTCAAGGGCCACGACTTCTACCGGCCCTCGCACGAGACGATCTACCAGGCCATCCTCGACCTGTACGCCAAGGGCGAGCCGGCCGACCCCATCACCGTCGGCGCCGAGCTGACCCGGCGCGGCGAGATCAGCAAGGTGGGCGGGGCCTCGTACCTGCACACGCTGGTCCAGTCCGTGCCGACGGCGGCGAACGCCGAGTACTACGCGGAGATCGTCCACGAGAGGGCCGTCCTGCGCCGCCTGGTCGCCGCCGGTACGAAGATCACACAGATGGGCTACGCGGCCGACGGCGACGTCGACGAGATCGTCAACAGCGCCCAGGCCGAGATCTACGCCGTCACCGAGCAGCGGACCTCCGAGGACTACCTGCCGCTCGGCGACATCATGGAGGGCGCCCTCGACGAGATCGAGGCGATCGGTTCGCGCAGCGGCCAGATGTCGGGCGTTCCCACCGGTTTCACGGACCTGGACTCGCTGACCAACGGCCTGCACCCCGGCCAGATGATCGTCATCGCGGCCCGTCCCGCGATGGGCAAGTCCACGCTCGCGCTGGACTTCGCCCGGGCCTGCTCCATCAAGAGCAACCTGCCGAGCGTGATCTTCTCCCTCGAAATGGGGCGCAACGAGATCGCCATGCGCCTGCTCTCGGCGGAGGCCCGCGTGGCGCTGCACCACATGCGCTCGGGCACGATGACGGACGACGACTGGACCCGGCTGGCCCGCCGGATGCCGGACGTCTCCGCCGCCCCGCTCTACATCGACGACTCCCCCAACCTGTCGATGATGGAGATCCGGGCCAAGTGCCGCCGGCTCAAGCAGCGCAACGACCTCTCGCTCGTGGTCATCGACTACCTCCAGCTGATGCAGTCGGGCGGCTCGCGCCGTCCCGAGAGCCGCCAGCAGGAGGTCTCGGACATGTCCCGAAACCTCAAGCTGCTGGCGAAGGAGCTCGAGGTCCCCGTGATCGCGCTCTCCCAGCTGAACCGTGGTCCCGAGCAGCGCACCGACAAGAAGCCGATGGTCTCCGACCTGCGTGAGTCGGGCTCGATCGAGCAGGACGCGGACATGGTGATCCTGCTGCACCGCGAGGACGCGTACGAGAAGGAGTCCCCCCGCGCGGGTGAGGCCGACCTGATCGTGGCCAAGCACCGTAACGGCCCCACGGCCACGATCACGGTGGCCTTCCAGGGTCACTATTCGCGCTTCGTGGACATGGCCAACACGTAGCATCCGATCATGGATGAGCTTTCTGAGGACCTGGAACTTCTCCCGGCCACCCGGCGTGCGCTGAGGCACCGGATCGCCGTCGCGCAGAGCGAAGGGCGGGCGCCCTCCGTGGTGGCCGCCGTCCTGCGGGGCGGGGAGGTGGTCTGGGAGGGCTCCCGGACCTCCGTCGAGGGGCACGGTCCGGACGGGGACGTCCAGTACCGGATCGGGTCGATCAGCAAGACCTTCACCGCCGTCCTGGTGATGCGCCTGCGGGACGAGGGGCTGCTCGGGCTCGCGGATCCGCTGGAGAAGCACCTGCCGGGGACCGGTGTCGGCGAGGTGACCATCGCTCAACTGCTGGCCCACACCGCCGGGCTGGCGGCGGAAACGCCCGGCGAGTGGTGGGAGCGCACCCCCGGTGGGCTGCGGCCCGAGCTCGTCGACGTGCTGGGGGACGAGCCGCTGCGGCACGCGCCGGGGAGCAGGCACCACTACTCCAACCCCGGTTACACGCTGCTGGGTTCGCTGGTTGAGGCGCTGCGCGGGAAGTCGTGGGAAGAGGTGCTGGAGGCCGAGGTACTGGAGCCGCTGGGGCTGGAGCGTACGAGCGGACGGCCGAAGGCCCCGCATGCCGGCGGCTGGGCGGTGCATCCGTGGGCGGACGTGATGATGCCCGAGCCGCTGGAGGACCTGGGGCTGATGGCTCCGGCCGGTCAGCTGTGGTCCACGACAAGGGACTTGGCGCGGTTCGCGGACTTCCTGATGCGTGGGGACGAGCGGGTGCTGGGCGCGGACTCCGTACGGGAGATGCGCACGTCGGCAGCGCCCCCGGAGCCGGGCTTCGCCGAATGCGGCTACGGGCTCGGGATGCAGCTGATGGCCCAGGGCGAGCGCCGGTTGGCGGGGCACAGCGGATCGCTGCCCGGGTTCGTCGCGGGGCTGTGGCTGAGCGAGGCGGACGACGTGGCGGCGGTGGTGCTGGCGAACTGCACCTCGGGACTGCCGGCCTCGACGGTGGCCGCGGACCTGGTGGCGCTCGTCGCGCAGGCCGAGCCGCGCTTCCCGCGGCCGTGGCGGCCGTTCACGGAGGCCGACCAGGTGCCGTTGGAGGTGTGCGGGCCCTGGTACTGGGGGACTTCGGCACAGGCGGTGCGGCTCACGGCGGACGGATCGCTGGAGCTGGGTCCGGTCGGCGCGACGGGGCGTGCCGCGCGCTTCCGAGCGGAGCCGGACGGCACCTGGACGGGTCTGACCGGGTACTACGCGGGGGAGACGCTGCGGGCGGTGCGCCGCGCCGACGGCTCGGTGAGCCACCTCGACCTGGCGTCCTTCGTGTTCACGCGGGAGCCGTACGACGCCCAGGCCCCGGTGCCCGGCGGGGTGGACCCGCAGGGCTGGCGGGGCATCGGCTGACGGCCCAAGCCCCGAGCCCCGAGGCCCAAACCCCAAGCTCCAAGCCCCGAGCCCAAGAGCCCGGCTCCTGCTCAGGCGACGAGCTCACGTTCGAGCGGGGTGCGGAACCGCGGGGTGATGCGGGCGTCGCCCACCCACGAGGCGAGCCGGGCTGCCTCGGCGGCGATCGCCTCCTCGGCGGCGTCGCCGGGGCCGGCCAGCAGCCGCCAGACGATCTCGCCGTCGGGGCGCTGTGCCCAGCCGCCGACGATCTCGCCGTTCCACCACACGGTGGGGCCGATGTTGCCGGCGTAGTCGAAGAGGGCGGGCCGGTGGGCGGGGTCGAGGTGGAATCCGCGGTCGGCCCAGCCCATGGCGGTGGGGTCGAGTCCGGGCAGCAGCGCCGCCCAGGGCTCCGGGGCCGGCTCGGGACCGGTGTCCCCGGGGCCGACGAGGGCGGTGCTGCCGTCATCGAGGCGGACCTGGTCGGGGCCCACGGCGGCCAGGGCCTTGCGGACGTCCGTGAGGGTCCAGCCGGTCCACCACTTGAGGTCCGCCTCCGTGGCCGGGCCGTAGGCGTGCAGCCAGCGGCGGGCGATCTCCGCGCGGGCCTCGGCGGCGGGTACGGCGGGCCAGGGCGCGGTGTGGACCCAGCGGTACTGGCTGGAGGTCCAGGACCCGCGCGGCCGGTCGCGGCGGATCCTGCCGTCGGCGGCCAGCAGGCGGATGACACGGGTGGCTACACCGGTCTGCGCCTCGTACTTCTTGCCCCGGCCGATGGTGATCTTCTGGCGCAGGGCCGGCACGGCGGCGGACAACTGGCTGCCGGTGGTGGGGCCGTGGGCGTCGAGCGCGTCGAGCGCGGCGGTCTCCGCCGCGGCCAGCCAGCCGGCGTCGAGTCCCTGTCCGTCCTCGTCGAGGTGCTTGAGGAGGGTGCGGCGCTCCTTGGCGGCGATGGCCCGGGCCGTCGAGGAGTCGACGTACGGGGCGAGTTCCGCGGAGACCGCGAAGAGCGTGTTGCGCATGCTGAGCAGCCGCACCAGGCTGACGTCCTCGTAGAGCGCCTCCTCGACCGCGCTCGGGCCGCCCTCGCCGAGCCGGGCACGGGCCGACAGGAAGACGGTCGCGGCGTCGGTGGCGTGCAGGGCGACGACGGAGTCCGCCGCCTCCACAACCGTCGCGGCGCGTGCCGAGGGAGCCAGGCGGTGGCGCCGGCCGAGCCGGTGGCGGCGCTCCTCGGTGCTGACGAGCGGGAGGCTGGGGTTCATCCTCCCGATCGTAGGCCGGGCCGCCGACACGGGGACCCGGCCTGCCGGAGCGGCCGGTCAGAGCTGCAGCTTGAACCCGACGTGGGAGGCGGTGAACCCGAGCCGCTCGTAGAAGCGGTGGGCGTCGGTCCGGGTCACGTCCGAGGTCAGCTGGACCAGTGAGCACTCCTCGGCGCGGGACTTCTCCACCGCCCATTCGATGAACCGGGTGCCCAGGCCGCTGCCACGCTCGTCCGCGTGGACGCGCACGCCCTCGATGATCGAGCGGGTGGCTCCCTTGCGGGAGAGGCCCGGGACGATGGTCAGCTGGAGGGTGCCCACGACGCGGTCCGCGCGGACGGCGACGACCAGGTGCTGGTTCGGATCGCCGGTCAGGCGCGCCAGAGCCGCGCGGTACGGCGCCAGGTCCTGCGGGGACTCGCGGGTGGCGCCGAGCGGATCGTCGGCCAGCATGGCGACGATGGCCGGCAGATCGGCCTCGGTGGCGGGCCGGATGGCCAGGCCGGGGGTGTCGGACACGACGCTGTTCCCCTCTCAGCCCGTGGCCAGGGTGAGCGGAGCCCACCGGCGGGTCCAGTCGCCGGGCAGGCCGGGGACGTCGCGGATCATGACGGCGTTGAAGGCCACCGAGCCGAGGCCCCGGTCCTTGAGCCAGGCGACGAGCTCCTCGTGGCGAACGTCGACATCGGTGCGCAACGGCCGGTCCGTGCCCAGGGCGATCGTGGTGATCAGGGACTGGGCGGTGGCGATGTCGTGGGCGATCAGCGGGCCGATGACATGGGTGTGCGCGTTGGGCCAGGCCGCGGCGTATCCCGTGAGCGTGCCGTCTCCGGTGCGGTCCTCGGCGACGACCAGCTGGTCGGCGAAGGCGGGCAGCCGGGTGATCATGTGTGTGCGGTCGGCGCCGAACACCTCGGCGTCCAGACGCAGGATGCGCGGGAGGTCCGAGGCGGTCGCCGGCCGGACCCGGGTGGTGCCGTCCGAATCCGGGGCGCCGTCGGGACGGAAGGGGCCCGCCAGCATCTCGGCGCGGCCCGTGGTCTCGAAGCCGAGCTCCTCGTAGAGGGGGCGTCCGTACGGAGTGGCGTGCAGGGTCAGGGGGACACCCTTGAGCACGTCGTCGCAGATGTGTGTCATCAGGCGGCGGCCCAGGCCCCGGCGGGCGTAGCGGTCTGCCACGAGGACCATCCCGATGGCGGCGATCTCCGGTCCGGCGTGGGCGGCGCCGTACCGGGTGACGACACAGGCGGCCGCGAGTCCCCGGCCGTCCGGCGCATCGACTCCGTAGCCGTCCCCGGCGGCGAGGAGCAACCCCCACCTGTGCTCCTCGCGGAGCCAGCCGCGATCTTCGGACAGGTCGGCGCAGCGGTGGAGATCGTCCACGGTCAGCGCCCGGATCGGCAGATCGGTGATGTGTGGTGGTGTCACCAGTTCAGACTGGATCATGCACCGGGAGCCGTCCAGCGGATTTGGGCATGGATGTTTCACGTGAAACACCGGGTACCTTCCCGGGTGCAGCGCCGCATCCGCGAGCCCGTCATGCCGCGCCGGCGACGCGACGATGTTTCACGTGAAACACGGTGTTTCACGTGAAACGAACCCACTAGCCTCATGGGCCATGACCACCCTGCACCTCTTCGACCTCGACGGAACGCTGATGTACGGCTCCTCGGCGCCGGTCCAGATCTCCCGCCAGCTCGGGCTGAGCGCCGAGATCGCCGCGCTGGAACGGGCCTTCGGCGCACAGAAGATGGAGCCGCATCAGTTCTCGATGGCCGTCCACGCTCTGTGGGCCGACCTCACGCCCGCGCATGTCCGGGCGGCGTTCGACGGGTCCCCCTGGCTCGCGGGAATCCGGGACGTGTGGCGGGAGATCCGGGAAGGCGGGGACTACTGCGCGGTGATCTCCCTGTCGCCGTCCTTCTTCGTGGAACTGCTGCTGGAGTGGGGCGCGCACGCCGCGCACGGTTCGGTCTTTCCGGAGGTGCCCTTCACCCGGCCCGTCGATACGGCCGGGATTCTGACGCCCCAGGGCAAGGTCACGGTGGCGGACCGGCTGTGCGAGCGGTTCGGTGTGAGCCGCGGCGACTGCGTCGCGTACGGGGACTCGGTGACCGACTCGATGCTCTTCGAGGTGGTGCCGATCTCGGTGGCGGTCAACGCCCGGCCCTATCTGGCGGAGCGCGCGACCCATGTCTACGAGGGCCGGGACTTGCGGGAGGCATACCAGCTCGTGGGGATGGCGCGCCCGGGAGTTGACGCATCTTAGGAGGAAAGTGGGTTCGAAACGCGGATTTTCCGCGTTTCCCCGCAGGCCTCTGAGTCGGCTGGCACGCTGTGAAACCCGGAACCACGGATTCACAGGCCGTGGCGTGTGCAGACCGACCGAGATGCTCGAAGCGAGGCACCGCATGGACGCTCCGCCCACCAGATCGGCCAGACGCGATACGGCCCGGATACCCGCCGAGGGCGGTGGCGGTACGGCCGAGCCCTCACCGGATGCCGTCCTCATCCGCCGGACCCTCGCGGAGATCGCCCCCATAGCCGACAAGGTGACCTCGTACTTCTACGCTCTGGTGTTCACCGGGCACCCGGAAGTGCGGGGGATGTTCCCCGCAGCCATGGACGGGCAGCGCGACCGGCTGCTGAAGGCGCTGCTGACCGCCGCCGAGCACATCGACGATCCCGAGGTCCTCGTCCCCTACCTGCGCCGACTGGGCACGGGCCACCGCAAGTACGGCACCATGGCCGGCCACTATCCGGTGGTCGGCGAGGCCCTCGTCGGAGCGCTGGCCCGGTACGCGGTGGCGAGCTGGGGACCGGAGACCCAAGCCGCGTGGGTGCGGGCGTACACCGCGATCTCCCAGATCATGATCGACGCGGCGGCCGAGGACGGGGTGAAGGCGCCGGCGTGGTGGCACGCGGAGGTGGTCTCCCACGATCTGCGCACTCCCGACATCGCCGTGCTGACGGTCCGCCCCGACCAGCCGTACGCCTTCCTGGCCGGCCAGTACACGAGCCTGGAGACGCCGTGGTGGCCGCGGGTCTGGCGGCACTACTCCTTCGCCTCGGCGCCGCGCGCCGACGGACTGCTGTCCTTCCACGTCAAGGCCGTCCCCGCGGGCTGGGTCTCCAACGCGCTGGTACGGCACGCCCGCCCCGGGGACGTTCTGCGCCTCGGACCGCCGGCCGGGTCGATGGTGGTGGACCACACCACCGACAACGGGATGCTGTGCCTGGGCGGGGGAACCGGCATCGCCCCGATCAAGGCGCTGATCGAGGACGTGGCCGAGCACGGCGAACGGCGGCCGGTGGAGGTGTTCTTCGGAGCCCGCAGCGACAGCGACCTGTACGACAAGGACACCCTGCTGGGGCTGCAGCGCTCGCATCCGTGGCTGTCGGTGCGCCCGGTGGTGGGCGACGGGCTGGCCGGTCAGCTGCCGCAGGCCGTGGGTGAGCACGGGCCGTGGCGTTCGTACGACGCGTTCATCTCGGGCCCGCCCGCGATGATCCGAAGCGGTGTGGACGAGCTCCTGCGCATCGGCATCCCCGGCGAGCGGATCCGGTACGACGCTGTGGAGGAGCTGGCGGGGATCGCCGGCTGAGACCGGCGGGCAGCCCGCCGGTCTCACGTGTGAGTCGGCCCGGGCTCAGCCCAGGTCGGGAGCGTGCATGGCGCGCACACCCTCGATGTTGCCGTCGAGGTAGTGCCGCAAGGACAGCGGGACGAGGTGGACGGCGGCGATGCCCACCCGGCTGAAGGGCACGCGGACGATCTCGTACTCGCCCTCGGGCTCGTCGATTTCGGGGCCGTGGCGAAGACTCGGGTCCATCGATTCGAGGCGGCAGACGAAGAAGTGCTGCACCTTCACGCCGGTCACCCCCTTGTCGGCGATGTGCTCGACGGTGTCGACGAAGCAGGGCACCACATCGGTGATCTTCGCGCCGAGTTCTTCGTGGACCTCCCGGTGGAGGGCGTCGACGACGGTGGCGTCCGAGGACTCCACTCCGCCGCCGGGGGTGAGCCAGTAGGGATCGATGCCGGGCTTGGTGCGCTTGATGAGGATCAGGTCGTCACCGTCGAGCAGGATCGCGCGGGCGGTGCGTTTGACCACGGGACGTTCGGTCATGGGAGAAGAGTGGCCCACCACTCCCCTTCTGAAACGCGCCACGGGCCGGAAAAGGGGGGCTCACCAGTGCACGGCGGCTTCCAGCAGCCGGTCGTGCGCCCGCGCGAGGTGGGCGAGGGCGAGGCTCCCGGTCCGTACGGCCAGGAACCAGGTGCGCAGCGGCGGTACGGCAGGCTCGGCCAGGGCGACGATCCCACCGCTGTCGAGGGCGTCCCGCACCAGGTAGCGGGGCAGGACGGCGAGCCCGGCGCCGGCCCGGACGCATTCGAGTACGGCCCGCAGGTCGGGCGCGACCACCGTGGCGGCGGCCAGGGACCTGGCGTCGGGAAGGGCGTCGAAGACGGCCGCCCAGTAGCGGGTGACGAGCGGCAGGCTCTCGTGGACCTCCACGACCGGAATGCCGTCGAGGGCCGCGGGACCCTCGTCGTGCAGCCGGTCCGTGTCGACGAGGGCGGCCCAGTAGGGCGCGGCGACGAGCACGTGCTCCTCGTCGCACAGGGCGGTGGCGGTGAAGAGGCCGCCGCGGGGTTGGGCGGTGGTGACGACGAGGTCGTGGTGGCCGGCGGCGAGCCCGTCGAGGGTCGCCTCTGCGCCCGTCTGCAGGGAGGCGCGCAGGGTGTGGCCCTGACCGACGAGGGGGGCGAGGGCGGGGAGCACGCGCAGGCACAGGAACTCGGGGGGTCCGGCGACGTGGAGGGTGCGCACCTCGCCGGCGGCCTCCCGCTCGGTCTCGGTGATCCGCAGCAGGGCGTCGAGGTGCGGGGCGGCCTTGTGGGCGAGTTCGTCGCCGACGGCGGTGGGGGTGACGCCGCGGGCCCGGCGGTGGAAGAGCGGGCGCCCCAGCTGGCGTTCGAGGGTGCGGATCTGTGAGGTCACGGCGGGCTGGGACAGCCCGAGCAGGGCGGCGGCGCGCGTGAACGAGCCGGCCCGGTGGACGGCGACGAAGGTGCGCAGCAGGGCCAGGTCCATCGCGGCACCTCTCGGTGGGGGCCTTCAACTATAAATATGCAGATAGGCCCCTGTCGTTACCGTGATTGGACTCTGACGCAGAGTCAACTAGCCTTGTCGCGTGGTTCTTCGCGCGCGGAACCCGGAGCGGTCCGAGCCACTTGGGGGGAGGCTCGGACCGCGTTTCACGTCTCGTTCAGCTCGTGCGGCCCGCGGAATCGAGGGCCCGCAGCACGTCCGCGACCAGGTCCTCGGTGTCCTCGGCCCCGGCGGAGAAGCGGATGAATCCCTCCGACACCGCGTCGCCGCCCCACCGTCGGCGCCGCTCGGCGGTGGACCGTACGCCGCCGAAACTCGTGGCGTCCTCGACCAGGTGCAGGGCGGCCATGAACCGTTCCGCGTGGGCGCGGTCGGGCAGCGTGAAGGAGACCACCGATCCGAAGCCCCGCATCTGGCGGGCGGCCGTCTTGTGGGAGGGGTCCGTGGCCAGGCCCGGGTAGCGCAGCCCGGTCACGTCGGAGCGGCCGGCCAGGGCCTCGGCCACGGCCAGCGCGTTGGCCCACTGGCGCTGCGCGCGCAACTGGATCGTGGCCAGGGAGCGGTGGGCGAGCCAGGCCTCCATGGGTCCGGGGATCGCGCCGACGATCTTGCGCCACTTCCGGACACGGGCGGCGAGCTCCGGGTCGCGGCACACGACGTACCCGAGCAGCAGGTCGCCGTGGCCGGTGAGGCCCTTGGTGCCGCTCGCCACGGAGAAGTCCGCCCCGAGTTCCAGCGGCCGCTGCCCGAGCGGGGTGGCGAGGGTGTTGTCGACGGCGACCAGGGTCCCGCCGGCGTGCGCGGCGTCCGCGAGGCGCCGTACGTCGCAGACGTCGAGCCCGGGATTGGACGGAGTCTCGATCCACAGCAGCCGGGCCCCGTCGAGGACCGCGAGCTGGGCGTCGTCGCCGGTCGGGGCGGTGCGCACGTGGATCCCGTACGCCTCCAGCTGCTCGCGCAGCAGGGGCAGTGCCTGGTACCCGTCGTCGGGCAGGACGACGGTGTCGCCGGTGCGCGCCTGGGAGAGGGCGACGGCGGAGACCGCGGCCATGCCGGAGGCGAAGACGACGGTGTGCACGTCCTGGCCGGGGGCCTCCAGTTCCCCGATCGCCCGTTCCAGCAGGGTCCAGGTGGGGTTGGTGTCGCGGCCGTAGGTGTACGGGCCTTCGACGTCGCCGGGGAGGTGGAAGTGGGCGGCGAAGACCGGCCCGGGCAGCGGCGGCTCGTTCTTGACGGGCTCGGGCAGTCCGGCGCGGACGGCACGGGTGCCGTCGCCGAACCGGGCCGCGTCGCCGGCAGGGGCATCGGCCGCGCCGTCTCCGGGGACGGACTCTTCGGGGGCGTACTCGTTCACGCGGTGTGCTCCTTCACGGCCTCGCGTACGGCGTCCAGCAGACCGGGGCTCGCCGCCTCCACCAGCTCCAGGCACTCCTCGAACCCGTCGAGGGAACCGTAGTAGGGATCCGGTACGTCGGTCTCCGCGGCCGTGGCCGCCGGATCGTAGGACCGCAGCAGCCGGACCTTGGCGGCGTCCTGCGGGGTGGGGGCGAGTGCGCGCAGGTCCCGCAGGTGCCCGGCGTCGAGCGCGATGACGAGGTCCAGGCGGGCGAACCAGGAGGAGCGGAACTGCCGGGCCCGGTGATCCTGCTCGTAGCCGGCGCCCTCCAGGACGGAGACGGTGCGCGGGTCGGCGCCGTCGCCCTCGTGCCAGCCTCCGGTTCCGGCGCTGTCCACCTCGATCAGGGTGTCGAGTCCGGCCTGCGCCACGTGGGCGCGGAAGACCGACTCGGCCATGGGGGAGCGGCATATGTTGCCCGTGCAGACGAAGCACACGCGGTACATGGGCGGCCCGTTCAGTTCTTGTCGGGCAGGACCATGTTCACGGCCCAGGAGACGATGGAGATGATCAGGCCGCCGAGCAGCGCGGTCAGGAAGCCGTCGACGTGGAAGCTGAGGTCGAGCTGCGTGGCCAGCCAGGAGGTCAGGAGCAGCATCAGGGCGTTCACGACGAGGGTGAACAGACCGAGGGTGAGGACGAACAGCGGCAGCGAGAGCAGCTTCACCACCGGCTTGACGATCAGGTTGACCAGCCCGAAGACCAGCGCGACCAGGATCAATGTGAGCGTGCGGCGGCCCAGACTGGTGCCGTCGTCGAGGGTGATGCCGGCAAGCAGCCAGATGGCGACGGCCAGGGCCGCCGCGTTGGCGAGCGTCTTGACTACGAAATTCGTCATGTGTCTGATCGTGGCAGAGATGATCCCGCTGGAACATCCGCAGATGAGCGGATGCAAGGGCACGAGCGAGTACAAGGGGCACAACGACGATGAAAGCCTTCCGGCTTGACGAGCTCGAAGCGGAGCGGGCCGCCAATGACGGCGCCTATCTGCAGTTCCTGCGCGAGCGGAACATGTCGGTCGGGCTGTACGCGCTCGATGCCGGGCAGATCGATCCGCAACAGCCGCACCGCCAAGACGAGGTGTACTTCGTCGTCAGCGGGCGCGCCTCGATCACGGTCGGGGAGGAGACGACCACCGTGGCGCGCGGCAGCGTGGTGTATGTCCCCGCGGGCGTCCCGCACAAGTTCCACCACATCACCGAGGACCTGAAGGTGATGGTGGTGTTCTCCCCGCCGGAGAGCTGAGCGGATCTGAGCTGAGCGGAGCTGAACGGATCTGAACGGATCTGACCTGAGCTGAGCGGACCGGGCGGATGAGGGTCGCGCCCCTGATCCCCCTAAGGGGCGGATCAGGGGACTCCGAGGGCTCACGGCCCCCCATGCGACGCCGTGGACTCCTAGCATCGAGAGCAGGAAGTCACGGACGAGGTATGAGGAAGAGGACGAGAACATGGACGGGATCCGAGGGATATTCGCAGGCATGCCCTGGTGGGTGAAGTGGGTCGCCGTTCCGCTGCTGGCGCTCTTCGTCTTCGGCGGCGTGATCACCAGCATCCTGGGCGCGCTGATCGGGTTCGTCTTCAAGCTGCTGCTCTTCGTCGGACTCGTCGCCGGCCTGATCTTCGTCGTGAAGAAGTTCAGTGGCGGCGGTTCGAAGTCCTCCTCCGGTGAGTGGTAAAAGAGGGCGGTCCGGGCGGTTCCGGGATTAAGCCAGGTGAGGGAACGTGACGCACTAAACCGCTCACACCCCCGGAAACGGTGGATAGAGTGGCAATCTGTGCCGTTCCCTGGGCACCGAAAGCCGGTAATGCCGCACTGACCTGCGGTGATGTGAACGAGCCGCCGAGCACGACCCCCAGGAGCCACGGCATGCGCGGGGGCGGCCCCCGCAGGGCGGGCCTCCCCCAAGGCCCGCCGCCACGCCTGGGGGTGAGCTTTGTCTCCGGTTCACAATGCCGGTGTGCCGACTCTGATCGGCTCGGTGCAGAGGGCGTTGAGGCTGCTCGAAGCAGCGGGCTCCCATAGCGAGGGAGCCCCGGCGAAACAGCTGGCGCGCGAGGCCGGGCTCCCGCTTCCCACCGCGTACCACCTGCTGCGCACCCTGACCCACGAGGGCTACCTGCGCAGGGAGAGCGGTGTCTTCGTCCTGGGCGCCGCCGCGGGTCGGCTCGCCGGTGGGGCACTCCAGCAGAAACGTCGCAGCATGATCGTCGACTCCCTCGCGCACTTCCGCGACGCGGTCGGGGCCCCCGTCTACTTCGCGGTCTACCGCGAGGGTGAGATCGAGCTCGTGGGTGTCTCGGACACCCCGGCCAGCCCGGCCTGCGAGGAGTGGGCCGACTTCCGGGCGACCGGCCACGCGCACGCCATCGGGCAGTGCCTGCTCGGCCAGCTCGACGAGAAGGCGCGCAAAGATCATTACGACCGTCATCCGGTCGAGGCCATCACCCCTTATACCGTGCGGGATCTGCGCTCCCTGGAACAACGGATCGGGGCCCTCGGGCGAATGCAGCCAGTAACCGAACGTCAGGAATATGCCCTCGGCACGGTCTGCGCCGCCATCCCCATCACAGCGGGCGATACCGCCGCAACCATGGCTATTTCTCTCCCCCTACAGCAGGCAGATCGATTGCTCTATGTAGTCAATCGACTACGGAGTGAAGTAGGCGCGCTGTTGAGCACCCTCTCGTTCTCTATCAGTATCTGAAAACTCACTCCTTGTGATCTGCTAGCGCTTCCACCACTCTTGTCAAGAGGGCCCTGGGGGATCATTCCTGGCCACTTCCACTACAGCGGGGTAGTCAATGCGCGAGTCGGTACAGGCAGAGGTCATGATGAGTTTCCTCGTTTCCGAGGAGCTCTCGTTCCGGATTCCGGTGGAACTCCGGTACGACGCTCGTGATCCCTACGCAGTCCGCCTGACCTTCCACCTTCCCGGAGACGCGCCCGTGACCTGGGCGTTCGGCCGGGAACTCCTCCTCGACGGCATCAACAAGCCGTGTGGTGACGGCGATGTGCACATCGCCCCCACCGACCCCGAGGACCTGTCCGATGTCCACATCCGGCTCCAGGTCGGCGGCGACCGGGCCCTGTTCCGTGCCAGCGCGGCGCCGCTCGTCGCGTTCCTCGACCGCACCGACCGGATCGTTCCGCTCGGGCAGGAGCGCAACCTGGGCGACTTCGAGGAGAACCTCGACGAGGCGCTCGTCAAGATCCTGGCCGACTCGAGGCAGAACGAGCAGAACGCCGGCTGACGCACGACCGCAGACCGCAGGCTGAAGACCGCACGCGGGGCGTCCGATGACCGACGGGCGACCCGACTCAACGCCTCGGCGACTCAACTCCTCAGCAGCTCAACTCCTCAGCAGCTCAACGCCTCAACCACTCAACGCCTCACCGACTGACCGGCTGGCCGACCGACCAGCCGCGCCCTCCCGGCGCCTTCCTCCGGACGCACCTTTCAGCGCTTGCGCCGCCGGCCCCGGCCGCCGCGGACCGGCCCCGAGGCCGGCGCGACGGCCGGGGATCCCGGCCGGTCTGCGGAAACGACCAGCGCGGCCAGCGCCGTGGTCACGGGGACCGAGGCCACCAGCCCGATCGAGCCCACGAGCGTCCGTACGATCTCCACCGCGACCAGCTCGCTGTTGGCCACCGAACCCATGCTGCTGTTCGCGATCGAGAACAGCAGGAGAAGCGGCAGCGCGGCGCCCGCGTACGCCAGCACCAGGGTGTTGACCACGGATGCGATGTGGTCGCGGCCGATCCGGATGGCCGCCTTGTACAGCGCGCGCGAGCTCATCGAGGAGTCGGCCTGGTGGAGTTCCCAGACCGCCGAGGTCTGGGTGACCGTCACATCGTCGAGCACGCCCAGTGATCCGATGATCACACCTGCGAGCAGCAAACCGCTCATGTCGATGTCCGGGTAGAGCCCGTGGATCAGCCCGGTGTTGTCGTCGGTGTTGCCGCTGAGGAACGCCCAGTCGATCAATACCGAGCCCAGCACCCCGATCAGCAGCAGCGAGACGAGCGTGCCGAGGACGGCGACCGCGGTACGGGCCGTCAGGCCGTGGCACATGAAGAGCGAGATCAGCATGATGGCGCTCGCCCCGACCACCGCGACGACCAGCGGGTTCGAGCCCTGCAGGATGGCCGGGAGGATGAAGAGGGTCAGCACGCCGAAGCTGATGACCAGTGCGATCAGTGCGAACAGTCCGCGCATCCGCCCGACGAGCACGACCGCGAGCGCGAAGATGCCGGCCAGCACCGCCATGGGGAGCTTGCGGTTCACGTCGATCACCGAGTACTGGAGGTCGCGGGGGGCGTCCGGCGCGTACGCCACCACCACCCCCTGGCCGTCCTCCAACTGCCGCGGTGCGCCCGGCTGGACGATCTCCACGAAGGTGCGGCCCTTGTCCGGGCCGGTGCCGACCTCGACGGTGGCCTTCTTGCACTCGCCGGTCTGCGCGGCCTGCGCCTCGCGGCCCGCGGGGGTGGTGGGGTCGCCGGTCGTCGGCACCTGTGCGGCGTTCACGGATTTGCAGTCGACCTGTTCGATCGAGACGACCTTGCCCTGCTGGGTCTGCCGGTCGAAGCCCACCCCGGTCCGCTCGTGGGCGGGGGCGCCGCCTGGCCAGAGCACCACCATGCCGATGAAGACGGCGGTGGCGAAGGGGATCAGGATGGCTGCGATGACCTTGCGCAGGTGCTTCGAGACGGGAGCCGCCGGGCCGTGACCATGGCCGTGACCGTGACCGTGACCGTGACCGTGACCGTGACCGTGGCTGGGGGCAGGGCCGGAGGAGTGCCCGGGGCCGTGGTTCGCGTGGCCGGAGTGGTCATGGGGCTCTGTGGGCTCTGAGGGCTCGATGGGGGGCTGCGGCGAGGGCGTCACCAGCAGATCATCGCAAGAGATGAGGGGGCCCACTGTTCAGCACGCCATGGATGACGCTAGCGTGGGGGCACCTTTGCACAACGCGGGAGCTCGGAGCACCGGGCTGAGAGGGCGCTGATCACCGTACGCGATCACTGATGCGTACGGGAAGAGGCTGCGCCGACCGCCGAACCTGTTACCGGGTAATGCCGGCGTAGGGAGATCAGGTCTCATGACCATTCAGGACGCACGCACGCCTGCCGTCAGCCAGGACGCCGACGGCCAGAACGAGCGCCAGCCCGGCTGGCACAAGGGATACCTGGCGGGCTCCCGCCCCGACATCCGGGTGCCGGTCCGCCAGGTCCACCTCACCAACGGCAAGGACGTGACGCTCTACGACACGTCAGGTCCGTACACCGACCCGCAGATCGAGACCGACGTCCGCCGGGGCCTCGCGCCGCTGCGCGAGAACTGGATCATCGGCCGCGGCGACACCGAGGAGTACGCGGGCCGTCCCGTGCGCCCCGAGGACGACGGCATCAAGCACACCTCTCCGCGCGGTGGCCTCAAGAACCTCGACGCGGTCTTCCCGGGCCGCCCCCGCCAGCCCCGCCGGGGCCGTGGCGGCGCCGCCGTCACGCAGCTCGCGTACGCCCGCCGCGGTGAGATCACCCCGGAGATGGAGTACGTCGCGATCCGCGAGAACGTCTCCCCCGAGGTCGTCCGTGAGGAGATCGCCGCAGGTCGCGCGGTGCTTCCGGTCAACGTGAACCACCCCGAGATCGAGCCGATGATCATCGGCAAGCGCTTCCTGGTGAAGGTCAACGCCAACATCGGCAACTCCGCCGTCACCTCCTCCATCGAGGAGGAGGTCGACAAGATGACCTGGGCGACCAAGTGGGGCGCCGACACGGTCATGGACCTCTCGACGGGCCGCAACATCCACACCACCCGTGAGTGGGTGCTGCGCAACTCCCCCGTCCCGATCGGCACCGTGCCGCTCTACCAGGCGCTGGAGAAGGTCGACGGCCGCGCCGAGGACCTGACCTGGGAGATCTACAAGGACACGGTCATCGAGCAGGCCGAGCAGGGCGTCGACTACATGACGGTCCACGCCGGCGTGCTGCTGCCGTACGTGCCGCTGACCGCCCGGCGCAAGACCGGCATCGTGTCGCGCGGCGGGTCGATCATGGCCGCGTGGTGCCTGGCGCACCACAAGGAGAACTTCCTCTACACGAACTTCGAGGAGCTCTGCGACATCCTCGCGACGTACGACGTCACGTACTCGCTGGGTGACGGCCTGCGCCCCGGCTCCATCGCGGACGCCAACGACGCGGCCCAGTTCGCCGAGCTGAAGACGCTGGGCGAGCTGAACACGATCGCCAAGCGGCACAACGTGCAGACGATGATCGAGGGCCCGGGCCACGTCCCGATGCACAAGATCAAGGAGAACATCGACCTCCAGCAGGAGATCTGCGAGGAGGCGCCGTTCTACACGCTCGGCCCGCTGACCACGGACGTCGCCCCGGCGTACGACCACATCACCTCGGGCATCGGCGCCGCGATGATCGCCTGGTGGGGCACCGCGATGCTCTGCTACGTCACGCCCAAGGAGCACCTGGGCCTGCCCAACCGCGACGACGTCAAGACCGGCGTCATCACGTACAAGATCGCAGCGCACGCCGCGGACCTGGCCAAGGGCCACCCGGGCGCCCAGGAGTGGGACGACGCCCTGTCGGACGCGCGCTTCGAGTTCCGCTGGGAGGACCAGTTCAACCTGGCCCTCGACCCGGACACGGCCCGTGAGTTCCACGACGAGACCCTGCCCGCGGAGCCGGCCAAGACCGCGCACTTCTGCTCCATGTGCGGCCCGAAGTTCTGCTCGATGAAGATCTCGCAGGACATCCGCCGGGAGCACGGCGGTGACCTGAAGGCCGAGGAGATCCAGGCGGGCATGGCGGAGAAGTCCGCCGAGTTCGCGGCTTCGGGCAGCCGTGTCTACCTGCCGCTGGCCGACTGAGCCGTTCGACAGGAGCTACGGGGCGGACCCGCGACCCATGGGGGGAGTCGCGGGTCCGTCCCGTTTTTGCTGGCCCGGAGTGCTTCCACTCGCCACCACCTGCTGGCCGCCACCCCGTCCTGATGACTCGTGCTCTTGACGTTCGTCACGACGGCCATTGGTGTCGCATCGATAGTCCGATAAGTGGACTTTCCCGCGAGGTGTCCCGCCACTTTCGGCAACGGTTCCCAGGCTGTCCGATGTGGCCAAAGAGGCCCACACCATCGTTCGATCAGATTCGAGAAGGAGTGGAATGCGCCCCGAGAACAGGACCAGGTCAACCCTTGGCCCGCTGCCGAGGAGCGGTTGGCGCAAGGGTGGCACGCTCGCGTCGCTCGCCCTGGTGATGATGGGAGTCGCCAGCCCCGCCATCGCCGTGGCCCAGAACGTTCAGGCGGCCGAGCGCGTGCACGCGGCGAGCCTCACGGCTGAGAACCCGTGCAAGCCTGGGCAGCATCACCGTCCGGACCACAACCCGGACCAGGGTCCGGACTTCAACCCGGACCATGACCCGAACTTCAACCCGGACCATGGTCCGGACGACGGCCCGAGGGTCGCGGGCATCGAGGCCGGGCCCACCGGTCTCGACAGGTGTGAGGAGGGCAGGCCGGGCCCGACAGGACCGACGGGTGCCACCGGCGCTACCGGCGCCACGGGTGCTGACGGCCTCGACGGGGCTGACGGTGCGACCGGCGCCACCGGTGCCACGGGTACGGACGGCGCCGACGGTGCGACGGGTGCTGACGGCGCCACAGGTGCCACGGGTGCCGACGGCGCGACCGGTGCCACGGGTGCCGACGGCGCGACGGGCGCCACCGGTACGGACGGCGCAGATGGCGCTACGGGCGCGACAGGTGCCGACGGCGCCGACGGTGCTACGGGTGCCACGGGTGCCGACGGTGCGACCGGTGCCACGGGTGCCGACGGTGCTGACGGTGCGACGGGCGCGACGGGTACGGACGGCGCGGACGGTGCCACGGGTGCCACCGGCGCGCCGGGTACGGACGGCGCGGACGGTGCCACCGGCGCGACGGGCGCGCCGGGTACGGATGGTGCGGACGGTGCCACCGGCGCGACGGGCGCGCCGGGTACGGATGGTGCGGACGGTGCCACCGGCGCGACGGGCGCGCCGGGTACGGATGGTGCGGACGGTGCCACCGGCGCGACGGGCGCGCCGGGTACGGATGGTGCGGACGGTGCCACCGGCGCGACGGGCGCTACCGGTGCCACCGGTGCCACCGGCGCGACGGGCACTGGGCCCTGCGACGACATCGACAGCTTCGCGCCTTCGATCACCGAGTCGTTCAGTGCCGCTCTGACGAACGGCATCGCCTACGTCGGCCGCGCGACCACGGCCGGAGGTGTGCCTGTCTGGCAGAACATCACGGACGATGACAACCCGGGCTTCCCCTTCGGCCTGGCCTGCGGCATCACGATCATCGAGCAGGGCCCGAACTCCTACGTCCAGGTCGTGACCACGGACGGCAGGACCTACCAGACCCACGGCGACACCCTCCTGAACAACTTCGTCTGGGACGAGGAGTGGATCGAACTGCTCCCCGCCCCGACTCCCCCGGCTCTCCGGGGCAAGGAGTTCAAGGGAGACCTGATGCGCGGAGCCATGCGCAACCTCATCCCCTAGGGAAGCCCGCTCTGGACGGCGTGCCGGCACGCCGAAATCCGGGATCGTGACGTCGGTCCGGGCGGATCACCGGTTGGGGATCCGCCCGGCTCCGGCCGACGGACGCGTCGGCCCGGCGTAACGAACGGAGGGCGCCGCTCCACGGCCTGTCGGCCGGGGCGGCGCCCTCCGTCGCGTGCGGGGGAGCGGCGGTCAGGCGACCACCTGGTACTGCGGATCCAGCTTGCGCCGGGCGAAGGCGAGGTTCTCGCCGACCCGCTCGCGCTGGCTCTCGGGAAGCGCGCCCTCCCGCAGCAGCCGCTCGCAGCAGTCCAGCGACTCCTGGTACTCGCCGACCCAGTAGGCGGCCACCGCGAGTTCGTCGAGCGCGCGCCACTCGTACCAGTCGAACTCGACGAACAGGATGTCGTCCGGCCGCGGGATCCGCACCGCCTGGCGCGCGAACATGTACGCCAGCGGCCAGCGCCCCTCGGTCCGGCAGAGGCGGGCGAGGTCACCGAGCGATTCGGCCCGCGAGGGACGGCTCTCGTGTGCGCGGAGGTAGCGGTCCATCACCTCGGCCGCCGGCTTCTTCAGGCGCGACGCGATCCGTGCCGCGTAGAGCTGGGAGCAGAAGGCCTCCTCGGCGAATCCGCCCATGCCCGCCCGGACGTCGTAGGCGGCGAGGGACTTCTCCGGTTCTCCCGCGTCGCGCCAGCTCTGCGCCAGATAAAACGCGTAGCGGGCATTGTCGGGTTCCTTCAGCAGCCCTTGTTCGAGAATCCCCGCGTCGCGCAGGTACTTTTCCCGTTCGCTGCCGTCACGGTGGCGGGCTCCCCCGCCGACGATGAGGATATGGGCGCCTTCGAGCACTCCGCGGCTGAAGCGGGTTTCGCAATCGAGGTACTCGTGGAGCACGCCGACGTATTTCCAGGGCAATCGGGTGGAGACCAGGGCGGGCCGCCAGTGGATGACGGGTGCGTGGTGCACCGCCACGCTGTACGCGTCGTGAGTGAGCTCCGGCATGCGAAACCCGGGATCCACCTCCATCACGTCGTCGGCGTCGAGGAAGAGCAGGTAGTCCGCGGTGGAGCGGGCGAGGTCGATCGCTTCGCTGCGGCTGCCGTCGAATCCCTTCCAGGGTCGTTCGTGCAGAACACCGGGCAGATCGCCGAAGAATTCCCGGATGATGTCCTGGGTGCCGTCCGTGGAGCCCGTGTCCACGATCACCCACGTGTCGATCAAAGGCCGCACCGATTCGAGGCAGCGCCGGATCACCGGAGCCTCGTTCTTGACGATCATGTTCAGGCAGACTTTTGCTTTCAAGGGTCCCATCCACTGTGGTGATGAAGATGACCGTGAAAACGACGGTAGGGATCCGGGTAATGCCGTGCAAGGAAGCTCGACCGCAAAGGCAGAGGCCGGGCCGCGTCCGTTACTGCAGGTTCCGCCAACGGGGGCTCACTCGCTGGTCCGATAAGTGGACTTACGCGCGCGGCGACCGGCTGCCCGCGACCACGATCCCCACGATGGCCGAGGTGGCCAGTCCGGCCCCATCGCACATCGTTCGATCCGGTTTCGAGAAGGAGCGGCGTATATGAGCCCCGAGAACAGGACCAAGTCCACTCTTGGTCCGCTGCCCAGGCGCAGCAGCTGGCTGGCCGGCGGCACCCTCGCCTCGCTGGCCCTGGTGATGGTGGGCATCTCCAGTCCCGCATTCGCTGCGGCCGAGAGCATTCAGGCGGCCGAGACGGTCACGGCGGCGAGTCCCACGGGCGGCGGGGACAAGTGCAAGCCGCACAAGAAGCCCAAGCACGATCCGAGAGAGGAGCGCAGCGCGGCCGGCCCGCAGGGCGGCGGCGGTGACGAATGCGAGGGCAAGCGGGGCCCGACGGGCCCCCGGGGTCCGAAGGGCAAGCCGGGCGAGGACGGCATCGACGGTGCCGACGGTGCGACTGGAGCCACCGGTGCCCCGGGTGCCGATGGTGCGACGGGCGCGACGGGTGCTCCGGGTGTCGACGGTGCGACGGGCGCGACGGGTGCTCCGGGTGCCGATGGTGCGACGGGCGCGACCGGAGCCACTGGGGTGTCCGAATGCGTGGACATCGACGCCGTGTGGGACAACAACGCCCGCGAGTTCAGGGCGGCGCTCCCGGGCGACACCAACGCGTACGCGGGTATCCGCCGGCTCACGGGTCCGAACGCGGGAACGTGGCTCTGGTACGACCTCACGACCAATGACGCGGGCCAGTTCCCGGATGGCGCCTGCAGCATCTCCATCGGCCACCAGGCCAACGTGCTGGCGATCGACGTGGTGACGACGGAGGGTGTCATCTGGGAGACCTCCTGCGACGTCAACCCGGGTGACGGCACGCTCACCTGTGATGGCGTGTGGTCGCCCCTCACCTCACAGCCCGAGGAGGGCGACCCGAACCTGCGCCGAGCCGCCGCCACGGCGCCGGTCCGCCCGATGGACCCCAACCACCTGCCGAAGCAGCTGAAGCAGCTGAAGTAGGGCGCGCGACCGGATCTACTCCGGCCGGTGTTCCGGGCCGCCGAAGTCCGGACTCGTGAAGTCCGGAGGCGTGTAGCCGGGACGGGGTCCCTGTGAAGGGGATCCCGGGCTGGTGAAATCGGGCCGGGTGTATCCCAGGTTGGGGATGCGCCCGGCCCCTGGCGTGCGGGGGGTCGGGAAGCCCGGTCCCGCACTCGGATCGGCCAGCGCGTCCCGCAGGAACGGCACGATGCCGCGCTCCAGCAGGGCGTGCCGCCAGGCCTCCCGGGCCCGTGCCACCTCGTCGGGTATCGCCTCGGTCTCGTCCGCCACCACCTCGGTCGCGCTGTTGCGGACGGCCGTCACCAGCAGCCCGATCACGGCGAAGAGCAGGGCGGCCACGGTGAGCGCTCCGAAGAGCCAACCCGCCGTCAGCATGGTCTTGGCGAAGGCCGGTTCGGGCTCGATCATCTTCAGGCTGTAGCCGACGAGCAGGAAGATCAGCATGGCGGTGCCGGCCAGGACCGGTGCGAGGACCGCGACCACGGCGCTGATGCCCGCGCCGCCGCCGTTGTCCTGTCCGCCGTCCTCGTCCCCCGTCCTGCCGGGCGTGGACAGCACCTCGTCGCGTCGTTCCTCGCGGACCTTCACGTAGTGCCCGTACTCGGCGGCGGCCGCGGCGGCGAGCAGCGCGCTGGCCCCCTGGGCCATGGTGCGCAGCTGTTCGGCGTTCAGCCGTTCGCCCAGGGTGGCGAGTTCGGGCCGCTCGTGCGCGGCGCGCAGCGCCTCGTCGATGAGCCGATCGAACTCCGGCCGGTCTTCGGTCAGCAGGTGCGGAGCGCTGGTCATGTGCATCCCCCGATGCTCCGTGGAAGCCGGTATGCCCGCGTAGACCCGGGCGCCGGCACAAACGGAGGAGAGCCTGCTACGGATAGAGCGATGGTAGAGCGCCCACAGCACGCCGTGACAGGGGCTTTCCGGAAATACCCCTCTGCGTAAGCTCTCAGTCGCTCAGCGGGAGTCGTACGACAAGAAGTTTTCCTGCCATCGTCACCCCGCCGTCCATGGCGATGGCGAGCCCTTCCGCGTACACGTGAGGGCCGTCGACGGCCTCGGGGCCGCGTGCCTCGTCACCGTCCTCCGTGCCCACCTCGCCGAGCAGGTACGGGATGGGGCTGTGCCCGTGCACGACGTGGCTGCCGCCGTAGGTGTCGAGGAGTTCACGTACGGCCGCCGGGCCGGTGCCCTCGTCGCGGAAGGCGAAGCGCTTGGTGAACTTCCGGAAGAGGTCCCAGGTGATGTCGGCGTCGCCGCGGTTGAGGAGCTCGTGGATGGTGTCGTTGACGTCCTCGATGGAGTCGCCGTAGTCGAGGTAGGCCGTGGTGTCGGAGTGCAGGAGCAGGTGGTCCTCCTCCAGCACGGCCGCGTCCAGGCGCGACATCCACTGCAGGTGGACGTCCTGCAGCCGTTCCATGTCGGTGCGCTGGCCGCCGTTGAGGAGCCACGCGGCCTGGAAGGTCGCGGTGCCGGCGCCGGAGACGACCGGGGTGTCGCCGAACCGCTTGGCGCCGATGAGCAGCAGTTCGTGGTTGCCCATCAGGGCCTTGCAGTAGCCGCCGGCGGCGGCGGCCTCGGCGGACAGGCGCATGACGAGGTCGATGACGCCGATGCCGTCGGGGCCGCGGTCGGTGAAGTCTCCGAGGAACCAGAGCCGGGCGTTGCCGGCGGACCAGCGGCGTTCGGAGTCGATCAGGCCCTGGGCCTGGAGCTCGGTGACGAGCTCGTCGAGGTAGCCGTGGACGTCGCCGACGACGTAGAGGGGCCCGGGACCGGCGGCCGCGTCCTGCGGGACGTACTGGACCTGGACGGTGTCGCCGGGGCCTCCGAGGGGGGCGCGGCCGATGACGGGGAGGTCGCGGTAGGTCGGGGTGTAGCCCTCGGGCTCGTCCTCGTCGGGGTCCTGGCTCATCGCGTGCACGGGTTCGGCGTCGTGACGGGCGTCATGACGGGCGTCGAGGTGCGCCGGGGGACGGACGTGCAGGTGCGCGTCGGGGTGGTGCGTGGCCGGCGCCGGGGGTGTGGCCGGCTGCGGCGCGTAGCCGGGCTGCAGGGGCACGGTAGGCGTGCTGTCGTCGTAGTACGCCGGGTACTCCCCGTAGACGGGGGCCTCGCCGTACACGGGTGCCTCGCCGTACACGGGAGCTTCGCCGGGAAGCCCGGTGGATACGGCGTACGGGGCGGGTTCGGTGACTGGAACCCGGAAGTCCCGCAGCGTCTCCGTCCGCATCGCGGGTCCCTGACCGGCCCCCTGAGTCATCGACCCCTCCACCACCGTCGCGCTGCCGTACACCTGCGGACCCTCCTGACCTCCGGGGAGGAGGGTCCGTGATGTCGTGCGCCCATCATAGGAATGCGGCTCGCGCTCTGTGACGCACCAGGGGTGGTGAATCCTGTGCGGAGCCGATCATTCCTGCCGATTTCTTCCGATATCGGTGTTGCTGAAATCCTTGGCCGGGCCATCGGCCAGGCCGACCGGACGGTCTGGCGGTCAATCCTGGGCCGGCGAACGGGGTGGACTGACGGTCGTACGGGGCTGCCTGCGCTGCGACGAGGTGCGGATGATGAGCTCGGTCGGGACGACCTGTTCGACGGGACGCCCGGTGTTCACTCCCTCGATCGCGTCGATGAGCAGCTGCACCACGGCGGTGCCGATGCGGCGCGGTTTGAGGGAGAGGGTCGTGATGGGCGGTTCGGTGTTGGCGTAGACGGTGGACTCGCTGCAGCACACGAGCAGCAGGTCCTCGGGGACGCGCAGGCCGTAGCGGCGGGCGGCGGCGAGCAGGTCGGTGCCGTTGGGGTCGAAGAGCCCGTAGACGGCGTCGGGGCGGTCGGGGCGGGCGAGGAGCCGGTCGGCTGCGACGGCTCCCGCGCACGGGTCGTGGGCGGGGTAGGACTCGTAGACGGGGTCCTGTCCGACGCGCTCGCACCAGTTGAGGTAGGCGGTGGTCGAGAGCCGGGTGTAGGTGTCGGTGGTGGTGCCGGTCAGCAGCCCGATCCGGCGGGCGCCGGCGGCGGCGAGGTGGTCGAGCAGGCCGAGTACGGCGGCCTCGTGGTCGTTGTCGACCCAGGCGGTGACGGGGAGGGAGCCTGCGGGGCGGCCGTCGGAGACCACGGGCAGGCCCTGGCGGACCAGTTCGGTGACGACGGGATCATGGTCGGAGGGGTCGATGACGACGGTGCCGTCGAGGGCGACGTTGGACCACACGTCGTGGCGGGAGGTGGCGGGGAGGATGACGAGGGCGTAGCCGCGGGCGAGCGCGGCGGATGTAGCGGCCCTGGCCATCTCGGCGAAGTAGGCGAATTCGGTGAAGGTGAAAGGTTCATCCCCGTACGTCGTCACGGTCAGGCCGATGAGGCCCGACTTGCCGGTACGGAGGGTGCGGGCGGCGGCCGACGGGCGGTAGCCCAGTCGGTCGGCCACTTCGCGAACGTGGCGGCGGGTGGCGTCGGGCAGCCGTCCCTTGCCATTGAGCGCGTCGGAGACGGTTGTGATGGAGACGCCCGCCGCGGCGGCCACGTCCCTGATGCCGGCCCGGCCCTGTCGGCCGGCGGCCCGCCGGGTGGTCTCGGTCCGGCTCACCTGATGCTTCCCTGCTGCTGTCATGGCGAGCCGATAGTAGGGCTCGGTGGGGTGGGTGGTCCGGGTGCATATGCACGCGTTGACAGGCACGATTCTGCATGGTTCGCCACCCCCAATGACCTTGGAAATGAAGGCGTTTGGTCACGGAGGGCGAGGGTGGGGCTTGTCGGCGGGTCCGGGCATGCCAAAACGGTGGGGTCTCGGGCCGGTCTCAACTCACCTGCACGAGGGACGCGCGCCACGGCGCAGGCCACCGGCGCACGCATATATGCGTGCGCTCCCCCGCATTCCAGGCGCCCCCATTCTCGGAAGGGTGGAATCCTCATAAGGTGAGCAGTATTGAGTCGACGGCGACGTCGTACGGGACGGTCGAGGAGGACCTGCGGTGAGCGAGAAGAGCCCGAAGCTGCGCGCCGAGCTGGACGGCATTCCGACATACAAGCCCGGCAAGCCGGCTGCCGCGGGAGGGCCCGTCGCGTACAAGCTGTCGTCGAACGAGAACCCGTACCCGCCGCTGGCGGGCGTGCTGGAGAGCGCGGTCACCGCGGCCGGGGCCTTCAACCGGTACCCCGACATGGCCTGCACCGGCCTGGTGAACGAGATCGCGGAGCGGTTCGGCGTGCCGGTCGAGCACGTGGCCACGGGCACCGGCTCGGTGGGTGTGGCCCAGTCCCTGATCCAGTCGACGGCCGGCCCGGGCGACGAGGTCATGTACGCCTGGCGCTCCTTCGAGGCGTACCCGATCATCACGCAGATCTCGGGTGCCACCTCCGTGAAGGTCCCGCTGACCGACGGCGACGTGCACGACCTGGACGCGATGGCCGCGGCGATCACCGACCGGACCCGGCTGATCTTCGTCTGCAACCCGAACAACCCCACCGGCACCGCCGTGCGCCGCGCCGAGCTGGAGCGGTTCCTGGACCGGGTGCCCTCGGACATCCTGGTGGTGCTGGACGAGGCCTACCGCGAGTTCGTGCGCGACACGGACGTACCGGACGGCATCGAGCTGTACCGCGACCGCCCGAACGTCGCCGTGCTGCGTACGTTCTCCAAGGCGTACGGGCTCGCCGGCCTGCGGGTCGGCTTCGCCGTGGCGCACGAGCCGGTGGCCGCGGCGCTGCGCAAGACGGCGGTGCCCTTCGGCGTCAGCCAGCTCGCCCAGGACGCGGCGGTGGCCTCGCTGCGCGCCGAGGACGAGCTGATGGGCCGTGTCGGCGCGCTGGTGTGCGAGCGCAAGCGGGTCCACGAGACGCTGCTCGCGCAGGGCTGGACCGTGCCGGACACGCAGGCGAACTTCGTGTGGATGCGGCTGGGGCAGCGGACCGCCGAGTTCGCGGCGGCCTGCGAGAAGGCCGGTGTGGTGGTCCGGCCCTTCGCGGGCGAGGGCCTGCGGGTCACGATCGGTGAGACCGAGGCGAACGACCTCTTCCTGCACACGGCGGAGGCGTTCTTCAAGGAGCTCTAGCCCTGGTTCAGGCGAGTTCCACGCGGACGGGATCGCCGTCGCGGACGGTGGACAGCAGGCGGGGGTCGCCGTCGAACGAGCCGAGCACGTTGCACGGGCTCGCCAGGCGGCTCTCGCCTCCGCGCGAGATGGGTGTGGGGCCGTAGGGCAGCGCGAGAGCGTCGCCCTCGGTCCAGAACGCGACCGTGCCGGGCTCGACGACCTGCCGGGCGTCGTGCTCCAGGGCCACGGAGACGCCGGTGTCGAAGTAGACCTCCTCGCCCCAGGTGTTGGCGGAGGCGGAGATCGGAAGGGCCTCGGCCAGCGCCTTGCTGGTCGGGGTGTCGTCCAGGGTTGCGGTGAGCTGGCCCGCAGGCCAGGAGATTCGTATCTGCATGAGCCGCATTCAACAATCTGTTGAATGGATTGGCTAGAGGGGTACCCCGCCTGAAGGCTCTCGAGAGTGGTACGACATAATGCTTGTGAATGTGAACGCGTTCACAAGCGTGTCCTGCTTTCTCCCGTATTGAGTGGGGCACAACAGGCAGACCGCCGCGGTGACCCGGCGACGCGAAGGAGACGAGGACGTGGACCTAGCTTTGGCGCCGGAGACTCTGGCGCGATGGCAGTTCGGCATCACCACCGTCTATCACTTCCTCTTCGTACCCCTGACGATCTCGCTCGCCGCGCTCACGGCCGGCCTGCAGACCGCCTGGGTGCGGACCGAGAAGGAGAAGTACCTCAGAGCCACAAAGTTCTGGGGAAAGCTCTTCTTGATCAATATCGCGATGGGTGTCGTCACCGGCATCGTCCAGGAGTTCCAGTTCGGCATGAACTGGTCCGACTACTCGCGATTCGTCGGCGACGTCTTCGGGGCCCCGCTGGCCTTCGAAGCGCTGATCGCCTTCTTCTTCGAGTCCACCTTCATCGGCCTGTGGATCTTCGGCTGGGACAAGCTGCCGAAGAAGATCCACCTGGCGTGCATATGGATGGTGTCCATGGGCACCGTCCTGTCCGCCTATTTCATCCTGGCGGCCAATTCCTGGATGCAGCACCCGGTCGGGTACCGCATCAACGAGGAGCGGGGCCGGGCCGAGCTCACCGACTTCTGGCTCGTGCTCACCCAGAACACCGCGCTGACCCAGTTCTTCCACACGATCACGGCCGCCTTCCTGGTCGGCGGCGCGTTCATGGCGGGGATCGCCGCGTACCACCTGGCGCGCAAGAAGCACGTCCCCGTGATGCGGAGCTCGCTGCGCCTCGGCCTGGTCGTCATGATCATCGCCGGTATGGGCACGGCGATCAGTGGTGACCTGCTCGGCAAGGTGATGTACAAGCAGCAGCCCATGAAGATGGCGGCCGCCGAGGCGCTGTGGGACGGCGAGGCGCCCGCGCCCTTCTCCGTCTTCTCCTACGGAGACGTCGACAAGGGCCACAACAAGGTGGCCATCGAGATCCCGGGCGTGCTGTCCTTCCTGGCCAACGGCGACTTCACCTCCTTCGTCCCGGGCATCAACGACGTCAACAAGGCGGCGCAGGAGGAGTTCGGTCCCGGCGACTACCGGCCCAACATCGCCGTCGCCTACTGGGGCTTCCGCTGGATGATCGGCTTCGGCATGGCCTCCGTCGCCGTCGGGGCGCTCGGCCTGTGGCTGACCCGCAAGCGGTTCCTGCTGCCGGCGGGGCTGCGGACCGGGGAGGACGAGGTCCCGCACCTGGTGCTCTTCAGGAGGGCGCTGAGCCCGCGGTTCGCCAACCTGTACTGGGTCGTCGCGCTCTGGACGATGCTCTTCCCGCTCATCGCCAACTCCTGGGGCTGGATCTTCACCGAGATGGGCCGCCAGCCGTGGGTGGTCTACGGGGTCCTGCGCACCCGGGACGCGGTCTCGCCGCACGTCTCCCAGGCCGAGGTGCTCACCTCGATGATCGGCTTCACACTGCTCTACGCCGTACTCGCCGTCATCGAGGTCAAGCTCATGGTCAAGTACGTCAAGGCCGGACCGCCCGAGCTCACCGAGGCCGACCTCAACCCGCCCGTCAGGATCGGCGGGGACGACAAGAACCCCGACCGGCCGATGGCCTTCTCGTACTGAGGCTGGGAGGAGACCACACCATGCAACTCCACGACGTCTGGTTCGTGCTCATCGCCGTCCTGTGGATCGGCTACTTCTTCCTGGAGGGCTTCGACTTCGGGATCGGCGTACTGACCAAGCTGCTCGCCCGCGACCGCACGGAGAAGCGGGTCCTGATCAACACGATCGGGCCCGTGTGGGACGGCAACGAGGTCTGGCTGCTCACGGCGGGCGGCGCGACCTTCGCCGCCTTCCCCGACTGGTACGCCACCCTCTTCTCGGGCTTCTACCTGCCGCTGCTGCTCATCCTGGTCTGCCTGATCATCCGCGGTGTCGCCTTCGAGTACCGGCACAAGCGCCCCGAGGACCGCTGGCAGAGCAACTGGGAACACGCGATCTTCTGGACCTCGCTGATCCCCGCGTTCCTGTGGGGCGTGGCCTTCGCCAACATCGTGCGCGGTGTGAAGATCGACCAGGACAAGGAGTACGTCGGCAGCCTCCTCGACCTGATCAACGTCTACTCGGTCCTCGGCGGACTGGTCACCCTCACCCTGTTCACCTTCCACGGCGCGGTCTTCGCCTCGCTCAAGACCGTGGGTGACATCCGGGACCGCTCGCGGAAGCTCGCGGCGCGGCTGGGCGTCGTCACCGCCGTCCTGGCGCTCGTCTTCCTGATCTGGACCCAGGTCTCGCGGGGCGACGGGAAGAGCCTGGTCGCGATGGTGATCGCGGTGCTGGCGCTGGCCGGGGCACTCGGCTTCAACCGGGCGGGCCGCGAGGGCTGGGCGTTCGCCCTGTCCGGGGTCACCATCGCGGCGGCCGTCGCGATGCTCTTCCTGACGCTCTTCCCGAACGTGATGCCGTCCTCGATGGACGCCGCCTGGAACCTCACGGTCACCAACGCCTCGTCCAGCCCGTACACCCTGAAGATCATGACCTGGCTCGCGGGAGTGGCCACGCCGCTCGTCCTGCTCTACCAGGGCTGGACGTACTGGGTGTTCCGCAAGCGGATCGGGACGCAGCACATCGTCGATGTGCACTGAGGTCCCGCAAGACCCGACCGGCCTGTCCGACCGACCCTCCCCAGGGGGATGTTTCACGTGAAACCGATCGACCCGCGCCTGCTCCGGTACGCACGTTCGACCCGCCTCTTCCTGGGGGCGGTGGTGGCCCTGGGGCTTGCCGGGGCGGGGCTGGTCGTCGGTCAGGCCATGCTGATCGCCGAGATCGTGGTGGGTGCCTTCGAGAAGGGGCTCGGCGGCGAAGCGCTCCGGACGCCGCTGCTGCTGCTCGCGGCGGTGGCGCTCGGGCGCGCCTTGATCGCCTGGCTGACGGAGCTGGCCGCGCACCGCGCCGGCGCGGCGGTCAAGTCGGAGCTGCGGGTCAGGCTGCTGGACCGGGCCGCCGAGCTCGGTCCCACCGGGCTGACCGGACAGAAGACCGGTTCGCTGGTGTCGCTGGCCACCCGGGGCGTGGACGCGCTCGACGACTACTTCTCGCGCTACCTGCCCCAGCTGGGGCTCGCGGTGGTCGTGCCGGTGGCGGTGCTCGCCCGGATCGTCACCGAGGACTGGGTGTCGGCGGCCATCATCGTGGTCACCCTGCCCCTGATCCCCCTGTTCATGGTCCTCATCGGCATGGCCACCCAGTCCCGGATGGACCGCCAGTGGCGGCTGCTGTCGCGGCTGTCGGGACACTTCCTCGACGTGGTGGCAGGGCTTCCCACGCTGAAGGTCTTCGGCCGGGCCAAGGCGCAGGCCGAGTCGATCCGCAAGATCACCGACGATTACCGGCGCGCGACGATGCGGACCCTGCGCATCGCCTTCCTCTCCTCCTTCGCGCTGGAGCTGCTGGCGACCCTGTCGGTGGCGCTGGTGGCCGTGACCATCGGCATGCGACTGGTCCACGGTGAACTCGACCTCTACACCGGGCTGGTCATCCTGATCCTGGCGCCGGAGGCGTACCTGCCGTTGCGGCAGGTGGGGGCCCAGTACCACGCGGCCGCGGAAGGGCTGGCGGCCGCCGAGGAGATCTTCGAGATCCTGGAGATCCCCGCCGCGGGTCCGGCCGGCACGGCCGAGCTGCCCGCCGGCACTCCCCTGCGGATCGAGATCGACGGGGTCGCCGTCCGTTACGAGGGCCGGGGCGAGGACTCGCCGCGGCCGGTCTCGCTGACGGTCGGGCCCGGGGAGTGCGTGGCCCTCACCGGCCCGAGCGGCGCGGGCAAGTCCACACTGCTCCAGGTGCTGCTGGGGTTCGTGCCCCCGACCGCGGGGCGGGTACGGATCGCGGGCGTGGACCTGGCCGAGCTGTCGCCGGCGCACTGGCAGGAGCGGATCGCGTGGGTGCCGCAGCGGCCGCACCTGTTCGCCGGGACGATCGCCGAGAACGTGCGCCTGGCCCGTCCCGGAGCCTCCGACACCGAGGTGGACGCGGCCTTGAAGGACGCCGGGGCCCGGGAGTTCGTGGCCGCGCTGCCGCGCGGGGCGCAGACCCTGCTGGGCGAGGGCGGCGTCGGACTGTCCGCCGGACAGCGGCAGCGGCTGGCCCTGGCACGGGCCTTCCTGGCGGACCGGCCCGTGCTGCTGCTGGACGAGCCGACGGCGGCGCTGGACGGCGAGACCGAGGCGGCGGTCGTGGACGCGGTCCGGCGGCTCTCCGCGGGCCGGACCGTGCTCCTGGTCGTGCACCGGCCGGCGCTGCTCGCCGTCGCGGACCGGGTGGTCGAGGTACGCGCTGCGGAGCCGTCCCCCGCCCGGCCGCTTGTCCAGGTCCCGGGGCTTCTTCCCCGGTATCCCCACCAAGGCTCCGCCCCGCACCCCGACGACGTGGCGGACGACGTGGCGGACGACGGGCGGACCTTGGCAGGGGTGCCGGCGGCGGCGAAGCGTCCGGTTCCGGGACGGGAAGGGCCGGGGGGCGACCCCCTCGCCCGGGTACGGGCCACCGCCAAGGCGTGGCGAGGGAGGTTCAGGCTCGGGCTGCTGCTCGGAGCGCTGGCCGTCGGATGCAGCGTCGGCCTGATGGCCGTGTCGGGCTGGCTGATCTCGCGGGCCTCCGAACAGCCGCCCGTGCTCTATCTGATGGTGGCCGTCACCGCCACGCGGGCCTTCGGGATGGGCCGGGCCGTCCTGCGGTACGCCGAGCGGCTCGTCTCGCACGACGCCGTGCTGCGGATGCTCGCCGACCTGCGGGTGTCCGTGTACCGGCGGCTGGAGCGCATCGCGCCCGCCGGGCTGCGCGAGCACCGGCGCGGAGACCTGCTGGCCCGGCTGGTGGCCGACGCCGACGCCCTGCAGGACTACTGGCTGCGCTGGCTGCTGCCGGTCGGCACCGCGGTGCTCGTCGGAACCGGCTCGGTCGCCTTCACCACCTGGCTGCTGCCCGAGGCCGGAGCCGCGCTCGCCGTCGGACTGCTCGCCGCGGGCATCGGCGTACCGCTGGTCAGCGGGGTCTGCGCCCGCCGCGCGGAGCGGAGGCTCGCACCCGCGCGGGGCGAACTCGCCACCCGGGTGGCCGACCTGCTCACCGGTACCGCGGAGCTGACCGTGGCCGGGGCGCTGGACGACCGCAAGGGCCGGGCGCGCGAGAGCGACGGCATCCTGACGCGCATCGCCGCGCGGGGCGCCGCCGCGAGCGGCCTGGGCAGCGGACTGTCCGCCCTCGTGTGCGGGCTCACCGTCGTGGCCGCCGCAGCCGTCGCCGCGACCGCGGTGCACGACGGCCGGCTGTCCGGGGTGGCCATGGCCGTCGCGGTCCTGACGCCCCTTGCCGCCTTCGAGGCGGTGAGCGGACTCCCGCTCGCCGTCCAGTACCGCCAGCGCGTGCGCCGCAGCGCCGAGCGGGTCTACGAGGTCATCGACGCGCCGGTCCCGGTGGCCGAGCCGGAGCAGCCCGCCGTGGCCCCGGCCTCGCCCTTCCCGCTGCGGCTGACGGGGCTCCGCGCCCGCCACCCCGGCCAGGACCGTGACGCGCTGCGCGGGCTGGACCTGACCCTGGAGGCCGGCCGGCGCATCGCCGTCGTCGGCCCCTCGGGTTCCGGGAAGACCACGCTGGCGCACGTCCTGCTCCGGTTCCTGGATCCGGACGAGGGCGCGTACACCCTGGGCGGGACCGACGCACGCACCCTCGACGGCGACGACGTACGCGCCCTCGTGGGCCTCTGCGCCCAGGACGCGCACATCTTCGACAGCTCGGTCCGGGAGAACCTGCGACTCGCCCGGACCGGGGCGAGCGAGGAGCAGCTGCGGGACGCGCTGGCCGCGGCCCGACTGCTCGAGTGGGCGGACGGTCTTCCGGACGGGCTGGACACGCTGGTGGGCGAGCACGGCGAGCGGATCTCGGGAGGCCAGCGCCAGCGCCTGGCCCTCGCCCGGGCACTGCTCGCGGACTTCCCCGTACTGGTCCTGGACGAGCCGGCCGAGCACCTGGACCTGGCCACGGCGGACGCCCTGACGGCGGACCTGCTGGCCGCGACCGAGGGCCGGACCACCGTGCTGATCACACACCGGATGGCAGGCCTGGAGGCGGTCGACGAGGTGCTCGTACTGGACGGCGGCGAGGTCGTGCAGCGCGGCGCGTACGCGGAGCTGGCCGCCGTCGAGGGGCCGCTGAGGCGGCTGCTGGAGCGTGAGAGGGAATCGGACGGGTCTTTGGCCGGCTTTCCCCTCTAATAGGGACTAACTAGGCTCAAGGGCATGTCAGCGCAGGAGTCGCAGGAGTCGCCGGATCCGTCATCGGATCCATCGCCGGGACAGCCGGGGCAGCAGGGACGGCCGGGGAATCCGGTAGCGCCGGTCGTCCCGGTGACGCCGGTGATGCCGGGAGCGCCTGGGGCGTCGGGCGCACTGGACCCGCTGGTGGCCGCGACCCAGGCCACCAGGAGCCTGCACGGCCTGTCCACCGAGCTCACGGCGCGCGTACCGCAACTGCTGGAGGCCATGAGGTCGGTCGGGACCGGCCTGGAACTGCACAACACGCTGGACCGCATCTGCGAGACCGCGGCCGAGCTCGCGGACGCCCGGTACGCGGCGATCGGCGTCGTCGACACGGAGGGCCGCGGGCTCTCGGACTTCGTCACCCACGGCATCAGCCCCGAACTGGCCCGGAAGATCGGACACCGCCCGGACGGGAAGAGGGGCCTGCTCGGAGCGTTGATCTGGCACCCCGACACGGTGCGGCTCGCCGATCTGACGAAGGACCCGCGCGCGGAGGGGTTCCCGGCGCACCACCCGCCCATGACGACCTTCCTCGGTGTCCCGATCCGGGTTCAGGGAGAGATCTTCGGCAATCTGTACCTCGCCGAGAAGAACGGCGGCGGCGAGTTCAACGGCTACGACGTCCACATGGTCCGGGTGCTGGCCACCGAGGCGGGCATCGCCATCGGCAACGCGCGGCTGTACGAGGCCGCCACCCAGCGCGAGCGCTGGATCGACGGCTCGGTGGCCGTCACCACCGCCCTCCTGTCCGGAGGGGACGCCGACGACGCCCTCGCGGTGGTGGCCGAACAGGCCCGCCGCCTGGCCGACTCCTCCGCCGGGATCGTCATGCTGCCGGCCGAGGAGGGCGGGATGGAGATCGTCGCCGTCTCGGCCGAGAACCCGGCCACCTCGCTCGGCGTGGTGATTCCGGCCGAGAGCCCGGTCGTCGACCGACTGCTGCGAGGCGAGCCGGTCTTCGTGGACGACGCCTCGTCCGACCCCCGCATGGTCAGCAAGCTGACCAGCCAGTACGGCCCCTGCATGATGCTGCCCCTGCAGAGCGGCGGGCGGGTCCTGGGCGCGCTGGTCACCCCCCGGGCCCGCGGCGGACGGCCCTTCACCGAGGCCGAGCGGACGCTGGCCACACAGTTCGCCTCCCAGGCGGCGCTCGCCCTGATGATGGCCGAGGCCCAGCGCGACCGTGAGCGGCTCGCCGTGTTCGAGGACCGTGACCGGATCGCCCGCGACCTGCACGACCTGGTCATCCAGCGGCTGTTCGCCACCGGGATGATGCTGGAGGGCGCCCAGCGCCGGTCCATCGTCCCCGAGGTCCGTGACGGCGTGGGCAAGGCCGTGGACGAACTGGACGTGACGATCCAGGAGATCCGCACGGCGATCTTCGCCCTCCAGCAGGGCCCGGCGGAAGCCCCGTCCGGGCTGCGCACCCGAGTGTTGCGGGAGATCAACATGGCCGCCGTGCCCTTGGGCTTCAAGCCCGCGCACCGGTTCCTCGGCCCGATCGACGCGGTCGTCGGCGAGCTGACGGGCAAGAACCTGATCGCCGCGCTGCGTGAGGCCCTGTCCAATGCCTTCCGGCATGCCGAGGCGTCCCGGATCGAGGTGCTCCTGGACTGCACCGTCATGCTCGCGGACGGGCGGCCCGGGGTCCGGCTGGAGGTCGCCGACGACGGCGTGGGCATCCCCGAGGGCGGCCGGCGCAGCGGGCTGCGCAATCTGCGCCGACGGGCCGAGTCGCTGGGAGGCGCCAGCTCGTACGGTCCGGGCATCGGCGAGGACGGCGGCGGGACCACCGTGGTGTGGGAGGCCCCGCTTTAGAGCCGTGTCAGGAGTGCTGCCGCTGTGCGAGCCGTTCGGCCAGGATGTGCTCGATGACGAGGGCGACCCCGTCCTCGTTGTTGGCGACCGTACGGCCGGACGCGGCCGCGATCACGTCCGGGTGGGCGTTGCCCATCGCGTACGAGGTACCCGCCCAGCTGAGCATCTCCACGTCGTTCGGCATGTCCCCGAAGGCGACGACTTCCGCGGGGGTGATGCCCCGCTCGGCGCAGCACAGCGCCAGCGTGCTCGCCTTGGAGACGCCGTGCCCGCTGATCTCCAGCAGGGAGGTGGGACTGGAGCGGGTGATCGACGCGTACTCGCCGGCGGCGGACCGGGCGAGCGCCAGGAACTCGTCCGGGGCGAGCTCGGCGTGGTGCGCCAGCAGCTTGAGCACCGGGGCGGCGCTTTCGTCCGTGTCCTCGTGCAGCAGCTTCTCGGCAGTGGCGACCCGGGCACCCGGGTCCTTGAAGAACGGCGGGTACTCCGGCTCGTAGTTGATTCCGGTGGTCAGCTCGACCGCGAAGGACGTACCGGGTACCGCAGTCCGCAGGACATCGACGACGGCCAGCGCGGCGGCCCGCGGCAGGGCCCTGACCTTCACGAACTCCCGTCCGGCGTGCAGATCGACGACCGCCGCCCCGTTCGCGCAGATCGCGAGCCCGTGGCCGTGGACATGGTCGGCGACCACGTCCATCCAGCGGGCCGGGCGGCCGGTGACGAAGAAGACCTCGATCCCGGCCTCCTCGGCGGCGGCGAGCGCGGCGACGGTGCGCGGCGAGACGGACTTGTCGTCACGCAGCAGGGTGCCGTCGAGGTCGGTGGCGATGAGCCGGGGCGTGGGGGTTGGCCCGTCCGGGCACTGGGGAGCCGAGGTCACGGCTCCATCTTCGCCCATGGCCGGGGGCGTCCGGACCAAGGTCGGAAACGGCGGTCTCCTGCTCCTGGCGCGATGTTTCACGTGAAACATCGCGCCAGGCGGTGTTTCACGTGAAACAACGGGTCGCCGTAGGCTCGACGCATGAGTCTTCGTCTGAGCACGGTGATCCTTCCGGTACGTCGATGGCACGAGGGAGGCCGCGACCAATGGCTCCGGGCTGAGCAGCTCGGCTTCCACACGGCCTACACCTACGACCACCTGTCCTGGCGGACCTTCCGTGACGGCCCGTGGTTCGGCGCGCTGCCCACCCTGACCGCGGCGGCCACCGCCACCCAGCGGCTGCGCCTGGGCACGCTCGTCACCTCGCCGAACTTCCGTCACCCGGTGACCCTCGCGAAGGAACTCATCAGCCTGGACGACATCTCCGGCGGACGGATCACCCTGGGCATCGGCGCCGGCGGCAACGGCTTCGACGCCACCGCGCTGGGCCAGGAGGCATGGTCCCCGCGCGAGCGTGCCGACCGCTTCGCCGAGTTCGTGCCGCTGCTCGACCAGCTGCTGACTGAGGGCTCCGTGAGCCACGAGGGCACCTTCTACTCGGCCGAAGAGGCCCGCAACATCCCCGGCTGCGTGCAGCGGCCCCGGCTGCCGTTCGCGGTCGCCGCCACCGGACCGCGCGGCCTGCGGCTCGCCGCCCGGCACGGTCAGGCCTGGGTGACCACGGGTGACCCGAAGCTCTTCGAGGAGGGCACGCCCGAGCAGTCGCTGGAGGCCCTGCGCGGGCAGCTCGAAAAGCTCGGCAAGGCCTTCGACGAGATCGGGCGGGACCCCGGGTCCGTGGAGAAGGTCCTGCTGACCGGCTTCACGCCCGAGGCCAACACCGTGCTGGAGTCCCTGGACGCGTTCGTCGACTTCGCGGGCCGGCACCGCGAGCTGGGCTTCACCGAGCTGGTGATCCACGCGCCGATCCCGGACTCCGATTTCGCCGCCGACGAGGCCGTCTTCGAAAAGATCGCCACCGAGGCCCTGGCCCAGCTGGGCAGCTGAACCGGTCGTTGGTCGCCGCTCCCCGCAGGAGCGGCGACCACCGTCGGCGGCGGGCTCAGGCCGTCAGCTGTGCGACCAGGTTCTCGGCGGCAGGCAGGAGCCAGTCGGGCACGGCGTCCTCGGGCAGCGCCCGGACCTCTTCGATCAGCGCGGAGACGCGGCCGGCGCCCGCCTCCGCGCGGCCCCGCTCCTGCTCCGTCCACGCAGCGTTGTTCAGGCACTGGAACCGGTCGTGCAGGTGATCCGGGCCGAGCGTCGCGTAGACACCGGAGGCCCGGTCCCACAGCTCGATCTGCTCCACGCGAAGGGCCTCGATCTCGGCATCGCTCAGCGGCTTCGCCGGGACGGGGCCGTCGCCGGCTGCGCCCGGGGCGTCGTCCAGGTCCTGGTCCTGGTCCAGGTCCTCGTCCAGGTCCTCGTCCACGTCCACGTCGTCCGTGTTCACGTTCGTGCTGACGTACCGGTCGAGCACCTGTGCCAGCTGGTGCCAGGTCTGGGCGAGTTCGGACCGCAGCACGGGCACGTCGGGATCGGCGGCCAGGGCGGCCTCCAGTACGTCGGCGGCCTCGTCCATCCGGCCCCGGGCCCCTTCGACCGCTGCGGCGGTGAACTCCTCGCGCAGCCCCAGCCAGGCCAGGGAACGCAGGACCCGCACCTCGGCGACGGGGGACCCGCCCGTCAGACGGTGCAGCTCCAGGGCCCGCTCGTAGGCGGCGACCGCCTCCGCGGCGAGCCCCGCGTCGGCCAGGGCGTCGGCGGCCGACTGCGCGAGGGCCGCGTGCGGGCGCTGGTCTTCCCAGCCCTTGGCCGCTTCCGCCGCCAGCAGGTACTGCTCCGCCGCCGGCCGGGGCTCGTTCAGCCGGCGCAGCAGATCGCCCAGGAACTCCCGTACGAACACCGCCTGCTGGTCGCCGTGCTCCAGCAGATCCGGCAGAGCCGACTGCAAAACCTCCGCCGCCTCGGCCGCCCTGCCGTCCTGCGCGTACGCCCGGGCCAGCAGGAGCCGCGCCTGCGCTCCGCCGTCGGCGGTGAGACCGGCCTGGTCGAACCAGTGGGCTCCCGCCAGCGCGTGCTCAGCGGTCTGCGCCGCGGCACCCCGCCGCAGCAGGATGTCCGCGAGGGTCAGCCGTACGACGCCCTGTGCCTCGGCGTCGGTCAGCTCGGCGGCGTGCTCCAGTCCGGAGCGCGCCGCCTCCTCCGCCTCCTCGGGCCGGTCCAGCGACATCAGCACCCCCGCCCGCAGCACCAGCGGGTCCACGGCCTGCCACGGCCGGCCGGCCGAGACGGCCCGCTCGGCGGACGCCGCCAGCAGGGCCACGGCCCGCTCCGGGTCGCCCTGCGCCAGGGCCACCCGGCCCAGCATCTCCTCGGCCTCCGCCACCAGGTCCGCCGCCGTGTCCGCGTAGGCGGCGATGAAGGCGGTCAGCTCGGCGGCGAGCTCGCCGTGACCGTGCTCCTGGTCCGGGTCGTGATGGTCGTGGTGGTGGTCGTGCCGGTGGTCGTCCGATCCGGCCGCTTCCACCGAGCGCAGGTACGACTCCACGCGGATCGCCGACAGTTCCGCGAGCGCGATCCGCCGGGCCCGCAGCGGCTCGGCGGCGTCCAGTCCCTCGGCGGCCCGCACGGCGGCCCGCAGCCGTTCCCGGATCTCCGCGGGCGCGGCTCCGGACTGCGCGGCCACGCTGGCCAGCCGCAGTTCCGCGAGCGCCGCGCGCTCCGCCCGGCCGAGGGCCCGGTAGTCGTCCCGGACCGCGGTCAGCAGCGCCGGCGCCTCCTCGGCCCCGCGCCGCGCGGCGGCCAGGGCCTGCTGGTCCGCGAGGTCGGCGCGGACCAGCGGATCGGCTTCCGGCTGCGCGTCCACCCGTACGGCCACCTCGGCCCACAGCGCGTCCGCACCCGGATGCCCCAGGTCCCGGGCACGCCGGGCCCGTTCCACCAGCTCGCTGAAACCGGTGGGCGTCACGACCGGGCCGGGCACGACCGGGCCGGGCACGATCTGCCCGGGCCCGGCGGAGGCGGTGCCGGTGCCGGTCTGCGGCAGCCGGGCGCTGCGCACGCCCAGCGGCAGGTCGCCGACCAGCGGCTCCCGGCCGACCCGCGCCAGGAACCGCTCCGAGACCCGGGTCGTGCCGTTGCGCGCGTCGAACTGCCGGGCGATGTCGAGGGAGCCCGAGTACAGGACCTCGTACAGCTCGGAGACGGTACGGGGGGTTCCCTCGTAGGGGACGGCGGGGAGCGGGCCGTGCCCCAGCTCCTTCAGCCGGCGCAGCAGGACGAGGATGCCGCCGTGGAAGGCCAGCCGGTCGTCGACGTTGGCGAGCGGAGCCACGTGCGCGGCGTGTTCGGCCAGGATCTCCAGGCCGCGCGATGCGTTGCCGGTGAGCGCGCAGAACTCGATGTGCTTGCCGATCGACGGCAGCAGGCTCTCGTTGCCGCGGGCCATGCGGTAGCCGCGCAGGTGGTTCGAGCGCGCCTCGTCGGCCCTGCCGAGCCGCAGCAGCGGCAGCAGCGAGGTGGCGAGCACCCGGTGGGGCTCCTCGGCGCAGGTCATCTCACCCGAGAGCACCGGCCTCCACAGCTCCAGGGCCTCGGCGTCGTCGCCCTGCAGGGCGACGTACTGGCCCTGGCCGTTGAGTTCGCAGGCCCGGCAGTCGCTCATGTCGTCGCGCTCCGCCGCCAGCCAGCGCCGGAAGGCCCGCTCGGCCCGCTCGTCCTCGCCGATGGCATGGGCGAACCACAGCTCGGCCTCGCGCACGGGCCGCTCGCTGTAGCCGGCGATCCGGTAACGGCGCTCCATCTCGTCCAGCCAGCCGGCGGCGGACTCCAACGGGATCCCGGGGGAGTCGGAGATGGCCGTGGCCACCCACTTGAACTGCCAGAACAGCGAGTGCGCGTCCCATTCGGAAAAGGCGCCCGGGTCCTTGTCGTACTCCTGGAGCAGCCGGGCGAAGGGCACCAGCATCTTCGACGACTCGGAGCTGTAGAGGTACGCGTTGATCAGGTTGTCCAGGGCTTCGCGGAACAGGGCCCGGTCGCCGTTCGCCTCCGCCGCCCCGGCCAGGGCTTCGGCGTGCGCGTTGCGGGCGGCGCCGTTCGGGGCCTCGCGGTTCTCCGCCAGGCCCCGCACGATCTCCTCGCGCGTCAGCATCGTCACTTCTGGTCCTCCTGGGCATCGCGGGCGTCGGTGGAGTGCGTCGCCCATTCCAGGAGTCCGAGGAAGGCCCGGTTCAGCAGGGTGGAGTCGGCGGGGCGCAGCGGCCGCTGGGACATCAGCAGGGCCTGCCCGTAGAGCGATTCGACGGCGGTACCGGTGAGCGCCTCGTCGGGGAGGGCGGAGATCCGCCGGATCAGCGGGTTGTTGTGGTTGAGGACCAGGCGGGCGCGGGGTGCGGAGCCCCGCAGCGCGCCGAGGATGCCGCTCCACAGGGAGTCGGCGCTCTCCAGCGCGGCGGTCCGGTCGCGCTCTTGGCGGGCCTGGCGGTCGTCGAGGTAGAGCGCGGGAACGGCGACGGGCTGGAAGGCGCGCAGCACCACGTCGCAGCCCTGGGGTTCCAGACGGGTGCGTGCGGTGGCCAGGAAGGGGGCGAGTTCCAGTTCGGCGGCGGTCGGCACCGGGTCGAGCCGCTCGGTGACGGCCCCGGCGTCCAGCTCGGTGACCTTGAGCTCCGGCCGCACGGCGGGCAGCAGGGCCAGCAGGTCCGCGTCGTAGGTGTAGCCGGCGTTGATGACGCCGAGGCCGTGGGCCGCGGCGATCGGCGCGATCTGGCGGAACTCCTCGACGGTGCGGGTGAAGTGGATGTCCGTGTGGGCGGCCGCGAATTCCTGCAGGCTCATCGAGCCGTCGCTGGTCTCGAACGGCAGCCACGGCAGCATCAGCCCGAGCAGTTCGGGGTCGTGCCGGGCCATGGACTTCACACCGAGGTGGTGGACGCCGAGGAAGGCGGCCAGGCGGTCCGGCTCGCTCGCCGCCAGCTCGGCGAGCCAGCCGCGGACGCGGGCGCCGAGGGCGTCCCGCACGGCGGCCAGGGTCTCGTCGTCGTACAGGTTCTCGCGGGAGGCCGTGGGCCGCAGGGTGTCCGTGTCGAGGACGGCGCGGACGAAGAACGCCCAGTCCGGCAGGAGGTTGTCCGCCCGGTCGGTCAGCAGCATGCCCTTGAGGTGGACGCGGTGTCCGGCCCGGTGGGCGGGGCTGGTCGGCTCGGGGAGGACGTACGCCACTCCGCGGACACCGGCGACCGGCAGGTCGAGGTCGATGCTGTCGAGCGGGGTGAAACCGAAGAGCTGCGCGCAGTGCCCGGCGAGCGCGACGCGGCGGGCGGCGGGGGTGGGGAAGGGCCGGTCCCACACGGCGGGCCGGTCGGTGACGGGGCGCGGCGCGCCGCCCTCGCCGTCGTCGAAGGTGATGGCGTAGGGCAGCAGGGAGCCGTAGTCGCGGGCCAGTTCCTCGACCTTGGCCGGGACGGTCCACTCCGCGGCGCCCGGGCGGGCTTCGAGGACGACGGTGGTGCCGGGCTCCGGGCGTGCCTCATGGGGCAGTTCGCGGACGGTGTACGAGCCGTCGTCCGTGGCCAGCCATTCGACGGGGGCCGCGAGGGGGTCGCGGGCGGAGCGGGTGACGACCCGGATCTGGCGGGCCACGACGAAGCACGCGAGCAGGCCGATCCCGAACTGGCCGAGGAACTCCCCGCGGGTGGCCTCCAGGCCCTGGCTGTCGAACTCGCCGCCGTCCGCCGCGCCGCGCTTGGAGCTGCGGCCGATGGTGGCGAGGAGGGAGTGAGCCTCGTCGGCCGTCAGGCCGATGCCACTGTCCTCGATGGTCACCCGGCCGCCGGACGCCGACAGCCGGATGCGGATCTCCGCCTCCGGGTCGAGGGCGCGGCGCGCGGTGACCGCGTCCACGGCGTTCTGCAGGAGCTCGCGGACGTAGACGCGCGGGCTGGAGTAGAGGTGGTGGGAGAGGAGATCCACCAGGCCGCGCAGATCGACCTGGAAACTGTGGGGTGTGGACGTCATAGGGCGTCACCTCGCGTGCGTACGGGGATGGTTCGGTGATCGCGAGGTCCCCCCCTCACGGATCCCGGAGTGGGACACACATTAGGGGGATGGTCCGACAATCTCCGCGTGAATTCCGGCGCCCGGGAGGCGGGGGCGGACCGCGCTACTGGAAGCGCAGGAACCGCGGGGGAACGGCGTCCACCAGCCACACGCCGTTGGCGCTGATCCGGAAGACGTGCCCGGCCGCGCGCATCGCCCCGGCGTCCACGGCGAGCACGACGGGCCTGCCGCGCCGCGCGCCGACCCGGGTCGCGGTCTCCCGGTCGGGGGACAGGTGCACGTGGTGGCGGGCCATCGGGCGCAGGCCCTCGGCGCGGATCGAGTCCAGGGCGACGGCGACGGTGCCGTGGTAGAGGTACGCGGGCGGTTCGGCCTCCGGAAGATCCAGGTCGACGGCCACGGTGTGGCCCTGGCTGGCCCGGATCCGGGTGCCGTCGACGGCGAAGCGCTGCTTGTCGTTGGCGGCGACGACGTGGTCGAGCTCGGCGCGGCTGAAGGGGAAGCCGTGGGCGGCGGCCGCGCGCAGCAGGTCGTCGATCTCCACCCAGCCCTGGGGGTCGAGCACCAGTCCGATCCGTTCCGGCTGGTGGCGCAGGTGTTTTGCGACGTACTTCGACACCTTCACGGTGCGTCTTTCATCCATGACCCCCAGCGTGCCCGGTCGGGCGGACCTCCGGCAGGGAATTTCGCGGGAGCCCGCCAGTGGACACCCTCTATCGCTCTTCCAAGATGCGGAATATATTTTCCGCTGCCACTTCTGTTCAGGGGGAGAAACCATGACAGCCCAGACCTCTCTGTCACGCCGTGCGGCGGCCGAGCTGATCGGTACCGCCGGACTGCTCGTGGTCGTGATCGGCTCCGGACTCCAGGCCGCCGAGCTCAGCCGGGACACCGGTGTCGCCCTCATCGCCAACTCGTTCGCCTCGGCGATCGGCCTCGGGCTGATCATCACCCTCTTCGGGCCGCTGTCCGGCGCCCACCTCAACCCGGTGGTCACCCTCACCTCCTGGTGGGCGGGGCGCCGCGGCGGCGAGGGGCTCGGCGGCGGGGAGGCGCTCGTCTACACCGCGGCCCAGGTCGCGGGGGCCGTCGGCGGCGCCCTCCTCGCGGAGGCCATGTTCGGCCGGACCCCGGGCGCCTTCGCCACCCAGGTGCGCGACGGCGGCCACCTGCTCCTCGGTGAGGTGGTCGCCACCGCCGGTCTCGTCCTCGTCATCCAGGGACTCGAGCGCATCGGGCGCCCCCGGCTCGTCCCGGCGGCGGTCGCGGCGTACATCGCGGCCGCCATCTGGTTCACCTCCTCCGGCTCCTTCGCCAACCCGGCCGGCACCATCGGGCGCAGCTTCAGCGATTCCTTCACCGGCATCGCGCCGGAGTCGCTGCCCGGATTCGTCGCCGCCCAGCTGATCGGCGGGGTGCTCGGCCTGGCGCTCGCCGCGCTCCTCTACGGGTCCCGGAACGGGTCCGGGAACAGGTCCGGGAACGAGTCCGACTCAGGGTCCGACTCAGGGTCCGACTCCAGGTCCGACTCAGGGTCGGACTCCGGGTCCGGGACCGGCCGGACCGCGAAGTCGGCGCCGGTCGAGGCGACCGTCCCGGCGGCCCTGTCCGAGAACGGTCCGGTGGACGGCGCGAGCCCCGCCAAGGCGGCGTACGAGACCATTGGCTGAGACACGGCCTCAGTTGCCCACAGGCAAAGGGGACTTGTCCACAGCCGTTTGGGTGGGTTTTGACGGCAAACGCGTGATCCGGCCTGTGGAACCTGTGGACTAAGCCCGACCCGGCGTCACCGGTCGCCCGGGTGCCATCGATCGCCCCGCCCCGCCAGGTCGTTCATCGCCCGGGCCTGGAGCTCCCGCTCCGTCGCGGCCCGGACGAACTCCGCCACGTGGTCGGCGCCCACCAGCTCCTGCACCGCCCGGACCGTCCCGGCCGGCAGCGCCACCGGCGAGGGGCCCGCCGGCTGCGGTGTGCCCGCCGTGCCCAGGTGCCGCTGCAGGTGCCGGGTCGCGAAGAGCCGCATCGCCCGCGCCAGCTCCGCGTCCACGGTCTGCTGGGCCAGCGGCCGCAGCCGCCGCACCATCGTCGCCGCCTCGGCCGCGTCCGCGTCCGTGGGCGGCACCTGCCCGAGGTAGCGCGCGAAAACGTGCTCGGTGGTGAACTCCAGGAACCGCGACGCGATGTGCTCGACCTGCCCGCGCAGTTCCCGCAGGTGTCCGGTGATCGCCGGCAGCGGCACCCCGGCCGCGTACAGCTCGGAGGCCACCGCCAGCTCCTGAGGGGACGGCACCAGGTACTGGTCCGGGCGCCCCGGGATCCGCTCCAGCACCCCCAGGTCGCACGCCTCGTTCACCGCGTCGTCGTCCGGCCGGCCGCCGAACCGTTCGTTCAGCTCCTCCCGGCTGATCCGGGCCGCTTCCTCGTCGGTCCACGGCCCGTGCACCTCGGCGACCAGCCCCAGCACGCCGCCCAGCCCGCGCCCCGCGTCCCAGGCCTCCAGCAGCTCCTTGATGGAGGCCAGGGTGTAGCCGCGGTCCAGCAGGTCCGCGATCTGGCGCAGCCGCGCGAGGTGCGTGTCCCGGTAGACGTTGGAGCGGCCCCGCCGCTCCGGCTTCGGCAGCAGACCTCGGTCCTGGTACGCGCGGATCGTGCGCACCGTCGCCCCGCTGTGGTGCGCCAGATCCTCGATCCGGTACTCGGCTACCGCCTGATCGGACAATCCCGGCTCCCTACGACATCGCGGCTCGGCCGACCGCGCCCGCCGCGGCCGGGCGGCAGGTGAAGCCGCAAGGTACTCGACCGCCCTGCGCAGCGAGCCTTCCTGCGAGGGATGGTACGACCGCCGGAAGGAGCGGGGTATGGCCGCGGCGAGCTCTCTCCACGTGGGCGGCAGGCATCCGGTGCGGCGGGGTGCTCTTCCGGTGGAAGGCCACCCGGCGCGGGCTGATCGGGTACCGGCTGATCGGGTACGGGCTCCCGCTCACAGCCTGGGCTCCAGCCTCGCGAGGCGCCGCAGGGCGTTCGGGGCGTAGCGGGACATCCACAGCGCGCCCTTGGATTCCGGGGTCACCGGTACCACGGCCTCGTTGCGCACCACGGCCCGCAGGATCGCGTCCGCGACCTTCTCCGGCGGGAAGTTGCGCAGCCCGTACAGGCGCGAGGAGCGTTCCTGGCGGCGCTTCTCCTCGGCCTCGTCCACCCCGGCGAAGCGTGAGGTGGCGGTGATGTTGGTGTTGACGATGCCGGGGCAGATCGCGGAGACGCCGATCGACTTCGAGGCCAGCTCCGCGCGCAGGCACTCCGACAGCATCAGCACGGCGGCCTTCGAGGTGCTGTAGGCGGGCAGGGTCCTGGAGGGCAGATAGGCCGCGGCGGAGGCGGTGTTGACGATGTGCCCGCCCTGGCCCCGATCGGCCATCTGCTTCCCGAATATCCGGCAGCCGTGGATGACGCCCCACAGATTGACGTCGAGGACCTTCTTCCAGTCCTCGGCAGTGGTGTCGAGGAAGGCGCCGGACAGGCCGATCCCCGCGTTGTTGACCAGGACGTCCACGATCCCGTACTCGGCGGCGACCTTCACCGCGAGCTTCTCCATCGCCTGCTCGTCGCTGACGTCCACGCATTCGGCCCACGCCTCGGGGGCGCCGACGAGCCGGGCCATGTCGGCCGTGCGCGCCGCGCCCTCGGCATCGCGGTCGACGGCCACCACCCGCGCCCCGGCCTCGGCGAAGGCGAAGGCGGTGGCCCGGCCGATGCCGCTGGCCGCGCCGGTGACCAGGACCAGCTGGCCGCCGAAGCGGTCGGCGTACTTGCCCGGGGCCTTCTGCTCAGGCGCCCGCGTGGCCGGCTCCTCCCGGTCGGTGACGAACTCGGTGATCCAGGCGGCCAGCTGGTCGGGCCGGGTCCGGGGCACCCAGTGCTTGGCGGGCAGGGTCCGCCGCAGCAGGTCCGGGGCCCACTGCTCCAGGCCGTCGTAGAGCCGCTCGGACAGGAAGGCGTCCCCGGTCGGGGTGATGAGCTGCACCGGTACGTGGGCGTACGCGTCGGGGCGCGGCCGGCGCAGCCGCGGCCGCACGTTGTCGCGGTAGAGCCAGGCGCCGTGCGCCGCGTCGGAGGGCAGCGAGGCCGTCGGGTAGGAGCCCGCCGGAACCTGCTCCATGCGCTGGAGCATCGCGGGCCACCGCTTGCCGAGCGGCCCGCGCCAGGCGAGCTCCGGCAGCACGGGGGTGTGCAGCATGTAGACGTACCAGGACTTCATGCCCTGGCCGAGGAGCTGCGCCGCCGCGCGGGGGGTGGGCCGCGTCATCCGCTTCTTGATCCAGTGCCCGAAGTGGTCCAGGGAGGGCCCCGACATCGAGGTGAAGGAGGCGATCCGTCCCTCGGTACGGGCGACCGTCGCGAACTCCCAGCCCTGTACGGAGCCCCAGTCGTGGCCGACCAGGTGCACGGGCCGGTCCGGGCTGACCGCGTCCGCCACCGCCAGGAAGTCGTCGGTCAGCTTCTCCAGGGTGAAGCCGCCGCGCAGCGGCTGCGGCGCGGTGGAGCGCCCGTGGCCGCGCACGTCGTAGAGCACCACGTGGAAGCGCGTCGCAAGCCGCTCGGCGACCTCCGACCAGACCTCCTTGCTGTCCGGGTAGCCGTGCACCAGCAGCACGGTGGGGCGGTCCGCCTCGCCGAGCTCGGCGACGCACAGCTCGACCCCTCCGGTGCTCACCCAGCGCTCGCGCGCACCCGCCGGCCCCGCCGCTCCCGCTCCGCTCACGTCGCTCATGTGGCTCATGCTGCCTTCTCCTCGGCCCAGCGCCGCACGTGCGGCAGGTCGTCGTCCAGCCAGAACGCGCTCTCCTCGGGGTCCCGGGAGTCGGTGACGACCAGGATCTCCTCGAACTTCGCGCCGGTGCCCCGGAATCCCAGGTGCGGTTCCACCGCCCACAGGCCGGGCTGCGGCGGGTGGTCGGAGAAGTGGTACGGACTCCACAGCGGGGACCAGCCCTCGCGGTGCCCGTGCAGGGCGTCACTGGCCAGCCCCTTGAGGGACTGGGTGCCGAATCCGAACGCGGTCGGCGACCAGCGGCGCTCCCTGACCCGGTCGATCTTGTGCGCGATCACGCCGAAGGGATAGGCGCGGTGCCGGTTGGCGTATCCCTGCCGGGTCATCAGCCGCTCGACGTTCTCGTAGATCTCGCGCAGCGAGCGGCCCTCCCGCACCTGCTCCAGGATCAGCACGCGGTGCGCCTGAAGATCGGACATGAGCCGGTCCTGCACCGGATTGAGCCCGAGGCTGCCGGAATAGCCGATGTCGGCCGCGTAGCCCTTGAAGACCGGCGCCATGTCGAGGATGAACGGCATCCCCGGCTCCAGCTTCCGGTTGGTCGGGAAGAACTGCAGCGGGATCCTGAAGTTCGCGAAGGCGGTGCGGTCCCCGAACCAGGCGAAGGGCAGGTGGAACCAGTCCCGTACTCCGCGCTCCCGCAGCCAGTCGCGCTGCATCCGCGCGGCCTCGCGCTCGGTCACGCCGGGCCGCAACTGGGCCGCGACGGCCTCGGCGCACTCGTAGGAGAGGCGCTGCACCTCTCTGAAGCCGCTCAGGTCGGCGGAGCGTCGTCCGGAGCGTCGCGCGGTGCGTTGCTTGGTGTCCCCAGCCATGTCAGCCCGTCCATCCGTGTAGCCGTACGCGCACGTAAGTTGACACTGATGAATGTGACAATGACCGGAGATCACGTCAAGGGTCGTGCACGGACCTGTGGACAAAGTTGTCGGGTCCACATCAGCATCCAGTACGGGCATGTACGCCTGAAGGCTGAGACGGGATCCAGCTCCAGGTCTGACGTTTCACGGGAGCGGCGCCACTAACGTCGAACCCGTGACTGTCATCGCGACCGAAAGCCTGAGCAAGCGGTACCCCCGAGTGACCGCCCTCGACCGGCTCTCCCTTGACATCGGGCCTGGTGTGACCGGCCTCGTGGGTGCCAACGGAGCCGGCAAGTCCACGCTGATCAAAATTCTGCTGGGACTGTCCCCCGCCACCGAGGGCAGCGCCGCCGTACTCGGCCTCGACGTCCATACGCATGGCAGTGCCATCCGTGAACGCGTCGGCTACATGCCCGAGCACGACTGCCTGCCACCCGACGTCTCCGCCACGGAGTTCGTCGTCCACATGGCGCGCATGTCCGGACTGCCGCCGACAGCGGCCCGGGAGCGCACCGCCGACACCCTGCGACACGTCGGGCTGTACGAGGAGCGCTACCGTCCCATCGGCGGCTACTCCACGGGCATGAAGCAACGCGTCAAGCTCGCCCAGGCGCTGGTCCACGACCCGCAGCTGGTCCTCCTCGACGAGCCGACCAACGGCCTGGACCCGGTCGGCCGCGACGAGATGCTCGGCCTGATCCGCCGCATCTACACGGACTTCGGCATCTCCGTCCTGGTCACCTCCCACCTCCTCGGCGAGCTGGAGCGGACCTGCGACCACGTGGTGGTCGTCGACGGCGGCAAGCTGCTGCGCTCCAGCTCCACCAGCGACTTCACCCAGATCACCACGACCCTCGCGGTCGAGGTCACCGACTCCGACACCCACCCGGACGGCACCGCCGCCCTGCGCAAGGCGCTCACCGAGGTGGGCGTCGCCCTGCACGTGGGCAGCGAGCAGGGCCTGCCCGGCGCCGGCCACATCCTCCTCGTCGAGGCCACCGGCGAGGACACGTACGACACCGTCCGCGACACCGTCGCCGACCTGGGCCTCGGCCTGGTCCGCATGGAGCAGCGCCGGCACCACATCGCGGAGGTCTTCCGCGACAACGACCAGCCCTCGTCGCATCCCGTCCAGCAGAAGGGAGCCGGTTCCGATGGCGCCTGACACCTCGACCCAGATCCACAACATCGGCTACCGGTCCTACGACGGACCCCGGCTCGGCCGCGCCTACGCCCGCAAGTCGCTGTTCTCGCAGTCGCTGCGCGGCGCCTACGGACTGGGCCGCTCCGCCAAGTCCAAGGTCCTCCCGATGATCCTCTTCGCGGTGATGTGCGTCCCCGCAGTGATCATCGTGGCGGTCGCCATCGCGGTGCCCGGCTCCACCGACCTGCCGATCAAGTACACGACGTACGCCCTGACCACGCAGGTGGTCATCGGCCTCTTCCTCGCCTCCCAGGCACCGCAGTCCGTCTCGCGGGACCTGCGCTTCAAGACGGTGCCGCTCTACTTCTCGCGGCCCATCGAACGCGTCGACTACGTGATGGCCAAGTACGCGGCCATGGCCTCGGCCCTCTTCATCCTGACCGCGACCCCACTGCTGATCATGTGGATCGGCTCGCTCCTGGCGAAGTTCGACTTCGCCGACCAGACCGAGGGATTCGGGCAGGGACTCGTGTCGGTTCTGCTGCTGTCGCTGCTCTTCTCCGGCCTCGGCCTGGTGATGGCCGCGCTCACCCCGCGCCGTGGGTTCGGCGTCGCCGCGATCATCGCGGTCCTCCTGATCCCCTACGGCGCGGTGACCGCCGTCCAGGGGATCACCTACAGCACCGGGAACACCGGAGCCATCGAATGGATGGGCCTGTTCTCCCCGATCACCCTGATCGACGGCATGCAGACGGCGTTCCTCAACGCGACCTCCGCCTTCCCCGGTGGCGAGGGCCCCTCGGCGGGCATCGGCTTCGTCTACCTGCTCGTCATCCTCGGCCTCATCGCCGGCTCCTACGCCGCCCTGATGGCCCGCTACCGGAAGGCCGGGCTGTGACCACCATCGACATCGACCACACCTCCCGCTGGTTCGGGAACGTCGTCGCCGTCAACGACGTGACCATGCGCATCGGCCCCGGCGTCACCGGACTGCTGGGCCCCAACGGCGCGGGCAAGTCCACGCTCATCAACATGATGGGCGGCTTCCTCGCCCCCTCCACGGGCACCGTCACCCTCGACGGCGCGCCGATCTGGCAGAACGAGCAGGTCTACAAGCAGATCGGCGTCGTGCCCGAGCGCGAGGCCATGTACGACTTCCTCACGGGCCGGGAGTTCGTCGTCGCCAACGCCGAACTCCACGGCCTCGACGACGTGGCCGCCCGGCGGGCGCTCGCCACCGTCGAGATGGAGTACGCCCAGGACCGCAAGATCTCCACGTACTCCAAGGGCATGCGCCAGCGCGTGAAGATGGCCTCGGCCCTCGTCCACGATCCGTCCGTGCTGCTCCTCGACGAGCCGTTCAACGGCATGGACCCGCGCCAGCGCATGCAGCTGATGGACCTGCTGCGACGCATGGGCGACGAGGGACGCACCGTCCTGTTCTCCTCCCACATCCTGGAGGAGGTCGAGCAGCTCGCCTCGCACATCGAGGTGGTCGTGGCCGGCCGGCACGCCGCCTCCGGCGACTTCCGCAAGATCCGCCGCCTGATGACGGACCGCCCGCACCGCTACCTCATCCGCTCCTCCGACGACCGGGCCCTCGCCGCGGCCCTGATCGCCGACCCCTCCACCGCCGGCATCGAGGTCGACCTCAAGGAAGGCGCGCTGCGCATCCAGGCCGTCGACTTCGGCCGCTTCACCGAGCTGCTGCCCCGCGTGGCCCGGGCACACGGCATCCGGCTGCTGACGGTCTCGCCCTCCGACGAGTCCCTCGAGTCGGTCTTCTCCTACCTCGTCGCGGCCTGAAAGGAGCTGGCACCCATGTACGAACCCACCGTTGCCCGGCTCACCTACCGGGCCCTGCTCGGCCGGCGCCGCGCGCTGATCCTCTTCGCGCTGCCCGCCCTGCTGATCGTCATCGCCCTCGTCGTCCGTGCCTTCGTCGGAGTGGACGACAAGGTGGCGGCCGACCTCCTCGGGGGCTTCGCCCTCGCCACCATGGTTCCGCTGATCGGTGTCATCGCGGGCACCGGAGCCATCGGACCCGAGATCGACGACGGCTCCATCGTCTACCTGCTCGCCAAGCCGGTGAAGCGTCCGACGATCATCATGACCAAGCTGACCGTGGCGATCGCCGTCACGATGGTCTTCTCGGCGATCCCCACCCTGATCGCCGGATTCATCCTCAACGGCAACGGCCAGCAGATCGCCGTCGCGTACACGATCGCCGCCCTCGTGGCCTCGATCGCCTACAGCGCGCTGTTCCTGCTGCTCGGAACCGTCAGCCGGCACGCGGTCGTCTTCGGCCTGGTCTACGCCCTGATCTGGGAGTCGCTCTTCGGCAGCCTGGTCTCCGGCGCCAAGACCCTCAGCGTCCAGCAGTGGGCCCTGGCCCTCGCCGAGAAGGTCGCCGGGAACGGGTATGTCGACGCAACCGTCGGCCTGCCCACCGCGGTGATCCTGCTCTGCGCGGTCACCGTCGGCGCCACCGTCTACGCGGGCCAGAAGCTGCGCCGCCTCACCCTCGCCGGCGAGGAGTAAGTCCCCCGCAGCACAGGGGAAGCCGTGCCCCGCCCGGCCCACCGGCCAGGCGGGGCACAGCTTTGCCCGTCATCATCGGTGCATGGTCGAGCACACCGAGCCGGAGCCGTCCAGGCCGCTGCGGTCCTGGATACGCTCGGCGCCCGGAACGCATATCTGGCTGCTGATCATCGCCGTCACCAGCATCGTCGTCGCGATCGCGCCCGACCAGGTCGACCGGGTGCTGCTCCACCGCAACAGCAGCAACATCCACCAGCTCGTCCAGCATCCCGTCCGGGCGCTCCTCAGCAGCGCCTTCTGGATCGAGAACCCGGCCTCGCTCGCCTTCTACGCCGTGCTCTTCGAGCTGTTCCACGCCCCCGTCGAACGCTGGCTCGGCACCCTGCGCTGGCTCGTGATCGTGGCGAGCGCCCATGTCGTCGCCACGCTGATCAGCCAGCGGGTCCTGCTGACGGCCATCCAGGACCACCGCGCCCCGCGCAGCATGACCCATGTCGTCGACATCGGCGTCAGCTACGGGCTCGCGGCCGCCGCGGGGGTCCTGACCTACCGGATCCGCGCGCCCTGGAGATGGTTCTACCTGGCCGGAGTGGTCGCCTTCTTCGGGATCCCCCTCGCCACCGGCGGCACCTTCACCGACCTCGGCCACGCCATCGCGCTCTGCGTCGGCCTGCTCTCGTGGCCCCTCACCCGCCACGTTGTTTCACGTGAAACACCACCCCGTCTCACGTGAAACCACCTTGTTTCACGTGAAACATGACCGAGCCTCCGGCTAGTCGGCCTCGGCCCCCGCTTTCGCCACGCCGTGTTCCCACGCCCACGCGGCGATCCCCACCCGGTTCCGGGCCCCCAGCTTGGCCTGGACGTTCGCGATGTGGGTCTTGGCCGTCCCCGCGCTGATGAACAGCTCCGCGCCGATCTCGGCGTTCGTGAATCCCCGCGCCACCAGGCGCACGATGTCCAGCTCCCGGTCCGTCAGCGGATGCGGCGCGGGCCGGGCGACGGGACCCGCCTGCGTCAGCCGGCTCAGCAGTCGCACCGTGATCTGCGGACTGATCAGCGTGTCCCCGGCCATCGCCGCCCGCACCCCCTCGATGAGCAGCGCCGGTCCGGACCGCTTCAGCAGGAAGCCGCAGGCACCGTTGCGCAGCGCGGTGTGCACGTACTCGTCCAGGTCGAAGGTGGTCACCACCACGACCCGTGTCTCGGGGGCCAGCAGCCGGGTCACCTCCAGCCCGTCGACCCTCGGCATCCGGATGTCCGCGAGCACCACGTCGGGCCGCAGCTCCCGGGCCAGCGCCACCGCGCGCTCCCCGTCCGCCGCCTCCCCCACGACGGTCATGTCCGGCTGCGAATCGAGGATCAGCCGGAATCCGCTGCGGATGTCCTCTTGGTCGTCGGCTATCAGGATGCGTGTGGTCACGCCGCCATGATCACCCGAGGGCCTGGTCCTCCGCAGGGAAGACGGCGCGAACTCGCCATCCGCCGTCCTCGGCCGGCCCGGCCCGCAGCGTCCCGCCCGCTGCCTCCACCCGCCCGCGCAGACCCGCCAGCCCGGTCCCGCCCCGGCGCTTCCGCCCCAGCAGCCCGCCCGCGCCCCGGGGCGCTGCGCAATTGACCACGCTGAGCTCTATGCCCGCCCCGGCCCGGCGTACGGCGACCTGCACCACGGCCGCCCCGGGCGCGTGCCGGCGTACGTTCGTCAGCGCCTCGACGGCCACCCGGTACGCCGTGGTGTCCGCCTCCCGCGACAGCTCCCGTACCGCCTGCGGGTCGGCGTCCAGCGTCCCGCACTCGAACCGCTCCACCAGCTCCGGCAGTTGGGCCAGGCCCGGAACCGGGGCCGTCGGTCCGTCCGAGGCCTCCCGCAGCGCGTGCACCGTGCGGTCCATCGAGGCCAGCGCGCTCAGCCCCGCCGTCTCGATCCGCTCCAGCGCGCGGACCGCCTGGCCGGGATCCTGCGCGGCCACGAACCGGGCCGCCTGGGCCTGCACCACGATGGCGCTCACGTCGTGCGCCACGAAGTCGTGCAGATCCCGGGCCAGTTCCAGCTGCTGGTCGCGCCGCGCATCCCGTACCGCCTGCCGCGTCCGGTCCGCCTGACGGCGCAGGTAGCCGCCGACCAGCACCGCCCCGAGGGCGGGCAGCGCCCAGAACGCCGCAGCCCCGCAGGCCTCCAGCCACGATCCGCTCTCCCACACCAGGGGGACGGGCCACAGCGCGACGGCCGCCACGCCGAGCGCGCCCGCGAGGGTCGCGGAGCGCACCGGAGACCAGCGGGCCACCAGAGCCAACAGGAGGAGCAGAGGCCCCGACCAGAGCAGCAGCCATGACGGGGGCAGCCGCAGGACGGCGGCGGCGATGCCGACCAGCGCGGCCGCGGTCAGCAACGGGGCGTACGCGGCACGAAGGTTGACGGTCATGGGCCGACCCTACGAGCGCACGCCGCCGTCCGGCCATCCGCCGATCGGCAGAGGCCCACCGACCGGCGGCGCACGCCGACCTGCTGATCGGCCGATGGTCGCGAAGACCTCGGCCGAGGACGCTTGAGTCATCAACCAGCCCCTCCCGGACAGGACGTGGACGATGACCGCCAACACCCTCGCGCACGCCTCGGACACCGTGCCCGGAGTTTCCCCCCAGGTTCGTCGGCTCGCCGGGCTCGCCTCGCTGACGGTGCTCCCCAGCTGCGTGTGGCGGCTCGTGGTCGCGGCGGGAGTGCCCATGGGCTGGGGCCCGGGCAGCGATCTGTACCACGCGTACTACCCGGGCCGGGAATCCCTGGTACTGATCTTCGTCAGCGTCTTGCAGGAGTGCCTGGGCCTGCTGAGCCTCGGGCTGGTCCAGCGCTGGGGCGAGGAGCTGCCCGGCTGGATCCCGTGGGTGGGTGGACGCCGGTTCCACCCTCTGGTGGCGGTGGTTCCCGCGGCGCTGGGCGCGATCGTGCTCACCGGCATCACGGTCCTCGGCGCCTCGACCTGGAACGAGGTCAACGCCGCGAATCCCGACGCGCCCACCGGGCCGGCCCTGTGGGTCTTCAACCTGTCCTACGTGCCCCTGCTGCTCTGGGGTCCGCTGCTGGGCATCCTCACCGTCGCCTACTGGCGGCGCCGCCGGATGCACGGCTGATGCGCGGAAAATCGCTGGTACGGGGCCTCGGCCCGGGGCAGAGTGAGTCGTGCGGGGAGCAACAAAAGGTCCGGGACAGCCACTTCGAGCGCGCCTCGCGGCGCGGGCTGTCCCGGACCTCTCGTACGTCCGTACCGGTTACGCGGCGCCCAGCAGACGCTCCAGCACCACCGCGATGCCGTCCTCGTCGTTGGAGGTCGTCACCTCGTCGGCCACCGCCTTGAGCTCCGCATGGGCGTTGGCCATCGCCACCCCGTGCGCGGCCCAGCCGAACATCGGGATGTCGTTGGGCATGTCGCCGAAGGCGATCGTCTCCGCCGCCTTCACCTTCAGCCGGCGCGCGGCCAGCGACAGGCCGGTGGCCTTGGTCAGCCCCAGCGGCAGGATCTCCACTATGCCGGGACCCGCCATGACGATGTCGACCAGGCTGCCCACGGACTCCCGGGCCACCTTGACGAGCGCGTCGTCGTCCAGCTCGGGGTGCTGGATGTAGAGCTTGTTGAGCGGAGCCGTCCAGACCGCGGCGGTGTCCTCCAGGTAGAGGGCCGGGAGGCCCTCCTGCACCTGGTAACCGGGCCCGAACAGGACCTCGCCGTCCACCCCGTCCCGGCTGGCCGCCAGGGCCAGCGGACCGACCTCGGCCTCCAGCTTCGACAGCGCCAGGCCGGCCAGCTGCCGGTCGAGCGTCACCGAGGTCAGCAGCCGGTGCGCACCCGCGTCGTAGACCTGCGCGCCCTGGCCGCAGACGGCGATCCCCTTGTAGCCGAGATCGTCCAGTACGTGCCGGGTCCAGGGCACGGCGCGGCCGGTGACGACGATGTGCACCGCGCCCGCCGCGGTGGCCGCGACGAGCGCCTCACGCGTGCGTTCCGAGACGGTGCCGTCGCCGCGCAGCAGCGTGCCGTCGAGATCGGTCGCGACGAGCTTGTACGGGAACGGGGCCGGGCTCACTTGGTGATCGGCTCCAGCACCTCGCGGCCGCCGAGGTAGGGACGGAGCGCCTGGGGCACCCGCACCGAACCGTCGGCCTGCTGGTGGTTCTCGAGGATCGCCACGATGGTGCGCGGTACGGCGCACAGCGTGCCGTTCAGCGTGGACAGCGGCTGGGTCTTCTTGCCGTCGCGGTAGCGGATCGACAGGCGGCGGGCCTGGAAGCTGTTGCAGTTCGAGGCGGAGGTCAGCTCGCGGTACTTGCCCTGCGTCGGGATCCAGGCCTCGCAGTCGAACTTGCGCGAGGCGGAGGCGCCCAGGTCACCGGTGGCGACGTCGATCACCTGGAACGGCAGCTCCAGGCTGGTCAGCCACTGCTTCTCCCACTCCAGGAGACGCTGGTGCTCGGCCTCGGCCTCCTCCGGCGCGACGTACGAGAACATCTCGACCTTGTCGAACTGGTGGACGCGGAAGATGCCGCGGGTGTCCTTGCCGTACGTGCCGGCCTCGCGGCGGAAGCACGGGGAGAAGCCGGCGTACCGCAGCGGCAGCTTGTCGGCCTCGATGATCTCGTCCATGTGGTACGCGGCGAGCGGGACCTCGGAGGTGCCGACCAGGTAGTAGTCGTCCTTCTCCAGGTGGTAGACGTTCTCCGCGGCCTGGCCGAGGAAGCCGGTGCCCTCCATGGCGCGCGGGCGCACCAGCGCGGGGGTCAGCATCGGGATGAAGCCGGCCTCGGTGGCCTGGGCGATGGCCGCGTTGACCAGCGCCAGCTCCAGCAGGGCGCCCACACCGGTCAGGTAGTAGAAGCGCGATCCCGAGACCTTGGCACCGCGCTCGACGTCGATGGCGCCCAGCGATTCGCCGAGCTCCAGGTGGTCCTTGGGCTCGAAGCCCTCGGCGGCGAAGTCGCGGATGGTGCCGTGCGTCTCCAGAACGGTGAAGTCTTCCTCACCGCCGACCGGCACGTCCTCGTGGACGATGTTGCCGAGCTGCAGGAGGAGCTGCTTGGCGGCGTCGTCGGCCTCGTTCTGCTCGGCCTCGGCGGCCTTGACGTCCTGCTTGAGCTGCTCGGCCTTCTTCAGCAGTTCCGCCCGCTCCTCCGGGGAGGCCTTCGGGATGAGCTTGCCGAGGGACTTCTGCTCATTGCGGAGTTCGTCGAAGCGCATGCCTGAGGACCTGCGGCGCTCGTCGGCGGAGAGCAGTGCGTCGACGAGTTCGACGTCCTCTCCACGGGCGCGCTGCGAGGCGCGGACACGGTCAGGGTCTTCACGGAGCAGCCGGAGGTCAATCACCCCTCCAGGCTACCGGGCTGGGGTTCCTGGGATCACACCGATATCACGCTGCGTGTCGCTATGTCCTAATTGCAACGAATGGATAAGTCTTGAGGGCTGACCGGAACTGGTCCCTCTCGGACCGTCAATAAATGCGGTCCCATTCCCCGAAAAGGGGCAGAATGCCGACCGCCGGTCCGGCCCTGAGCAGGGCCGGAGGTGGTTCTTGTCCACAGGAATTGTCGTGGGCCGCAGCTTATCCACAGGCTGTGTGCTGACTCTGTGGACACAGGAATAGATCATTCCTGACCGGTGGATGGTCGGGGTGAATCAGGGTTCAAACCACCCTCACACACTCATTCGGGTGGGAATGACTCGCCCCAAAGAGTTGATCGGTGATGCGGGGGTGACACCGTTCACCTCCCGCTCTCCAGCGCGAAACCCGGGCCACCCGACCGATTTGTCGACCTTGTCGTGCCGCTCTGTCGACTTGTCCCCAGGTCTGCATCCGGTCCTGTGGATAACTCTGTGGACAGTGGACGACGACCCTACGCCCGGCCGTCCATGCAGCGACCCAGCCAGTCGGAGGCGGCCGTGAAGTCGCCGTCGGAGGTTCCGGCCCGAGGTGCCCGGACATCACTCTGAGCGACACCGGCGCGCGGGTAGGAACCGAGGAAGCGGACCTGGGGGCAGGTCCGCTTGAGGCCCATGAGCGCCTCGCCGACCCGCCGGTCGGAGATGTGGCCCTCGGCGTCGACGGCGAAGCAGTAGTTGCCGATGCCCTGCCCGGTCGGACGGGACTGGATCAGCATCAGGTTGACCCCGCGGACCGCGAATTCCTGGAGGAGCTCCAGCAGGGCACCGGGGTGGTCGTCGCCGAGCCACAGCACGACGGAGGTCTTGTCGGCGCCCGTCGGCGCGGCCGGCCGCGCCGGGCGTCCCACGAGGACGAACCGGGTCTCGGCGTTCTCCGCGTCGTGGATCTCGGTGACCAGCGGAACGAGCCCGTAGGTGGTGGCGGCGAACTCTCCCGCGAAGGCGGCGTCGAAGCGGCCCTCCTGGACCAGCCGGGCGCCGTCGGCGTTCGAGGCGGCCGACTCCCACACCGCGTCGGGCAGGTTCGCCCGCAGCCAGTTGCGCACCTGCGGCTGGGCGACGGGGTGCCCGGTGACGGTCTTCACGTCCGACAGGGCGGTCCCCGGCCGTACGAGCAGCGCGAAGGCGATGGGCAGCAGCACCTCGCGGTAGATCATCAGCGGCTCGCCCGAGGCCAGCTCGTCCAGGGTGGCGGTGACCCCGCCCTCCACCGAGTTCTCGATCGGGACGAGTGCGGCGGCCGCCTCGCCGTTGCGCACGGCGTCCAGGGCGGCCGGGACCGACACCATCGGGACGAGCTCCCGGGTCGCGGCTTCCGGCAGGGTGCGCAGGGCGGCCTCCGTGAAGGTGCCCTCGGGACCGAGATACGTGAAGCGGGTGGCTGACATGCGATCAGCCTAATGCCGGGCCGGCGCCCCCCGGGTTGCTGTTCATCCTTCGAGCAGCCGCTGACCCACGTACTCGCCGCTGCGGGGGCCGGGCGGAACCGCGTACAGGCCGCTGGACTCGTGCCGGATGAAATCCGACAGCGCGTCGCCGCGGTCGAGCTTGCGCTGTACGGGTACGAACCCGCGCAGCGGATCGGCCTGCCAGCAGACGAAGAGGAGCCCGGCGTCGGGAGCCCCGTCGGCGGCGACCCCGTCGTGGAAGGAGAAGGGGCGCCGCAGCATGGCGGCCCCGCCGTTCTGCTCGGGGGCGGAGATCCGGGCGTGCGCGTTGGACGGGATGACGGGCTTGCCGTCGGCGCCGAGCTTGTCCAGGGCCATCTCGGTGGTCTCGCTGCCCCCGGTCAGGGGGGCGCCGGTGGCCTTGGTGCGGCCGATGACCTGCTCCTGCTGCACGAGGGACTGCTTGTCCCAGTCGTCGAGCAGCATGCGGATGCGCCGGACGACGGCGTACGAGCCCCCGCCCATCCAGGCGTGCTCGGCGAGCCCCGGACCCGCGCCGGGTACGAAGATCCGCTTGTCGAAGTCGGACTCCGAGGGTTTCGGATTGCCGGTGCCGTCGATCTGGCCCATGAGGTTGCGGGCCGTCATCGGGGCGCCGGTGGCACCGGGGGACCGGTTGAAGCCGTTCATCTGCCAGCGGACGCGGGCGGCGTCCCCGGCGTCCTTCTGCAGGGCGCGCAGGGCGTGGAAGGCGACGAGGCCGTCGTTCGCGCCGATCTGGACCCACAGGTCACCGTTGCTGCGCTGGGCGTCGAGCCGGTCGGAGGAGAAGTCCGGCAGCGGATCGAGAGCGGCGGGGCGGCGGGCGGTGAGCCCCGTGCGGTCGAAGAAGGAGTGGCCGAAGCCGAAGGTGACGGTGAGGGAGGACGGACCGGCGTCGAGGGCGATGCCGCTGTCCGCGGTCGGGGCGGTCTCACCCGCCATGAGCCGCCGGGCCGTGTCGGACCAGCGTCGCAGCAGCGCTGCGGCCTCCCTACGGCCCGCCCCGGCGGCGAGATCGAAGGCGACGAGGTGCCCCTTGGCCTGGAGGGGCGTGGTGATCCCGGCCTGGTGGTCTCCGTGGAAGGCCACCTGGGTGGCCCCGAGGGAGGTCAGGCTTCCGGCCGCGCCCGAGGCGGAGCCGCTCCCGGCGTCGGCGAACGCGGAATGCGCGAGGGCGCCGCCCGCACCGCCCAGCGCGAGCCCGGCGGCGCCTGCGGCGCCGACGGTGCCCAGCAGCCGGCGCCGGGAGATCTCGATGTCGGGGTTGCTCTCGGTCACGCTGGTCAGCCGATCTTCACGGTCTTCTGGACGGTGGTCTGGTCGATGTCGGAGGTACGGACGGTCACGTCGATGCGCCATTCGCCGGCGAGCGGCAGCTGGACGCCCGATGCGGTCCAGTGCCCGGGGGCGGCCTGGTCGGGGACGAGCGGCAAGGGGCCGATGTCCTTGGCGGGGAGGGTGAAGGCGACCTTGACCTCGGGGAGGTCGAAGGGCTTGCCGTCGCCGGATTCGGACCAGAGGTGGAGGGTGTTGGCACCCACGCGACCCGGGTCGAGTTCGAGCCGGATCGTCCCCTTGCCGTTCGGGCCGCCGGTGTCGAAGGGCAGGGAGATCTTGACGGCGCGGTCGGGGACGGCGGTGGCGGTCGAGCCGCGGCTGCCCGACTCCTGCTCCACGGTGCGCCCCGGCTCGGTGCTGGTGAGGACCGTGGTGACGGCCAGCAGGATCACGGCGATGCCCGCCTCGGCGAGGACGGAACGGCGCAGGCCGGCGCGGTCCGGGTCGGCGTCGCGGACCCGCTTCTCACGCGCGTTCTCGCGGGCGGCACGCTGCCGGGCGAGCTGGGCGGCGCGCTCGGGGTCCGCGGGGACGGGGTCCGCGGGGACGGGAACGGGCTCTGCTTCAACGCGCCCTGTTTCACGGACGGGCTCTGTTTCACGTGAAACATCGGCGCCGGTTTCACGTGAAACATCGTCCGACGCAGGGGCTTCAGCGAGCCGTCCGGTCCACCTCCGGGACACGAAGGCGACGGCGAGGAGGACGGCGACCAGACCCACCTTCAGGAGCAGCAGCTGCCCGTAGTCGGTGCCGGTGAGGGCGGACCAGCTGCCGACCTGGCGCCAGGACTGGTAGACACCGGTGGCGGCGAGCACCAGGACGCTGACGTAGGCGACCCTGGAGAAGCGCCGGACGGCCGCGCGCTCGATCCCGGGGACCTGGTGCAGGGCGACGAGCAGCGCCGCGAGCCCACCGAGCCAGGTGGCGACGGCCATCAGGTGCAGGATGTCGACGGGCATGGCGATGCCGGGCTGGATACCGGTGGAGGCGTGCTCGGAGAGCGCCCAGGTGGCGGCGATCCCGCCCGACACGACGGCGCCGCCCATGGCCAGGCCGAAGGTGAGGTCGCTGGTGTCCTTGGCGTCCTCCTCGGTTCCGGCGCCCTGCACACGGCGTGCGTAGACGCCGAACAGGACCGCGACGAAGAGGGCGGCCGCGCCCAGCAGGAGCAGCCGGGAGACCAGCGAGGCACCGGTCTTGGTCTCCAGAACGGCCCTGAGTCCGTCGAGGTCGAACGCGTCGGCGAAGTTCCCGGAGCCCGTGTACGGGGCCCGGAGCACCAGCATCACCAGGGTGGCGGCGGTCAGCGTGACCCAGGCGCGCACGACGAGCTTCTGGAGCGGCCGTTCGGCGGCGCCACGGCGCCAGCACAGCAGGATGAAGGCGGCGCCGCCCACGAGGACGGCGAAGCCGGCGTAGGAGGCGTAGCGGGCGATCCCGTACGCGATGCCGACCGGCCCGCCGCCCGCCTGCGCGGCGGGGAGGGTGACATCGGTGGCGGAGGGCGCACCGATGGAGAAGGTGAAGGCGCCGGAGATCGGGTGGCTGTCGGCCGAGACGGCCTGCCAGGCGACGGTGTAGGTGCCGTTGGGAAGGCCGGCGTGCAGGGCGGTGCCGTAGCGGATGGTGTTCCCGCTGCACATGTCGCGCAGCTCGCCGGTGTCCACGCGTTTGCCCTGGGGGTCGAGGACGCGGATGGAGTCGTCTCCCATCGCGACCTGCTCCGAGAAGGAGAGCGTGACCTGGGCGGGAGCCGTGGCGACCACCGCCCCGTCCGTGGGGTCGCTCGCGGTGAGGGCGGCGTGCGCCGTGGCCGGGGAGGCCGCGGTGAACAGGGTTGCCAGCAGGGCTGCGAGGACCAGCGCGAGCCGTGGCAGGAATGCCGTGGCACGGGCGCGGGCCATGGAGGGGGCGGGGGCGGTGGCCGTCATGGCGTGTCAGTTCCTCGATCCGTCAGTGGGCGTGGCCGGCCGTGGACGTCGGAGCCTGTGCGCTGTACGTCCGGTCCTTCACGTCCAGCTCGACCTTGACGGAGCCGGCCTTCTCGAAGCGGAGCTCGACGGTGACCTTGTCGCCGACCTGCGGAGCGCTCTTGAGACCCATGAACATGATGTGGTTCCCGCCGCGCTCCAGCTTGAGCTCGCCGTTCGCCGGCACGTCCATCGACTGGACCTGCTGCATCTTCTGGTCCTTGGTCTCGTGGATCTCAAGATCGTCGGAGAGCGGGGACGTGGCGCCGGTGAGCTTGTCCGCGGTCCCGGAGGCGTTCTTGATGACCATGAAGCCGCCGGCCGCCTTGCCGTTCACGGGCTGGGGCATGAAGGCGCCGCTGACGGTCATCTCGGGCTTGTCGTCGCCCGAGCAGCCGGATATGGCGAGCGCTGCCGTCAGGGAGAGGGCGGCGGCGAGGGTGCGGGTGGTGCGGGCGTTCACGGGTTCTCCCCCTTGACGAGCTTCGGCAGGTCCTTCGTGTAGTCGTCGACGGTGGTGCCCTCGCCGTAGAGGACGTAGCCCTCGTCGGTCTTGGGCGAGAACGCGATGACCTGGGCGCCGTGCATGGAGATGACGTCGCCGTTGGCGTCCTTCTTGGCGGCCTCGATGCCGATGCCGAGGGTGCGCGCGGCGGCCTGGATGGTGGCGAAGTCCCCGGTGAGTCCGGTGAAGGACGGGTCCTGCGCCCTGAGCCACGAGCCGAGGGACTCGGGGGTGTCCCGTTCGGGGTCGGTGGTGACGAAGACGACCTGGAGGTTGTCCTGGTCGGCCTTGGGGAGTGCCTTCCGGGCCACGGCGATGTTGCTCATCGTCAGCGGGCAGACGTCGGGGCAGCTGGTGTAGCCGAAGTAGATGAGCGTCGGCTTGCCCTTGGTCTGCTCACGCAGGTTCCACGGCTTGCCGGTGGTGTCCGTGAGGACGAGCTCCGGCTTGCCGAAGGGGCGGTCCAGCACGGTCGCGGCCTTGGTGTTGCTCTGGCCGCCGGAGATCTGGGTGACCGAGCCGGTCTTGGCGGGCTCACCGCCGCAGGCGGTGAGGGTGAGTGCGGCCGCCGCGAGCAGGGCGGCGAGCGTCACACGTGTGGTGCGCATGGAGAGTTGTCCCTGGGATCGGGGATGTTACGGACGTTCGGAGCGACGGCGCCCACGGGCGCGGCAGGGTCAGGCGGAGCGGCGACGCGAGGCGACGCCGAAGGCGACACCGCCGAGTCCGATGACGATGCCGGCGATGCCGAGGGCGCGCGCGGTGGTGTCGGAGCCGTGTTCGGCGGCGGCCTTGTCGTGGCCGTTCCCGCTTTCGTTCTCGGCGTTCTTCGCCTCGTCGGCCTTGGCGCCGCTGCCGTGGTGGTCGTCGCCCTTGGGGGCGGTCAGCTTCAGGACGGGCGCGGGGTTCTGCGGCTCCGCGGCGCCTTCCTTGGCCTCCTCGATCCAGCGGACGACCTCGCCGTTGTCGTACGTCTGGATGGACTTGAAGACCATCTGGTCGGCGTTCTCGGGCAGTTTGCCGACGGACACCGGGAACTGCTGGAACTTCCCGGCCTCGATCTTGCCGCCGGTCCAGGTCACCTTGGTGACGGCCTCGTTGATCTGCTTGCCGTGCACGGTGAGCGGCTTGTCGAGCTTGCTCTTCTCGACCGTCACGGTCCAGCCGGGAACGTCCTGCGGCATGACGGAGGTGAGCGGCTGGTCGATCGGGAAGTTGACCTCCAGCTGGGTGGTCGAAGCGTTGTCGCGCTCGTTGGGGACCTTGAAGTTGAGCGTCGCGTAGCCGCCCTTGGCGGCCTCTCCGACGGGCTGCACGCCGACGTGCGCGAAGGCGGTGCCGGACAGGACGAGGACGGTGCCGGCGGCGAGGGCGGCGGCGAAAGAGACGCGAGAGGTCTTCATGGCGGAAACACTCCACGGAAGCAGTGGTGGCTCCGCGCACGGGCGCGCACGGAGTTCGCGGCCCCGGCGCTCCCGCTGTGTGTCCCGGGGAGGAGGGTGCCGCGTCAGGCTGCGAGGGCGAGCGCCACGGGGGGCCCGCGCCTGATCACGGTGTGCTGGAGTGCTTCGCGGCCGGTGGAGGCCGTGGAGTCGGACCCGGTCCGCAGGGTCTGCGCAGGCCGGGCGGGCGTGCCCACGAGGCCGGCGCCGAGGGCGCGTACGAAGGCCAGTGCGGCGCGCAGCGGGCGCGTCGGGGCGGCCTCGGCGGAGAGCCGGGACAGTTCGACGAGCCGGAAGAGTGCGGCGTCGCCACGGCTGAGCAGCCAGCCGGCGGCGAGTGCGGCCAGCAGGTGGCCGATCAGCATGGCCGGGCTGAACAGTTCGGTCGTGGGCGCCGTGGCGGCGGCCTGGGCCACGTGCGCGTGGGTGCTGTGCCCCTGCGCCGCGACCTGTCCGGCCTGTGCGACCTGTCCGGCCTGCTGGGCCAAGGCGGCCGGGTCCAGGCCCGCGGCCTCCACGATCCGCCGGGCGTCGGCCGGGCTGAGCGGTACGGAGTTGCCCCCGCAGACCAGCCGGGCCGCGAGCTCCGCGAGCGACCGGTCGGCGGCGCCGGCCGGTGCCTGCGCGGCCGCGGTGCTGTGCTGGCCGAGGCCGAACAGCGCGTGCAGGGCGAGTTGTCCGGCGGTGAGCCCGGCGGCGATCCCGGGCAGTGTCCGCCGGCGACCCGCGAGCGGGGCCGCGACCGCGAAGACGGCGAGGAAGCCGATGCAGAGGGCCCACCAGGGCACGGTGGCGCAGGACGCCAGGGCGTGTCCGGCCGCGGACAGCACGACGCAGACCGCGGTGAACACCGCGGCCCGGATCAGCCGGAGGCCGGCTCCGGCGTGCGTCGCGTGGGGGTCAGACATGGCCGGGCCATCATCGCACTGCGCTTAGGCCCTCCATACGGCAGGTCCGGAAGGTCCGTATGAGTCCCCTCTGCGAAGGCGGTCGCACCCGCTGCGGCCGGTTCTGCGAAGGCGGTCGGACCCGCTGCGGCCGGTCGTGCCCAGGTGACGTGCACCGCCGCATACACCGCATCCCGGGAGAGCCGCATCGGCCGGACGGGCGTAATGAGGTCCCGGACGGCCGCAGGGCGCTTACGGCCCCTCGCGGGCGGCAATACGTAACCGTATGAGCATCTGGTGGTCTCTCCACTTGAGGCGCGAAGCCGCGAGCGTGCCGCTCGCCAGGCGACTGCTGCTGGGGACGATGGAGACCGCGGGGGTGGACCCGGACATCTCCTTCGATCTCTCGGTGGCGCTGAGCGAAGCGTGTGCGAACGCCGTGGAGCACGGCGGGGACGGCGCGATCCCGGACGAGACCGAGGCGTACCACGTCACGGCCTATCTGGACGGGGACTGCTGCCGCATCGAGGTGACCGATTCCGGTCCTGGGTTCCCACCCGCCACGGTGGCCCGCCGCAGACCCGCCCTGGCCGAACACGGCCGGGGCCTGGACCTGATCGCCGAGCTCGCCGACCACGTCCGCTTCCGCAACCGGCCGGGCCGCGGCGCGGTGGTGAGCTTCGACAAGACGCTGAAGTGGCGCGACGGCGCCCTGCTGAAGGTCTCGTAGAAACGCCGGTGGGCGGGACCCCGTACGGGATCCCGCCCACCGCCACGCATCGCGGAGGCGTCAGCCCTTCAGGCGCGCCATCCAGGCCTCGACCTCGGTCGAGGTGCGGGGCAGCCCGGCGGACAGGTTCCGGTTGCCGTCCTCGGTGACGAGGATGTCGTCCTCGATCCGGACGCCGATGCCGCGGTACTCCTCGGGCACGGTCAGGTCGTCGGCCTGGAAGTACAGGCCGGGCTCGACGGTGAGGCACATGCCCGGCTCCAGCGTGCCGTCGACGTACGCCTCGGTGCGCGCGGCGGCGCAGTCGTGGACGTCCATGCCGAGCATGTGGCCGGTGCCGTGCAGGGTCCAGCGGCGCTGCAGGCCGAGCTCCAGGACGCGCTCGACCGGGCCGTCCAGCAGACCCCACTCGACGAGCTTCTCGGCCAGCACGTGCTGGGAGGCGTCGTGGAAGTCGCGGAACTTCGCACCCGGCTTCACCGCGGCGATCCCGGCTTCCTGGGACGCGTAGACCGCGTCGTAGATCTTGCGCTGGATGTCGGTGTACGCGCCGTTGATCGGCAGCGTGCGCGTGACGTCGGCGGTGTAGAGGGAGTGGGTCTCCACGCCGGCGTCGAGCAGCAGGAGGTCGCCGGAGCGGACGTCGCCGTCGTTGCGGACCCAGTGGAGGGTGCACGCGTGCGGGCCGGCGGCGCAGATGGAGCCGTAGCCGACGTCGTTGCCCTCGACGCGGGCGCGCAGGAAGAAGGTGCCCTCGATGTAGCGCTCGGACGTGGCCTCGGCCTTGTCCAGGACCTTCACGACGTCCTCGAAGCCGCGGACGGTGGAGTCGACGGCCTTCTGCAGCTCGCCGATCTCGAACGCGTCCTTCACGGCGCGGGCCTCGGAGAGGTAGACGCGCAGTTCCTCGTCGCGCTCCTTGGTCACCTTGTCGGTGAGGGCGGACTCGATCAGCGCGTCGTGGCCGCGCACGTTGCGGACCGGGCCCTCGGCCTCGGTGAGGGCCTCGGCGAGCTTGCGGACGTCCTGGGCGGGGATGCCCAGGAGCTGCTCGGCCTCCGTGAGGGAGTGGCGGCGGCCCACCCACAGCTCGCCCTGGCCGGACAGCCAGAACTCGCCGTTCTCCCGGTCGGAACGCGGCAGCAGATAGACGGTGGCGGTGTGGCCGGTCGGCCCGGTGGGCTCCAGGACCAGCACGCCGTTCTCGGTCTGGTCGCCCGTGAGGTACGCGTACTCGGTCGAGGCGCGGAACGGGTACTCGGTGTCGTTCGAGCGGGTCTTCAGACGGCCCGCGGGGACGACCAGGCGCTCGCCCGGGAAGCGCGCGGACAGCGCGGCGCGGCGGGCGGCGGTGTGCTCGGCCTGGGCGATCGGCTCCAGTCCGTGCAGCTCCGTGTCGGCCCAGCCGGTGCGCATGCTCTCGGCGAGTTCGTCGCTGACGCCCGGGTACAGACCGTTCTTGCGCTGCTTGTGCGTCTTCTTGGGCTGCTCTTCTTCCGGGGTCTCCGGGGTGAGCTCGTCAGCCACGTCATCTCCTCAGCTACGACGGTACGGACCTGGGTGTGGACCGCATCCATCGTATGCGTGTACGGAGTGAGCGTGGTCCGAATCGTGCCGTCCGTCACGATTCGGAACATGCCCCGCGGCTCATTCGAACCGGGCGGCGAGCAGCACGATGTCCTCCGGGGCGTCGGTCGGCTCCCCGTCGGGCAGCACGGTCCGCAGGATGTGCTCGCACAGGGCCCCCGGATCGTCCCGGACGCTCCGGGGCGCCCCCGCGGCCGCCGCGTGCAGCCGGGCGTAGGCGCGGTCCATCGGGTCGCCGGTGTGGTGCAGCAGCCCGTCGGTGTACAGCAGCACCGTTTCTCCGGATGCGGGCTCGATCTCCACGCTCGGCGCCTCCCAGCAGGACAGCATGCCGAGGGGAGCGGAGAGCGAGGTCTCCACGTACTCGGTGCGGTGCTCGCCGATGAGGAGCGGCGGGGTGTGACCGGCGCCCGCCAGGATGATCTTGCTGCCCTGGCCGTCGCCGTGCGGGCCCCCGGCGGTCTCGCAGTAGGCGAAGAGCGCGGTGGCCGAGCGGGCGGGCTCGGTCAGGCGCAGCAGAAGCTCCAGGTCGGACAGGACCGCCACGGGGTCCTCGCCCTCCATGACGGCGTAGGCCCGCAGCGACGCGCGCAGCCGCCCCATGGCGGCGACGGCGCTCGGCCCGGATCCGGTGACGGAGCCGACGGCCAGCCCCAGGGCGCCCTCGGGCAGCGGCAGGGCGTCGTACCAGTCGCCCCCGCCGAGCGGCCCCGTGTGGTGGCGGGCCGCGAGCTGCACCCCGGGGATCCGGGGGAGCCGGCTGGGCAGCAGCTCCTCGGCGACGGTGGCCAGCCGCGCGCGGGAGCGCTCCACCTCCAGCATCCGGGCCAGGTGCTCGGAAGCGTGCCGTACGTACAGCCCGGCGAGGTCGCGCTGGCGGTCGCTCGGCTCGGCCTGCTCGTCGTAGAGCCAGACGGCCGCGCCGAGCCGGCCGGTGGCCTCGGCGGTCAGCGGGAGTGCGTAGCTGGCCGCGTAGCCGAGGCGCGCGGCGACCTCGCGGTGCCGGGGGTCGACGGGGGCGGCGAAGCCACCGGTCCCGGGGGGTGCGCCCGGTTCGGGCAGGATCTCGGAGCCGCCCTGGGCGTCGGGCAGACCGTCGAGGATCCGCCCGTAGGAGGTGGCGCTGCGCGGCACGGTCTCGATGTGGCCGAGTTCGGCATGGCCGAGGCCCAGGCCGATCGTGCTGCCGGGGCCGAGTCCGTCGGAGGGCTCCAGGACGATCAGTCCGCGGCGGGCACCGACGAGTGAGGCCCCGGCGCGCAGGAACTCGTGGAGGGAGGTGTCGAGGTCGCCGGCGCGGGCCAGCCGCTCGGTGAGCTCGTGCAGGGTGGTGAGGTCCGAGACCATGCCCGCCAGCCGGTCCTGGATGAGACTGCCCGGGCCGGTCGGAGGGGCCGGTGCGGGGGTGGTCCGGGCGGGCGTGGGCGCCGCAGTGTGCGGTGACGCGGTAACTGCCGGATCGATTCCAGCCACTTTCGGCAGATGCGGGGCGCTCATGGCGTCCGCCTTTCCACCTGGTGCGATTCGCTAAATAGCATCGCAAACCCCCAGATCGTGCTGCGCCGCCATCAAGGAATCCACATCTACACGCACACGTGGATGCATGTCCAGCATTGCCCAGGTGGGAATCCTGGTGTCCGTGAGACGGCAACTCACTGTCGAGCCAAGGCTAGAACTTGGCCGGAAAAAGCTGGAAGCAGTCGGTTTTTGCGGTCGACTGGACGGGCTCCACAGGGCGGTCGGGTAGCTACTCGTTGGTGTCCGCGGCCAGTTGGCGCCGCCGGGAACCACCCGGGACGGGCCGCCGTCCTTAGCGGCGGCAGCCGCTCTCGGCAGTCGGCGCGGGTCGCGCTCCGCCCCCGCCGGACGTTTGATGGACCCGTAAGAAAACTGCACGAACCGTGTGAACCTGCTTCTGGCGGACAGTGACGCGAAACCTGTACGTGTGGTGAGACACCGGTTACATGGTGTGATGTGGCCCTCGGCGTTCAACGGAAAGGAACGAGCGCTCATGCGCGAGATCCTCGGAAGGCGTCTCCAGCGGCTCCGCGATCGCTTTCAATCCCTGCGCCCCGACCCGGGACAGAGCGGCACCGCGTCCGCTCTCCTCGACGCGGCGCTCACCTGCGCCACCAGATGGCAGTGGCCCGTCCTGCCCGGCGTCGGCCGGTCCGGCACCGACGGCTCGCGCTGCGCCTGCCCCGACCCCGACTGCGTCGTCCCCGGCGCACACCCCTTCGACCCGGGGCTGCTCGCCGCCACCACCGACCCCCGGATGGTGGCCTGGTGGTGGACCAACCGGCCCACCGCACCCGTCCTGATGGCCACCGGCGGGACCGCCCCGTGCGCGGTGAGCCTGCCTGCCGCCGCGGCCGCGCAGGCCCTCGTACGACTGGACGCGCAGGGCCTGCGGCTCGGGCCGATCGTGGCCACGCCCACGCGCTGGTCGCTGCTGGTGGCGCCGTATTCGCTGGAGCGGCTCGGCGAACTCCTCTACGCGAAGGACCACGTGCCCTCCTCGCTGCGCTTCCATGGTGAGGGCGGCTACCTGCTGCTGCCGCCTTCCGCCGCGTCCAGTGGCGGCCAGGTGCGCTGGGAACGGGAGCCGGGCGCGCCGCCGCAGGCACGGTCGCCCAAGCTGCGTCCGCACGCTGCCGGGAACCTCTGGCTGCCCGAGGTCGAAGCGGTCGTGGACGCGCTGGTCGAGGCGAGCAGCGGCGCACCCGGCGGCGGCAGCCGGCTCGCGTACTGACCTGCAGGGCCCCGGGGATCACTCGTACGGGTGCCAGCGGGACCGGTTTCCACGGGAATTGGGCGCGGGGATCTCCGTGCCCCATTCCCGCATCGCTATCTTCGGCGAATGAATCTCCGCCTGATCGGTATCGGCGCCGGTGTGTTGATCATCTTGTCGCTCCCGCTTGCCGGAGCGATCGCCGGGCCGGATTTCGCCGGTCAGGACGACGGAAAGGGTGGCGGCCTGTTCTCGACCCTCGGGCTTTCGGACTCCTCCCGCACCGCTCCGGCGTCGCCCGGGCACTCGGAGGTGGCGTCCGGGCCCGAGCGGCCGGGCCAGGCCGAGCAGCCCCGTACGGATTCCCGCTGCGGCCCCGAACTGTCCTCGCCGCACGGGGTGGAGGCGCAGACCTGCGTGCTGGTGTCCGAAGGCCATACGTGGGGCCGGAGTTACTACAGGAACACCAGCGGCCGCGCGCTCGATGCCGTGTTGGCGGTGATGGGTCCGGCCGGGCGCACCGTCCAGATCCGGTGCGCGGTCGGCGCGGGCGACGAGCCTGGTCTGTGCGAGACGCCGAAGGAGGCTTCAGCCGGGGAGCCGGACAGTTACTCGGCCGTAGCGGAATTTGCAGTTCCGGATGATGAAGGCGCGCTGCTCTTGCGGTCCGGGAGCAACTCACCGGCACCGGGTGACGGTTGAGTACCGCCGAAAATGGAAGGGCCCGGTCGCTGGCGACGGGGGATGCACCAGCGACCGGGCTACAAGAACGGTAACAAGAGATCGCCTGTTCGCAAATTCGATCTCTGATATTCAGACACCGATTTGCAGACGATTAGCGGGAGTTGTGACTCCGGTCACCGGCTCCGCGCGTGCGCACGGTCAGCTGAGGGTCACCTGGCGGTTGGTGAGCCCGCCGCGTGCCCGGCGCTCCTCCGTGGTCAGCGGGGCGTCCGTGGCCAGGGCCCCGGCCAGCCGCTCGGCGAACTCCGCCGCGGGCTTCTCGACGTCGTCGGCCGTGACCCCAGTGGGCAGGTCCCAGACGGGGACCATCAGGCCGTGGGCGCGGAAGGATCCGACGAGCTTCGTGCCCTCGCCGAGCGAGGACGTGCCGGCCGCGTGCAGCCGCGCGAGGGCGTCGAGCAGCTTCTCCTCGGGGTGCGGCATGACCCAGCGCAGGTGGTTCTTGTCCGGGGTCTCGCACCAGTAGGCGGCGTCGACGCCGGTCAGCTTGACGGTGGGAATGGCGGCCGCGTTGGCGCGCTCCAGCGAGGCGGCGATCTCCGGGGAGGAGCTCTGGGCGCTCTCGGATTCCGGAATCCAGAATTCGAAGCCGCTGTGCACAACCGGCTCGAAACCGCCGTCGAGGCCCAGGAGATCCTGAAGTCGCGGCCCCTCGGCGGGAACCCGGCGCGCGGCAACCGGCGTACCCGGGTCCGCTACGAGCGCACGCTCCAGGGTGTCGGCCATGTCGCGGCCGAGGTCCCCGGTGGACGAGTCGTTCTGCAGGCCGAGCAGGACGGACCCGTCCTCGCGGCGCAGCGCCGGCCAGGCCATGGGAAGTACGGTCACCAGCGTGACCGAGGGGACGCCCTCGGGCAGCCCGCCCTTGAGGGACAGCGGGACGGTGGCCGCGGGCACCAGCTCGCGCAGCGCGACCCAGTCGCACTCGCCCGGCAGGCCCTCGAAGGGGCGCTGCACGTGTTCGGTGACGGCGTGCGCGGCGGCTGCGCCGTGGCAGGCTTTGTAGCGGCGCCCGGATCCGCAGGGGCAGGGCTCGCGGGCGCCCACAACGGGGATTTCACCGTTGGTGAGCTGCGGCTTTGCGGTCTTGGCTGCGGGGCGCTTCTTGGCCATCGTGGGTGTCTCCCGGTTGCGGCGGTACGGCGTCGTGTCTGGGCGCGAGCCTAGCCGTTCGTACCGCCGGAACCGGTGGGGTGCGGCCGGGAGCACGGTCGGCGTGCGCTCCCGGACGGCCGCCTGTGCGGATGACCGGTACTGCTGTGCTGTTGTGGTGAGTTTGTGCGGTGCTGCGGTGCTGCGGTGCTGCGGTGCTGCTGCGGTACCGCTGTGCGGACTGTTCTGCGGTACTGCCCTGAGGCTGTTCTGTCAGGGATCCCGGGTCAGGGATCCAGATCGTCGAACGCCGTGCTGAAGTCGATCGCCGGGGGCGCAACGCGCGTAGCGAAATCGTCGTGCCGGGGCCCACAGGCAACGATCACCCACACGGTGACCTCACCCGCCGCTCCGTCCCGGACACCCCAGTCCTGGGCAAGGGCGCTGATGATGTTCAGCCCCCGGCCGCCGCGCGCGGTGACCGAGGGCGTGGCAGGAACAGGGCGGGTGGGCCCGCCCCCGTCCGTTACCTCGACCGTCAGCCGCCCCGCTCTGTCGATGCGCCATGCGGCGCGTATCTCCCCGTCCCCGACTTCCCGTCTGCCCAGGGGCCTGCCGTGTCGGCAGGCGTTGCTGAGCAGTTCGGAAAGGATCAGTACGGCATCGTCCACGACCGATTCGGGCACACCGCTGATACGCAGTTGTTCGCGCATCCGCTGTCTCGCCTCGCCCACGCCCGCAGGACCATGGCGTACGTCCATGCACGACGACGTGGGCACTTCCTGTGCCACCACCAACGCCACCCCCGGAACCTCCTTAGCCCCACGCATGGTCTGGATGCCCCAATGGCCTGGACCGGAAACCGCCGAAGCGGACCGCTCTGACGCATTCATGCCGAACGAATGCGGAGCGGATGCGCCGGAGCACACCCTGTTACGCGAGGGTCGAAAGTGACGGGTGCGCAAAAGGGGACGTCAGCGCCCGAGTTGGGACAGAACCTGACGGGGTCTGTTCGTGATGATTGCTTCCACACCCAGATCAGCGCAGAGCTGAACGTCTTCCGGCTCGTTCACTGTCCATACGTGCACGGAGTGGCCCGCGGCTTGAAGCTTGCGGACGAAGCCGGGGTGGTTGCGCACGATCCGCATCCCGGGACCGGCGATCGACACCCCGGCCGGCAGCCGCCCGTCCCGCATCCGGGGCGAGATGAACTGCATCAGGTACACGGTCGGGATCGCCGGAGCCGCCGCCCGCACCCGGTGCAGGGAGCGCGCGGAGAAGCTCATGACCCGTACGGGGCGTGGGCCCTCGACGGGCGGGGCGTCCAGGCCGAAGCGCTTGAGGAGGAAGAGGAGGCGCTCCTCCACCTGTCCGGCCCAGCGGGTCGGGTGCTTCGTCTCGATCGCGAGCTGCACCGGCCGCCCGGCGTCGGAGACCAACTCCAGCAGGCGCTCCAGGGTGAGGACGGAGGTGAGCGCGGGGTCCGCGTCCCAGTCGGGGGACTCCTCGCGGTCCTTCCAGGAGCCGAAGTCCAGGGCCGCGAGATCGGCCAGCTCCAGGGCGGAGACGGCTCCGCGGCCGTTCGAGGTGCGGTTCACCCGGCGGTCGTGGACCAGGACCAGATGGCCGTCCGCGGTGAGCCGGACATCACATTCGAGGGCGTCGGCGCCGTCCTCGATGGCCTTTCGGTAGGCGGCCAGGGTGTGCTCGGGGGCATCCTCCGAGGCGCCGCGGTGGGCGACGACCTGGATGCTGCGCGGCATGGCGTGGGTCACCGGGTCATGGTGCCACCGAGTGGGCACTGTACGTCGAGGTCCGGCCGCGCGGATGTGTCCATAATGTCGGATGTAAAGAATGGGGGAGATACACAGGTCCGGCTTACAGTGCTCTGACGGGTCATGGGAAAGGCTTTGCCCAGGAACTTGTGCGGCACGTCGAACGTTCAGTCGGACCGATCGCCAGAGAATTATTGAAGCCGTGTGTGACGAGGAGAGAGCGCTGTGAGCACCGAGAACGAGGGCACCGCGGCCCCCACACCCCCCGCGGCCCCGTCCGTACCCCCTGCTCCGGCCTCCGAGACGCAGGCCGGGGTACCGGCGTCTGCTCCGCAGCCGGCCGACGCACCGCCGGCCGGGGCTCCGGCGCCGCCCGCGGCTCCCGGCCCTGCTCCGGTCGCACCGCCGGCCGCTCCGGCGTTCGCGCCCGCCGCCGAGCCGGTGACCCAGCAGCTGCCGCCGACGCCCACTCCCGGCACCGAGCAGACCCAGCAGTTCCCGCCCACCCCGGCGCCTGAGGCCCCCGCGTACGGCCAGGCCCCGGCGTACGGCCAGGCTCCCGCGTACGGGCAGGCTCCCGCCCCGGCCGCGCACGGAGCCGAGGGCTGGCCGCCCCCGCCGCCCACCGTGCCCGCGTACGAGGCGGGCGGCGGACACGGAGGCCCGGTCTGGGGTGCTCCGCTGACGGCCGACGGCGCCCCCGCGCCCAAGCCGAAGGGCAAGGGCGGCCTGATCGCGGGCGTCCTGGTGGCGGCCCTCCTCGCGGGCGGCATCGGCGGCGGCGTGGGCTACTGGGCCGCCGAACGCAGCAACAACGGCACCGGCTCGACCACGATCAGCGCCGCCACCCCGAAGGACCTCAAGCGCGAGGCCGGCTCGATCGCCGGCCTGGCCGCGGGCGCGCTGCCCAGCGTGGTCACCATCGAGGCCTCGGCCGGCGACGGCGAGGGCGGTACCGGCACCGGGTTCGTCTACGACCAGCAGGGCCACATCCTCACCAACAACCACGTGGTGGCCTCCGCCGCGAACGGCGGCAAGCTCTTCGCGATCTTCTCCGACGGCAAGAAGTACGACGCTGAGGTGGTGGGCCGCGCCCAGGGCTACGACGTCGCCGTCCTCAAGCTGAAGACCCCGCCGGCCGGCCTCAAGCCGCTGCCGCTCGGTGACTCCGACAAGGTCGCGGTCGGCGACTCGACCATCGCGATCGGCGCCCCCTTCGGCCTGTCCAACACGGTCACCACCGGCATCGTCAGCGCCAAGAACCGCCCGGTCGCCTCCGGAGACGGCACAGGAGCCAAGAACTCGTACATGAGCGCGCTCCAGACGGACGCCTCGATCAACCCGGGCAACTCCGGCGGTCCGCTGCTCGACGGACGCGGCGCGGTCATCGGCATCAACTCCGCGATCCAGTCGGCCGGCAACGGCGGCTTCGGCGGCGGCCAGGCCGGCTCCATCGGCCTCGGCTTCGCCATCCCGATCAACCAGGCGAAGAACGTCGCCGAATCGCTGATCAAGACGGGCAAGCCGGTCTACCCGGTGATCTCGGTCTCCGTGGACCTCCAGGCCAAGGCCGAGGGCGCCAAGATCTCCGAGCAGGGCGCGGCCGCCAGCGAGCTGGTCGACCCCAACGGTCCGGCCGGCAAGGCGGGCCTCAAGCCGGGCGACATCATCACCGAGTTCGGCGGCAAGCCGGTCGACAGCGGCCCGACGCTGATCAGCATGATCTGGACGTACAAGCCCGGCGACACGGTCAAGCTGACCTACCTGCGCGGCGGCAAGCCGACCACGGTCGACATCACGCTCGGCTCGCGGATCGGCGACAAGTAGGGCGACAAGTAGGTCGAGAAGCAGGGCGAGAAGCAGAGCCACCGGCCGCGGCGGTGGCGTGACGGCGAGGGGCCGTAGGCGGGATTGCGCCTACGGCCCCTCCAACGTCCGCTTATGCTTCGGTGGTGTTCGATTCTCGGCACATACGGACGTTTCACGCGGTGGTCGCCTCCGGGTCGTACTCGGCCGCCGCCCGCGTACTGGGGTACACCCAGCCCGCCATCACCCAGCAGATGAAGGCGCTCGAACGCGCCGTCGGCACCCCGCTGTTCACCCGCGTGGGCCGCAAGATGCAGCTCACCGAGGCCGGGGAATCCCTCTCCCGGCACGCCGAGACCATCCTCGGCAACCTCTCCGCCGCCGAGGCCCAGCTGAGGGCGTACGCACGCCTGCGCACCGGGCGGGTCAGGCTGTGCGGTTTCCCCAGCGCCAACGTCACCCTCGTCCCGGAGGCCCTGAGCAGCCTGGCCAAGGACCATCCGGGCATCCAGGTGGAGCTGCTGGAGGGGGAGCCCCCGGAGTCGCTGCGCCGGCTGGAGCGCGGGGAGTGCGACATCACCCTGGCCTTCACCTATCCCGGCCTGCACGAGGAGGTACCGGAGGAGGTCACCGAGGTCAGGCTGCTGGAGGACCAGCTGACGGTGCTGCTCCCGACCGGGCATCCGCTGGCCCGGCGCCGCGCCGTGCACCTGGCCGACCTCGCCGAGGAACGGTGGATCGCCGGCTGCCCGCGCTGCCGGGCGAACCTGCTGCACGAGTGCGCGGAGCTGGGCTTCGTCCCCGACATCCGGTTCGCCACCGACGACAACCTGGTGGTGCAGAGCCTGGTCGGCCAGGGGCTGGGCGTGGCGATGATGCCCGCGCTGGTGCTGCCCTCCCTCTCGCTGAACCGGGTCTGCGGGCGGGCGCTCCAGCCGGCTGCGCGCCGGCACATCGCCGCCTACGTCTACCAGGACCACCTGCGGATCCCGGCGACGGCCGTGGTGCTCGACGCACTCAAGCGGGTGGCGGCGAACAGGGTCGGCTGCTGACCGGGTCGGCTGCCGGCCAGGTCCACTGCCGAACCCAACCCATAAGCGGTGCTTGGGATTTCAGATGACAACTGTCGTTGGACGTGATGGAACGGTGGCCGCACGCTGCCGATATGACCACCACCACGCCGGCCCGAACCACCACGAGGATGGCCGCCCTCGTCAGTGAGATCCGCACCGTCGTGGAGCGGGGGCTGGCTCCCGACCTCACCGCCTACCTGGTGGGCGAACGGCTCGCCCCACACCTGGGGGCACCCGAGCTCCTGACCCCGGCGCAGCAGGAGGGCGATCCGCAGCGGTACCGGCAGCACATCCTGCACGCCGAGTCCGACGGCAGCTTCTCGGTGGTGGCGCTGGTGTGGCTGCCCGGACAGGAGACCTGCATCCACGACCACGTGTCGTGGTGCGTGGCCGGCGTACACCAGGGCGAGGAGAGCGAACGTCGCTTCCGCCTCGCGCCCGGGGCCGGCCCGGCCCGGCTGGTGGCCACCGAGGACGTGGTCAACGCCCAGGGCGCCGTCTGTGGGTTCGCCCCGCCCGGTGACATCCACAAGGTGCGCAACTCCTGTCACACGAAGGCGATATCCGTGCACGTGTACGGCGCCGACGTGTCCCGGCTGGGCACCAGCATCCGTCGTGTCTACACGCTCCCCGTCGACTGATGGCCCTCCTCCACCGCCCTCAGGGGGCGGCGGCGGTCCGGCATGTTTCACGTGAAACATCCACTCCCTGGCCGGGGTTGGCGATGGCCGTGGGTGGAGCGCTTACGGCGTGGTGCATCCACCGCCTCATGCCCGCCGTTCCCCTGCTGACCGCATCGGTGGTGCTGGGCATCGCGGCGGCGCACCTCCCGGGCCTGCGGACGTTCGTCCGCGGCTCCGCCCGCCCGGGTCTGTCCCTGGCCGGCCGACGGCTGATGCGGATGGGCATCGTCCTGCTGGGCCTCGGCCTGGGGCTGGACCAGGTGCTCCGGCTGGGCTGGGCGACGGTGGCCATGGTGGTCGGAGTGGTCGCCGCCACCTTCCTCGGCACCCTCTGGCTGGGCCGCCGACTGGGGCTCCCGGGCGATCAGCCGCTGTTGATCGCCACGGGGTACTCGATCTGCGGGGCCTCGGCGATCGGTGCGGTGAGCCAGGTGTCCGGCAGCGACGAGGAGGACGTGGCCGCCTCGGTGGCCCTGGTCACCCTGTGCGGAACGCTCGCCATAGCGGTACTCCCCCTCCTCCAGGACCCGTTGGCCCTCTCCGACCCGGCCTTCGGACGGTGGGTCGGCGCAGGTGTCCACGACGTCGGCCAGGTGGTGGCGACCGCCCAGACCGCGGGCCCCGACGCACTGGGCGAGGCGGTGCTCGTCAAGCTGATGCGGGTCGCGCTGCTCGCCCCGCTGGTGGCGGCCGTGGCCTTCTCGGTACGGGCCCGGCGGCGCGGGGTGCGCACGGCCTCGGGGCGCCGGCCGGCTCCGGTGCCGCTGTTCGTGGCCGGGTTCCTGGCCGCGGCCGCGCTGCGCGCCACCGGGGTGTTGCCCGACGTGGCGCTGGAGTGGGCGCACACCGCACAGGAGGCACTGCTGGCGGCGGCCCTGTTCGGCCTGGGGAGCGCGGTGCACCTGCCGACGCTGGCCCGCACCGGCGGGCGGGCCGCGGCGCTGGGACTCGGGGCCTGGGTGGTGGTGGCGGGAGTCTCGTACGCGGGTGTGATGCTCACCGTATGACGGCGCAACGGCCAGGAGTTGGCCATTTCCTGGCCGGAACCGACCGAACGTTCTGACTGCCCGCTGACATTGCGACGCGCCCGTGCCACTCTGCCCCGGTAATCCGCACCACGGCCCACGCACCACGCACCACGCACCACGGCCCACGGCCCACGGCCCACGGCCCACGCACATGCACCGCGCACAGCCGATCCGCACCGACCGCTCTTCACCCCCACCCTGCCCGGCTTCATCCGGACCGGGCACGGCAGAAGGAGTCATGCGTGAATCGTCATCGCACGGCCTTATCCGTCCTGCTCTCGGCGGGCGCCCTGGTCGCGGGCGTCCTGACGGCGGCCACGCCCTCGGTCGCGGCCGACGCCCCCGCGTCCTTCCGGCAGCAGCACACCCAGGGCTTCTGGACAGCCGAACGGATGCGGAGCGCCACCCCGCTCGACGTGACGGCGGTCCCCGGCGCGGCCCGCACCCCGGTCGCCGCCTCCACGGCCCCCACCACCGTCGCCCCGACGCCCGCGGTGTCTGCCATGGCGGCCCCCACGGCGTTCCCGCAGGCAGGCGGCGCCTGGACGGGCGGCGGCGCGGTCGTGAAGACCTCGGGCCGGGTCTTCTTCACGATGGGCGGCCGGACCGCCTCCTGCTCAGGCGACTCGGTGACCAGCGCCAACGGCAGCACGGTCATGACGGCCGGCCACTGCGTGAAGTACCAGGGGGCCTGGCACACGAACTGGGTCTTCGTCCCGGCCTACAACAACGGCTCCGCGCCCTACGGCCAGTGGTCGGCCACCAAGACCTTCGCCACCGACCAGTGGGCCGCCAGCGAGGACATGAACATGGACGTCGGCCTCGCCGTCGTCGCCCCGCTGAACGGGCAGACCCTCAGCCAGGCCGTCGGCGCCCAGGGCCTCCTCTTCAACGGCGGATACAACAAGCGGATGTACTCCTTCGGCTTCCCCGCGGCGGCCCCGTACGACGGCACGAAGCTGGTCTACTGCAGCGGCAACAGCGGCAAGGACTTCCTGCTGACCAAGGACCACAGCCTGGCCTGCAACATGACCGGCGGCTCCAGCGGCGGCCCCTGGTTCCAGGACTTCAACGAGGCCACGGGCCTGGGCACCCAGGTCTCGGTGAACAGCTTCGGCTACACGTTCCTGCCGAACCGGATGTACGGCCCGTACTTCGGCAACGAGGCGAAGGCGGCCTACGACAAGGCCCAGACGGCCTGACCCCATACTCGCCTCCGCCACCCCCACCTGGCCGGTACTCTGTACCGGCCAGGTGGGTTGCCCGAGCGGCCTAAGGGAACGGTCTTGAAAACCGTCGTGGCGCGAGTCACCGTGGGTTCAAATCCCACACCCACCGCCAGCTCAGCGAACGCGCTGATCAGAAGGGGCGCCCCACACCAGGGGCGCCCCTTCGTCGTGGTCGCCGCCTCACCGAGAGGGTGCGAACCCGCCTTCAGCCACCCCCCGAACTTCAAGCCCGACGCCAAGTGGCAGTACAGCAACACCAACACCATCCTCCTCGGCCTGCTGGTCGAGAAGGTCAGCGGGCAGAGCCTCGGCGACTTCCTCCCGGAGCACGTGTTCACGCCGCTCAAGCTGAACAGCACGTCCCTGCCGACGGACAGCGTCGTACCGGACCCCCACGCCCACGGGTACTCCAGCTTCACGCCCGACGGCTCCGTCACCGATGCCACCAACTGGAACCCGTCCTGGGGCTGGGCCGCCGGCGCGATCATCTCCAACCTCGACGACCTGCGCACCTGGGCCCCGGCCCTGGTCGACGGCCGGCTGCTGAGCAAGAAGACGCAGGCCGAGCGATTGCGGACGCTCCCGACCGGGTTCCCCGAGATCTCCTACGGCCTCGGCATCCTCAACACCAACGGCTGGCTCGGCCACAACGGGGAGATCCCCGGCTACGAGTCCATCGCCGCCCAGCTCCCCGCCGAGGAGGCCTCTCTCGTCGTGCTCGTCACTTCCGACGTCGACCACAACGGCAAGAACCTGTCCTCGCTCGTCGGGAACGCGGTCACCTCCATCGTGACCCCCGACCACCTCTGGCCCGCCCCGGTGCCCACGGCGCCGGAGTAGCACGCCCCCGCCCGGGAGTTCTCCGTCGGGGTAAGGCGTGTGGAGGGATTCCCGGGTTGCGGGTCGGCCCGGGGCGTGCGGGCGGGTGCGACGCAGGCCTGGCCCGGCCTCCAGGCGTCCGCTGCCGACCCCCGTGGTCACGGAAGCCGGGGGTCCGATCACCGGTCTTGGGCCTTCCGAGTGGTGTTTGTCGGAAGATCGGCGCGCGTGGTGGGAGCGGTGCGGTTGCGACCACATCATGACGAATGTATTCAGATCCGCCCGTCGGAACATCGTGAATCGAGGCACCTCGTCATGGCCCACCGCAGCATCCTCACGTCGATCTGGACCTCCGTCCTCGCCGCCCTGGTCGCCCTCCTCTCCTCCCTCGGCCTCGGTGGGAAGGTGGCTCCGGCCGCTGCCGCCGCCTCCGTCCCGGCCCCCGCCCGTACGGTTCCCACGACCGCCTCCGTCCGTCGGCCGGCCGTCGCGGCCCGCCGGACGTGGCGGGCGATGATGCGGGGCGGTTCGCTCCCGCCGACCATCAAGCAGCGGATCCGCGCCGAGGCGCACGGCAAGACCCCCTCCGTCCGCCGCTCGACCACTGCCGCTGCCATGGGCGCCGGACAGGTAACTGCCACAGCCGCCGCCACCCGCACGCTGACCTCGGTCGCAGCACCCGCCGTCCCCGCCGTCACCGCACCCGCCACCGCAGCACCCGCAGCCACCACCGGGGCCGCGCGGGAAGCGCTCGCGCTCGCCGCGTAGCCCCGTACCCGCAGTCCGCACGAGCGCAGAGCAGTACGAGCAAGAGCAAGAGCAAGGCCAAGAGCAGAACCAAGACCAAGACCCAGAGCAGTACGAGCACGAGCACGAGCACGAGTACGAGTACGAGTACGAGTACGAGCACACGCAGAGCACGAGCAGTACGAGCACGAGCAGTAGGAGCACAAGCACGAGTACGAGCAGGCGCTGGAGCCCGGTCCTTGTGACCGTGGATCGCGCCGCGTGTGGTGCCCCGCCGTGGGGCACGGATGGATCACCCCGGCTTGCGCCGGGGGGCGCGCAGGGGGCGTGAAGCTTGGCATTGCAGGGCCGCAGGCCCGGGAGACGGTGGGGTTCCCGGACGGCGCGGCCCTTTTCGGCATGTCCGGGACGAGGCGGTGTGCCGGAACGCTTCATTCCTTGTGCGAAGAGGGATTCGGCGGGTCCCGGGGTGCTGACCTGGGGTTTCGGGGGCGTGAATGGGGTTTATCCGACGTTGGTCATGCTTGCGGGGGAATCGGGGACTCCGCGGTGGTTCGCCGGGGATTCGGTGGGCAACTCTGGTCTCGCGACGTCGTCACCACACGGAACGACCGAGGCGGTCGGCCAACTGCCTTGGAGCAAGTCCCACTTCGGTTTTCTGGAGGATAAAGACATGGCAAGCATCCGTACCGCCCGCGTCATCGCCGCCCTCGCCGCTCTCCCCCTCGCCGTCGGGCTCTTCGGCGGGGTGGCATCGGCCGACAACGGCTCCTTCGCGAACGACGGATCGAATGCGAGCGTCGCCAGCATCATCGGCAGCGGCGTGGGCGGGAACAACGGCGGCAACTCGTCCACCTCGCAGCAGGTGGCCACCGGCTCCGGTGCCTCCAACCAGAACAACACCGCGCAGGTCAACGGCTCGGCCTTCACGGTGATCCACCAGGCCAACTCGAACGTGGGGGTCAATTTCCTCCCCTGGTGGTAGCCGCGGCCCAAGCCGCTCGAATGCTTGAGGGCGTCTGTGCGACCGGACCGGCTGGGGTCCGGTAGCGCAGGCGCCCTCGCGCATGCCCGCGGTCCCCCAGGCCTCCTCGGTCCCCTCCCGACCTTGACATCACGGGTGAATCTGACGGACAGTCAGGTTCCCTCGATGATGTGATGCCGGGAGGCCCGCGCCGTGCACCTCGCCCCGACCGAAGGCCAGTTGCGGCTACGCGCCGAACTGCGGGACTACTTCAAGGATCTGCTGCCGGACGGAACCCCCGAGGACCCGGCCCGCCAGCGTGAACTGCTGCGCCGCATCGGCGCCGACGGGCTGCTCGGCCTCGGCTGGCCCGTCGCGTACGGCGGCCAGGGCCGCGGCGCCGACGAGCAGTTCGTGTTCTTCGACGAGGCCTACCGGGCCGGCGCCCCCGTCTCCATGGTCACGCTCAACACCGTCGGCCCGACCCTGATGAAGTACGGGACCCAGGAACAGAAGGACTACTTCCTCCCCCGCATCCTCACCGGCGACCTCGTCTTCGCCATCGGCTACTCCGAACCCGAGGCCGGCACCGACCTCGCCTCGCTGCGCACCCGCGCCGTCCGCGACGGAGCCGACTGGCTGATCGACGGGCAGAAGATCTTCACGTCCAACGCCCAGAACGCGGACTGGATCTGGCTCGCCTGCCGCACCGACCCCGACGCCCCCAAGCACAAGGGCATCTCGATCGTCCTGGTGCCCACCGACGCCCCGGGCTTCTCGTGGACCCCGATCGCCACCGTCGGCGGGCTCACGACCACGGCGACGTACTACGACTCCGTACGCGTGCCCGCCGGCAACCTCGTCGGCCCCGAGCACGGCGGCTGGGGCCTGATCACCAACCAGCTCAACCACGAACGCGTGGCCCTCGCCGCCATCGGCATGCAGGCCGAGGACTTCTACACGGGTGCGCTCGACCACGCCCGCACCCCCGACCCGGTCACCGGCGACCGGCCCGCCGACCTCCCCTGGGTGCAGTCCCGGCTCGCCGAGGCGCACGCGCGACTGGCCGCCGTACGCCTCCTCAACTGGCGCCTCGTCCAGGACGTGGGCGGCGGCACCCTGGCCCCCGGCGACGCCAGCGGCGTGAAGTTCCTCGGCACCGAGTCCACCGTCGAGGTGTACCGGATGTGCCAGGAGGTGGTGGGCGAGGAGGCCCTGATCCGGGGGCCCGCGGCCTTCGCGGGCGGCGAGCTGGAGCGGATGAACCGGGCCGCCCAGATCAACACCTTCGGCGGCGGGGTCAGCGAGGTCCAGCGGGAGATCGTCGCCATGATGCGGCTCGGCATGAAGGGGAGGAAGCGATGACGGCGGACGCGGCAGGCACGGCCGAGGCGGGCGAGGTAACCGCGGCAGGCACGGCCGAGGCGGTCGAAGCGGCTGACGCAGCCGAGGAGGCAGCCCGGTTCCACACGCTGCTCACGGCCTTCGAGGGACGGCCCGCCGCCACCGCGGGCCGGGGCAAGGACGCGGTCAACGAGTCGATGATCCGCCACTGGTGCGAGGCGGTGGGCGACGCCAACCCCGCCTACACCGGCCCGGACGCCATCGCTCCGCCCACCATGCTCCAGGCCTGGACGATGGGCGGGCTCTCCGGCCACTCGGACCGCTCCTCCTCCTACGACGAGCTCTTCGCGCTCCTCGACGGCGCAGGCTTCACCTCCGTGGTCGCCACCGACTGCGAGCAGGAGTACCTGCGCCCGCTGCGGCCCGGCGACGCGATCACCTTCGACGCCGTCATCGAGTCCGTGTCGCCCCGCAAGACGACCAAGCTGGGCACCGGCCACTTCGTCACCACCCGCATGGACGTCCAGGCGGACGGGGAGCCGGCCGGTACCCACCGCTTCCGGATCCTCAAGTACGCGCCCGCCGCCAGGGCGGAGAAGAGCAAGCCCCCGGCCCTGCGCCCCCGCCCCGTGATCAACCGCGACAACCAGGGATTCTGGGACGGCGTCCGGGATCACAGGCTGCTGATCCAGCGCTGCACCGCCTGCGCCACGCTCCGCTTCCCGTGGCTCCCCGGCTGCAACGCCTGCGCGAGCCCCGACTGGGACACCGTCGAAGCCTCCGGCGCCGGCACGGTCTTCAGCTACGTCGTCATGCACCACCCGCCCTTCCCGGCCTTCACCGCGCACGACCGTTCCGACCGTTCCGGCAGTTCCGACCGTTCCGGCAACTCCAACCGTTCCGGCGGTTCCGGCCGTTCCGCCGACACGGGAGGCCCGTACGCGGTCGCCCTCGTCGAGCTCGCCGAAGGGGTCCGGATGATCAGCAACATCACCGGCGTCCCGTACGACAAGGTGCGCATCGGCCTGCCCGTCCAGCTGGAGTTCCTGCGCGTCGACGACGAGCTCGAACTCCCCGTCTTCCGCGGGAGTGCGGGCTGATGGACTTCCACCCCACCGAGGGGCAGGCCGCCGCGGCCGGTCTCGCCGCCCGGATCTTCTCCGATCTCGCCACCCACGAACGCCTCGCGGAAGCCGGCACCGGCAGCGACGCCGCACTGTGGAAGGCCCTCACCACGGCCGGACTGACCGCCGCCGTCGGGGAGATCGGCCTGCTCGGGCTGGTCCTCCTGCTGGAGGAACAGGGCCGCACCACCGCGCAGGTCCCGTACGCCGCCACCTGCGCGTACGGGATCCTCCCCGTGGCCGCGCACGGCAGCCCCGAGCAGCGTGCCCGTCTGCTCCCCGCCCTCGGCACGGGCGAGGCGGTGGCCACCGGAGCCTTCCCGGCGCGCGGCCGGATCAGCGCCGAGGACGGCCGGCTCACCGGGACCGCCCCGGCCGTGCCCTGGCTGCGCGACGCCACGCACGTGCTGGTCCCGGACACGGATCGGGCGCTGTGGCTCGTACGGACCGACGCGCCCGGCGTACGGATGTCCCCCGTCGAGACCACCGCGCCCTGGGCGGCGGGACGGCTGACCCTGACCGGAGCCGAGGGCGAACGCCTCGGGGCCGACGGCGCCTACGAGGACACCCTCGCCGCCGCCCGCACCGCCTTCGCCGGGCTCCAGGCAGGCGTCTGCGCGGGCTCGCTCGCCCGGGCGGTGGAGTACACCTCCACCCGTGAGCAGTTCGGCCGGCCGCTCTCCACCAATCAGGGCGTCATGCTGCGCGCGGCCGACGCCTACATGGACACCGAGGCGATCCGGGTCACCACGTACGAAGCGGCCTGGCGCATCGACCAGGGCCTCGAGGCCCACGAGCACGCGCTGACGGCGGCCTGGTGGGCCTCGGAGGCGGGCAAGCGTGTCGTGCACGCCGGCCAGCACCTGCACGGCGGCATGGGCGCCGACCTGGACCACCCCGTCCACCGGCACTTCCTGTGGGGGCGCCAGCTGGACGCGTACCTGGGCTACGGCAGCGAGCTGCTGGCCGAACTGGGAGCTTCGATCGCTTCGACAGCCGAGGGAGAACACGCATGAACGTCGGCGACACGCTGCCGCCACTGGAGGTTCCGGTCACCCGCACCCTGATCGTCGCGGGCGCGATCGCCTCCCGCGACTACCAGGACGTGCACCACGACGCGGCGCTCGCGCAGGAGAAGGGGTCCCCGGACATCTTCATGAACATCCTGACCACGAACGGGCTGGTCGGCCGGTACGTCACCGACCACCTCGGGCCGCACGCCGTCCTGCGCAAGGTGGCCATCCGCCTCGGCGCCCCCAACTACCCGGGCGACACCATGACCCTCACCGGCACGGTCACCGCCGTGTCCGGGACCACCGTCGAGATCCGGGTGGTCGGCGCCAACGGCATCGGCCGGCACGTGTCGGGGACGGTCACCGCGGAGGTGCCGGCATGAGCGTCCGCACCCGCGACGAGCTCGGCGGCCGCGCCGCGATCGCCGGCATCGGCGCGACCGAGTTCTCCAAGAACTCCGGCCGCAGCGAGCTCAAGCTCGCGGTCGAAGCCGTCCACGCCGCTCTTGACGACGCCGGGCTGACCCCCGCCGACGTCGACGGCATGGTCACCTTCACGATGGACACCAGCCCCGAGATCACCGTCGCCCAGGCCGCGGGCATCGGAGAGCTGTCCTTCTTCTCCCGCATCCACTACGGCGGCGGCGCAGCCTGCGCCACGGTCCAGCAGGCCGCCCTCGCCGTCGCCACCGGGGTCGCGGAGGTCGTGGTCTGCTACCGCGCCTTCAACGAGCGGTCCGGGCGCCGCTTCGGCTCCGGTGTCCAGCAGCGGGAGCCCTCGGCGGAGGGGGCGGCCCTCGGCTGGTCGCTGCCCTGGGGGCTGCTGACCCCCGCCTCCTGGGTGGCCATGGCCGCCCAGCGCTACCTGCACACCTACCACCTCACCCCCGAGGCCTTCGGGCACGTCGCGGTCACCGACCGCCGGCACGCCGCGAACAACCCCGCCGCGTACTTCCACGGCAAGCCCATCACCCTCGCCGACCACGCCGCCTCGCGCTGGATCGTGGAGCCGCTGCGGCTGCTGGACTGCTGCCAGGAGACCGACGGCGGCCAGGCAGTCATCGTCACCTCGACCGAGCGGGCCCGGGACCTGCGGCACGCGCCCGCCGTGATCACCGCGGCCGCGCAGGGCGCCGGGCGCCGCCAGGAGGCCATGACCTCCTTCTACCGCGACGACCTCACCGGGCTGCCGGAGATGGACGTGGTCGCGCGCCAGCTGTGGCGGACCAGCGGGCTGCGGCCCTCGGACATCGACGTCGGCATCCTCTACGACCACTTCACCCCCTTCGTGCTGATGCAGCTGGAGGAGTTCGGCTTCTGCAAGCCGGGCGAGGCCGCCGACTTCGTGGCCGCGGACGCGCTGGCGCTCAACACCCACGGCGGCCAGCTCGGGGAGGCATACCTGCACGGCATGAACGGCATCGCCGAGGCCGTCCGGCAGCTGCGCGGCACCTCCGTCAACCAGGTCGCGGGGGCGGCGCACGCACTCGTCACGGCCGGTACCGGGGTACCGACCTCGGGGCTGATCCTCGGCGCCGACGGCTGAGATCCGGGGCCTGCCGGGCCCCGCCCCCTCCACCTTCAGGGGGTGGGACAGGCCCTACTCCTACAACCTGAGGTGGATCCCCCATCGGCACCTGCGGCCGATCCCAGGGCGGGCGGGCGCTCCTAGCGTGGAGACATGACCACGCCTGTGTGCACGCTCGCCTCGAATCCGACGCCGTACCCGTCGTTCTCGGCGTACGTCCGTACCCGCGGCACGGTCCTGATGCGCACCGCGCGGTCCCTCACCGCCAACCCGTGCGATGCGGAGGACCTGCTCCAGACGGCCCTCGCGAAGACGTACGTGGCCTGGGACCGCATCGAGGACCACCGCGCCCTGGACGGCTACGTCCGGCGCACCCTCGTCAACACCCGCACCTCCCAGTGGCGCAAGCGCAAGGTCGACGAGTTCGTATGCGATGAGCTCCCGGAGACCGAGGCGGCCCCGGCCTCCGACCCGGCGGAGGCGCAGGCGCTGCGGGACGCGATGTGGCGCGCGGTGACCCGGCTGCCCGACCGCCAGCGGGCCATGGTCGTCCTGCGGTACTACGAGGACATGAGCGAGGTGCAGACCGCGAAGCTGCTGGGTGTCTCGGTCGGCACGGTCAAGAGCGCCGTCTCCCGCGCGCTGGGCAAGCTCCGCGAGGACCCGGAACTCGCACCGGTCCGCTGAAACGGCGAGACGGCGAGGCGCCGAGACGGCGAAACGCCCACGCGGTGGGACCGGGGATGTTTCACGTGAAACCAGAGGATGTTTCACGTGAAACACGGGCGGGTTTCTACTCCCGGGTAGTGACATGCCAACCGGTATGTGCGCAGAATCGGCTGCATCCGTAGCCGCCGCAGCGCCGCAGCGCTCACCGGGAGGACGCTTTGCTCAGCACCATGCAGGACGTACCGCTCCTCGTCACCCGCATACTCCGACACGGGATGACCATCCACGGGAAGTCCCAGGTGACGACCTGGACCGGGGAGGCCGAGCCGCACCGCCGCAGCTTCGCCGAGATCGGCACCCGCGCCACCCGCCTCGCCGGAGCCCTGCGCGACGAGCTCGGAGTGCGCCAGGACGACCGGGTCGCCACCCTCATGTGGAACAACGCCGAGCACGTCGAGGCGTACTTCGCGATCCCCTCCATGGGCGCGGTCCTGCACACGCTCAACCTGCGGCTCCCCCCTGAGCAGCTGGTCTTCATCGTGAACCACGCCGCCGACCGGGTCGTGCTGGTCAACGGCACCCTGCTGCCCCTGCTCGCGCCGCTGCTGCCGCACCTGCCGACGATCGAGCACGTCGTGGTCTCCGGCCTCGGCGACCGCTCCGTGCTCGAAGGCCTGAACGTGCGCGTGCACGAGTACGAGGAGCTCCTCGGGGCCCGCTCCGACAGCTACGAGACCTACGACTGGCCGGAGCTGGACGAGCGCCAGGCGGCCGCGATGTGCTACACCTCCGGCACCACCGGGGACCCCAAGGGCGTCGTCTACTCCCACCGCTCCCTCTACCTGCACTCCATGCAGGTCAACATGGCCGAGTCGATGGGGCTGACCGACAACGACACCACCCTCGTCGTCGTCCCGCAGTTCCACGTGAACGCCTGGGGGCTGCCGCACGCCACCTTCATGACCGGCATCAACATGCTGATGCCGGACCGCTTCCTGCAGCCCGCCCCGCTCGCCGAGATGATCGAGCGGGAGAAGCCCACGCACGCCGCGGCCGTCCCCACCATCTGGCAGGGACTGCTGGCCGAGGTCACCGCCAACCCACGCGACCTGACCTCGATGAAGCACGTCACCATCGGCGGCTCGGCCTGTCCGCCCTCCCTGATGGAGGCCTACGACAAGCTCGGCGTCCGCGTCTGCCACGCCTGGGGCATGACCGAGACCTCCCCGCTGGGCACGATGGCGCACCCGCCGGCCGGTCTGAGCGCCGAGGAGGAGTGGCCCTACCGGCTCACCCAGGGCCGTTTCCCGGCGGGCGTCGAAGCCCGCCTGATCGGCCCCGGCGGGGACCTCCTGCCCTGGGACGGGGAGTCGGCGGGCGAGCTGGAGGTGCGCGGCAACTGGATCGCCAGCTCCTACTACGGCGGCGCGTCCGGCGAACCCATCCGGCCCGAGGACAAGTTCAGCGCCGACGGGTGGCTCAAGACCGGGGACGTCGGCGTCATCAGCGCCGACGGCTACCTCACCCTCACCGACCGCGCCAAGGACGTCATCAAGTCCGGCGGTGAGTGGATCTCCAGTGTGGAGCTGGAGAACGCGCTCATGGCGCACCCCGAGGTCGCCGAGGCCGCCGTCGTCGCCGTCCCGGACGAGAAGTGGGGCGAGCGCCCGCTGGCCACCGTCGTCCTCAAGGAGGGCGCGACCGTGAACTACACCGGGCTGCGCGAGTTCCTCTCGCAGTCCATCGCCAAGTGGCAGCTGCCGGAGCGCTGGACGGTCATCGAGGCCGTGCCGAAGACCAGTGTCGGCAAGTTCGACAAGAAGGTGATCCGCCGGCAGTACGCGGACGGCGCACTGGACGTCACCAAGCTCGACTGACGTCGCCGGCTCCTACCGGTTCTGGCCCCGGGTGAGCCATGGCCGCAGCACCCTGCTGACCGCGGGCATGGCCACGTAGGTCATCAGGGTGCTGAAGACGACGGCGAAGGCCGCCGTCCGCAGCACGAAGTGCAGATCCACCAGGTACGGCCCGAGCACCGCGTTGCCGATCAGCGAGATCGGGAAGATGGCCAGCCCCGAGCTGATCGCCATCTTCCACCGCGGCGGCGCGGGCCGGGTCGTACCCGGCTTGGCGAACCAGGTCTCCATGCCCTGCAGTTCCCGGCGGGCTATCTCCGTGTGGTGATGGCCGAGGCAGTTGGAGAACCACTGCGCCCTTTCCGCGGAGTCCTGCCAGCGCTGGAACGCCGCCTGGTTGCGGAACCGGTGGACCAGGAACCACGGCCCGCCCTCGGCCGCCGGGCGGAAGAGCCCGTACCCCAGGTGGTCCGGGAAGCTCGCGGCCGTCTCCAGGATCCCGTGGGCCCAGGCCTCGAAGGTCTCCTCGTGCCCGGGCTCCACCTGCCGCGCGATGAGCAGGTTCACCTCCCCGTTGTCGGCGGGGACGGTGTGCTCGGTCGTGTCGATGATGGCCATCGGGCCAGGATTACTAGTTGGTGCCGATCTTGGCCAGCAGGTCCACGATGCGACCCTGCACGTCCGCCGTGGTGGCCCGCTCGGCGAGGAAGAGCACGCTCTCGCCCGAGGCCAGCCGCGGCAGTTCGGCCGGATCGATGCCGGTCGCCGTGTAGACGACCAGCGGGGTGCGGTTCAGCTGCCCGTTGGCGCGCAGCCAGTCCACGATCCCGGCCCGCCGGCGGCGCACCTGCATCAGGTCCATGACCACCAGGTTGGGCCGCATCCGCGTCGCCAGCTCCACGGCGTCCGTGTCCGCGCCCGCCCTGGCGACCTGCATGCCGCGCCGTTCCAGGGCCGCGGTCAGCGCGGTCGCGATCTCGTCGTGCTCCTCGATCAGCAGCACGCGGGAGGGGTGCTGTTCGCTGTCGCGCGGCGCCAGCGCCTTGAGCAGGACGGCCGGATCGGCGCCGTACGCCGCTTCGCGCGTGGCATGCCCCAGCCCGGCCGTGACCAGTACGGGGACCTCGGCGGCCACCGCGGCCTGGCGCAGGGACTGCAGGGCAGTCCGGGTGATCGGACCGGTCAGCGGGTCGACGAACAGCGCGGCGGGGAACGCGGCGATCTGCGCGTCCACCTCCTCGCGGGAGTGCACGATCACCGGGCGGTAGCCGCGGTCGCTGAGCGCCTGCTGCGTCTGCACGTCGGGCGCGGGCCACACCAGGAGCCGGCGCGGGTTGTCCAGCGGCTCCGGCGGGAGCTCGTCGTCCACGGGCCGCGGCACGGGCCGGTTGACCACCTCGACGGCGCCGCCCGGCCCGTCCAGCGGCTCGGGGCCCTCGTCGGCGCCCGCCTCGGGGGCGCCTATGGCGAAGGCCCGGCCCTGCGGGGCGGGCTCGGCGAGCCGACGACGGCGGCCGGAGCCGGAGCCCGCGCCCGTGGCGGGGCCGGAGCCCGTGGCGGAGGGGTCCAAGGAGATGCCCTGGCCGAGGGTGCCGAGGGCGCGCACGCTGATCGGCTGCGCGGCCTGACCCTCCGCCGGGGCGTCCTGCGGCCGGCGCGCCCCGGGGACCGCGACCGGGCCGGAGGCCTCGCCGTCCTCGGGAGCGGTCCGGGCGGCCGGAACCGGCCAGGCCTGGGGGTCGGACAGCGCGCGGCGCCGCCCGGTCGGGTTCTCCGCGGGCTCCTCCGGCTGCGCGGCGGCGGCTTCGGGCTCGCCGCCGGGAGCGCCCAGCACCCGGCGGCCACGCCGCCCGGCCGGGGCGTCGGCGCCGTCGGCGGTGGCGTCGGTGGGAGCGGGGGCCGAGCCGGCCATCGCGGGGGTCTGCGGAGCGGCGGGAGCCGGAGTCGGGCCGGCGGGCAGCGCGAAGCCGCCCTCGGGGGCGATGGGCCGCGCGGGAGCGGGCGTCGGCCCGAGCCCGGTCGCCGGCACGGGACCGCCGGGCTGCGCCGGACCGGCCGGACCCAGCGCCCGCCGCCGCCCGGCAGGATGCTCGGTCACCGGAACCGGCGGCACCGCGGGAACGGGCGGGAGCGCGGGCATGGCCGTGCCCTGCGGGGGCACGGGCCGCCCGGGGCCGCCCGGACCGCCGGGACCGGTCATGGCTTCGGATCCGCCGCTGTCGTCGCCGGCCCGGCCGCGCCTGCGCCCGGTACCGAGTCCCGCCGGATTCACCGGGGACTGCGCGAGCTCCGGGCCCGCGTCGGGACCGCCGGCCTCGCCCGCCCGCCGTCGCCCGGAAGGCAGCGCCAGCGCGCCCCCGCCCTGGCCGGCCTGTGCCGCCTTCGCGGCCTCGGGGCCCGCGGCGGCGTCGTCGTCCAGGAAGGCGTCCACTCCGCGCCGGCCCCGCCGGCCGCCGGAGACCTTGCCGGGGGCGGCGTCCCCGGCCGTCCCCGCGCCGTCCGCGGAGGCGTCCGCCGAGGGCTCCTCCGCCGGTTCCGGCAGGGTCACCGTCCCGGCGCCCGCGCCGAGCGGGAGCTCCAGCACGTACGCACCGCCGGGCGCGCCCGGCACCTCCACCGTCTGCAGCACGCCGCCGTGCGCGGCCACGATGCCCCGCACGATCGGCTCGTGGACCGGGTTGCCGCCCTCGTAGGGTCCGCGCACCTCGATCCGTACGACGTCGCCGCGCTGCGCGGCGGCCACCACGATCGTCGAGTCGCCGTACCCGCTGCCCTGGGCGGTCTTGCCGGTGGCGTCCACCCCGGCGACGTCCGCGACCAGGTGCGCCAGCGCGGTCGCGATCCGGTCCGCGTCCACCTCGGCCTCGATGGTCGGCGCGTGGACGGCGAACTGCGCGCGGCCCGGGCCGATCAGCTCGACCGCTCCGTCGACGCCCGCCGCGACGACGGTGTTGATCAGGACCTTCTTCTTCGTGAGCCGGTCACGGCCGGAGTCCAGGCGCTGGAAACCGAGCACGTTGTCCACCAGCGTGGTCATCCGCGAGTACCCGGCGGCCAGGTGGTGCAGCAGCTGGTTGGCCTCGGGCCACAGCTGTCCGGCGTCGTCGGCGGCCAGCGTCGCCAGCTCGCCGCGCAGCTCGTCCAGCGGTCCGCGCAGGGAATCGCCGAGGACGGCCATCAGCTGCGCGTGGCGCGCGGCGAGGGCGTCGTAGGGCCGCCGGTCGGTGAAGGTCATGACGGCGCCGACGAGCTGCTCCCCGTCCCGTACGGGCGAGGTGGTCAGGTCGACCGCGACCGGCTGTCCGGATTTGTTCCACAGCACCTGTCCGCGGACGCGGTGCTTGCGCCCGCTGCGCAGGGTGTCGGCGAGCGGGGACTCCTCGAAGGGGAACGGCGAGCCGTCGGCGCGGGAGTGCTGGACCAGGCCGTGCAGTTCGCGGTTGCCGAGGTCGGTGGCGCGGTAGCCGAGGATCTGGGCGGCGGCCGGGTTGACCAGCACCACCCGTCCGTCGGTGTCGGTGCCCACGACGCCCTCGGCGGCGGCGCGCAGGATCATCTCGGTCTGCCGCTGCGAGCGGGCCAGCTCGGCCTCGGTGTCCACGGTCTGCGAGAGGTCCCGGACCACGAGCATCAGCAGCTCGTCACCGGTGTACGAGGGTTGCGGCTCGCGGTAGGCGTCGCGTCCGTCGAGATGGGCGCTGGTGACCTCGACGGGGAACTCGGAGCCGTCGGTGCGCCGCGCGATCATCCGCTTGGGCTTCGTACGGCCGCCCTCCTCCTCGCCGGGCCGGCGCATGGAGCCGGGGATCAGCTTGGAGTCGAATTCGGGCAGGAGGTCGAGCAGGCCGCGGCCGACAAGCCCCGTGCCGGGGCTCTCCATGACCTCGAGAGCGATCGAATTGGCGTTGACGACCGTGCCGTTGGCGTTGACGAGCAACAGCGCGTCCGGAAGAGCGTCGAGTATTGCTGCGAGGCGAGCAGCGCCTCGGGATGGCCTGCTGCTCACGACGAGCTTCCTCCCTGACCACAACTACCGGCAAGTCACGGGAGGAGTCTAAGGCCACAGGCCCGCGGCGGGGTGGCCGATGTGGGGTGGATACCGCCCATCCCGCGCATCGTCCCAGGTCAGGAACGCCCACTCGGAAGCAGAGGTTCCAACTCGTCCCAGCGGTTGATTTCGCATCCGTTGGTCCGCCGGAACGTGGAGTCCACCTTGCGTCCGTTCCAGGTTCCGGTGATGCGGGCGGTGGCGGGACCCCCGTCCTGCATGGTGCAGATCTGTCGCTGGGAGACGGGGGCGAAGGGGTTCTTCCCCTCCTTGGCGAGCGTGTCCAGCCTTGCGCAGGCCTGCTCCCTCCAGGGGTGGTCGCCGCCGACGGGGTTGCACTCGATCAGGAACTCCCGGTCCAGCCGACGGTTGCCGGTGTCTGCCAGGTCGATGGTGAGGCGGTCGGGCGGGGACAGCAGCCGTGCCAGGGGCAGCGGGGGCAGTGGCCCCACCGCCGCGGCGGCCAGGGCGGAGGTGACGGCGAAGGCGGCGAGACGCAGCATGGGGCACTCCAGGTCGTCCGTACGTCGTACGCCTGACCAACGACGCGGGCCCGCCGACGTTGCGTGCCGCGCGGGCTTTAAGGCTTTGCCCTGCACCCGTCCCTCCTAGTACCGTGGGAGCGGATTGGTGAGGGGCCCTGCGCCTGTGTCATCATCTGCACGCACCTTCGTACGCGGGGGTGTGCTGGAGGCGTCGCCTAGTCCGGTCTATGGCGCCGCACTGCTAATGCGGTTTGGGTCTTACCACCCATCGAGGGTTCAAATCCCTCCGCCTCCGCACCTCATCGAAGCCCCGGTCCTGACGGACCGGGGCTTCGATGCGTTCCGGGGCAATCCGGTGCGATCCGACCTCTGTGCGAGTCCATCCGGACGATCTTCATCCGGACTGTTTTCGCAGGTCAGCAGTGGTTTGGGTAATGGATTTCGCGTCCCGGCGAGGTCCATGTATTGTTGTTCTCGCAAGGCCAACGGGGCGCAAAACCCCGGGAAGCCCAAGCACTCGTAGCTTAACGGATAGAGCATCTGACTACGGATCAGAAGGTTGCAGGTTCGAATCCTGCCGAGTGCACAGCAGGGCAGAGGCCCCCAGGAGAAATCCTGGGGGCCTCTGTCGTATGTCCGCTGTCCGGGTGGGGTCTCTCCTCCTTGATGGGGAGGGGATCCCCCGGAGGATGTCAGGGCCGGGATGGCTCTGGCGGGGGACGCCGACTACCCGCCGGCCTCGGTACGGTTTTTGAAGATCGTCCGAAGTCGGAAAACGGGGGCACTCATGGGACTGTTCGGGAACGCGCACACGGTCGACCCAGTGTCGGCGCAGCGGGACTACGCGCGGCTGCTGGGGCAGGGGGAGCAGGTGCACGCGGCGTACCTGCTGATCCGCGACACGATCCTGTTCACCGACCGGCGGCTGGTGCTCGTCGACAAGCAGGGGCTCACGGGGAAGAAGGTGGAGTACCACTCCGTCCCGTACCGGAGCATCACGCACTTCTCCGTGGAGACCGCCGGCCACTTCGATCTCGACGCCGAGCTCAAGATCTGGATATCCGGCACGCCGGCGCCGATCGAGAAGACCTTCACCAAGGGGGTCGACATCTACGAGGTGCAGGCGATCCTGACGCAGTTCGTCGCCCGGTAGCCGGACGCGCGCCGGCCCCAGGGGCGGCAGGTCTCGGAGGCGGCACCCCTCAAAGAACCCGGGGGAGGCCGGTCACCGACATCACCAGGGAGTAGAGGGAGGTGGTGGCGGTGATGAAGAGGCGGTTGTTCCTGGCGCCGCCGAAGGCGATGTTCGAGACCGGTTCGGGGACGCGGAGGCGGCCGATCAGGGTGCCGTCCGCGGCGTGGCAGCGGACGCCGTTCTCCATCGCGGCCGCCCACAGCCGGCCCTCGTCGTCGAAGCGGATGTTGTCGACCCCCGGGCAGGTGGCGAAGACCCGGTCGTCGGTGAGGGTGCCGTCGTCGGTGACCTTGAAGGCGCGGATGTGGCCCGCGCGGGTGTCCGCGGCGTACAGCTCGCTCTCGTCGGGGGAGAAGACGAGGCCGTTGGGGCCGAGGAAGCCGTCGGCGGCCAGGCGGACCTCGCCGGTCGAGGGGTCGGCCCGGTAGAGGTTGCAGGCTCCGATCTCGCTGGGTGCGCGGTGGCCCTCGTAGTCGGTGGTGATGCCGAAGTCCGGGTCGGAGAACCAGATGGAGCCGTCCGAGCGGACCACCGCGTCGTTGGGGCTGTTGAGCCGCTTGCCGTCGAAGCGGTCGGCGATGACGGTGAGGCTGCCGTCCGGCTCGGTGCGGGTGACGCGCCGGTTGCCCTGCTCACAGGTGATCAGGCGGCCTTCGCGGTCCAGGGTGTTGCCGTTGGAGTGGCCGGCCGGGGAGCGGAAGACGGAGACCGCGCCGGTCGCCTCGTCCCAGCGCAGCATCCGGTCGTTGGGGATGTCGCTCCACGCCAGCTGCCGCCAGGCGGGCAGGTACAACGGACCCTCGGCCCAGCGGCAGTCGTCGTAGAGCCGGTCCAGCCGGGCGTCGCCGTTGGCGCAGCGGCCGGTCCGGAAGCGATCGTCCAGGATCTCGTACAAGGCTAGGTCGGCTATGCCTGACATGATTTCCCCCTGAGAGAGTTTCACCGAATGTGGTTCGGCCTGATGGTGAGATTGCAGGATCAGGTACCGTCTTCGCAAGGGTCGACAGGCCCATGAGAGGAAGATTGCGTGGACGACATCGACCGTGCGCTCGTCCTGCGCCTGCAGCAGGACGCCGGACAGTCGTACGCCGCTCTCGGCACGGCCGTCGGGCTCTCGGCCGGGGCCACCCACGAGCGCGTACGCAAACTGCGCGAGCGCGGGGTGATCCGGCGGACCACCGTCGACGTCGACCCGGCCGCCGTCGGCAGCGGGGTCCTCGCCTACGTGATGGTCGACTCCAACGCCTGGATGGGGGAGTCCGGGGCCGACTTCGCCGCGATTCCCGAGATCCAGGAGGCGCACATCATCGCGGGCAGCGCTTCCGTGCTGGTCAAGGTGCGCACGGCCTCGACCGAGCAGCTGCAGGACGTCCTGCGCCGCCTCTACGCCATCAACGGGGTCAGCGGCACGCACGCCACCGTCGTGCTGGAGACCTTCTTCGAGCGGCCGCTCCCGCTGTGACCTGGTGGTGCACCGGGATCCGGTGGAAGGGCGGCCGTCCCGCCATCGGGTGGTACGGGCAGGGGCGCGGCGAGCGGGTGAGCCTGCTCGCGTACGGGCAGCGGCTGGCCTTCGTCGCGCGCGGCGAGCGGCACTGCCTCGGAGTGTGGCGGGCCGGGAAGCGGACACCCTGCCCCACCGCCGCCACCGTGCCCGGCCGCGCCGGGAACGCGCAGTGCCCCGAATGCGCCCGCCTCGACCGGTCGTTCTCCGTGGCGGCCGACACCAACGTGGCCGATCCGCGCACCTACCGGGTCTACCTGGCGTGGTTCGGGCCCGGCATGGTCAAGGTCGGGATCACCGCCGAGGAGCGCGGCTCCGCCCGGCTGCTGGAGCAGGGGGCGGTGGCCTGGGCATGGCTGGGGCGCGGTCCGCTGATGGCCACCCGGCGCACCGAGGAGCTGCTGCGGGCGGCGCTCGGGGTGCCCGACCGGATCGCGTACGCCCGCAAGCGCGCCGTACGGGCGCACCTGCCGGCCGCGCCCGATCGGGCCCGGGAGGTGGCCGAGCTGCACGCCCGGGCGGCGGCGCTGCCCGGGTGGCCGGAGTCGCTGGAGCGGGTGGGGTGCGAAGTGACCGACCATGCCGGGGCGTTCGGTCTGGACGGGTTGCCCGCTTCCGCGCGGGTGCTCACCGGGATGGTTCCCGGCGGGGCCGTCGTGGGCCGGCTGGCGGGCGCGGCCGGGCCCGATCTGCACCTCGCCGACGGGCTCGTGGTGGACACCCGGCTGCTGGCCGGCTGGGAGCTCACCGCCCCGGGGGACGAGGCGGTGACCTCGGTGCCGGTGACGCAGATCCCGTCCGCCGCCACCGCTCCCGTCGAGCAGGACGGGCTGTTCTGACCCCGGCGGGCCGAGGTGTCCATGGTCAAGACTTGGATCCCTTTGGCCTCCCGGGGCCGATTGCGGTGGACATCGCGGGGGCGCTCCGCAGAGGGTGGTGGGCATGAGCATTCAGCCGGTACCGGCCTTCGAACCGCCTTATGTCATGGCTGTTTTCAGCAATGTCAGGGCTGCCGACGACAGTGGATACCCCGAGACCCTCGCCCGGATGAACGAGATCGTCCGGACGAATCCCGGCTTCCTCGGCTACGAGTCCGCGCGCACCCCCGGCGGCCTCGGCATCACCGTCGCCTACTTCCGCGACCACGAGTCGCTCACCGTGTGGCGCGAGGACCTGGAGCACCAGGCGGCCATGAAGCAGGGCCGCACCCACTGGTACGACAGCTACACCCTGCACGTCGCGACCGTCGAACGGAGCCACGGCTTTGCCCGCAACGGCTGAGGCGCTCCGCACCTTCCGGGAGCGCCTCGGACTGCCCGGCCTAGTCGACGTCCACACGCACTTCATGCCCGCGCGGGTCCTGGACAAGGTGTGGGAGTACTTCGACGCGGTCGGCCCGCTGACCGGCGTCGAGTGGCCCATCACCTACCGCCACGAGGAGGAGCAGCGCGTCGCGCTCCTGCGGGAGTTCGGGGTCCGGGCCTTCACCGCCATGCTCTACCCGCACAAACCCGCGATGGCCGCGTGGCTCAACGCATGGTCCGCCGATTTCGCCGCCCGCACCCCCGACTGCCTGCACACCGCGACCTTCTTCCCGGAGGAGGGCGTGACCGCGTACGTCCGCCAAGCCGTCGACTCCGGGGCCCGGATCTTCAAGGCACACCTCCAGGTCGGCGACTACGACCCGAACGACGACCGGCTCGACCCCGTCTGGGGGCTGCTCGCCGAGGCCGGCATCCCGATCGTGATCCACTGCGGCTCCGGGCCCGCCGCGGGCAAGTACACCGGACCCGAGCCGATCGCCCGGCTGCTGGCCCGCCATCCGCGGCTGCCGCTGGTCATCGCCCACATGGGCATGCCCGAGTACGCCGACTTCCTCGACCTCGCCGACCGGTACGCCGAGGTGCGCCTGGACACCACCATGGCTTTCACCGACTTCTCCGAGCAGCTCAGCCCCTTCCCGTCCGGGGACCTCGGACGGCTCGCGGACCTCGGCGACCGGATCCTGCTCGGCACCGACTTCCCGAGCATTCCCTACCCCTACGAGCACCAGCTCGCCGCCCTCGAACGCCTCGGCCTCGGAGACGACTGGCTGCGGGCGGTCTGCCACGACAACGCCGCCCGGCTGTTCCGCCTCGACGGCTGACCCTGCGCTCCGGCCCCTCCTTGTCCCTTCTCGTCCTTTCTCAGGAAATTCACAGAGAGGGACAAGAACGCTCTCAGAGGCACCGGACAGCGTGGCCGCCATGACTGCGACGACCACCTCCCCCGCGTCCACGTCCACCAGCAACCCCGCGGCCCTGGTACGGCCCGACGGCGGACCCTGCCGGGTGCTCGTCGTCGACGACGAGGCCTCGCTCTCCGAGCTGCTGTCCATGGCCCTGCGCTACGAGGGCTGCGAGGTCCGCAGCGCCGGCGACGGGGCCGGCGCGGTGCGGGCGGCGCGCTCGTTCCGCCCGGACGTGGTGGTCCTCGACGTCATGCTCCCCGACATGGACGGCCTCGCCGTCCTCGGGCGGCTGCGCCGGGAGATCCCCCAGGTCCCCGTGCTGTTCCTGACCGCCAGGGACTCCGTCGAGGACCGGATCGCCGGCCTCACGGCGGGCGGCGACGACTACGTCACCAAGCCCTTCAGCCTGGAGGAGGTCGTGGCCCGGCTGCGCGGCCTGGTCCGGCGCTCGGGCGCGGCGCAGGCGGCGCGCGGCGGTTCGGTGCTGGCCGTCGGTGACCTCCGGCTCGACGAGGACAGCCACGAGGTGGTCCGGGCCGGTCGGGACATCCACCTGACCGCCACCGAGTTCGAGCTGCTGCGCTACCTGATGCGCAACCCGCGGCGCGTGCTGAGCAAGGCGCAGATCCTGGACCGGGTCTGGTCCTACGACTTCGGCGGCCAGGCCAACGTGGTCGAGCTGTACATCTCCTACCTGCGCAGGAAGCTGGAGAGCGGCCCCGGCCTGCCGCGGATGATCCACACCCGGCGCGGCGCCGGTTACCTGATCAAGCCGGCCGAGTAGTGGCCCTCCGCACAAAGCGGCGACGGCGGGCCCGCGGGCCCTGGTCGCTGCGGACCCGGCTCGTCGTCTCGGCGGTGGCGCTGATCGCCGTGGTGGGCGCGGCCATCGGGGCCGTGACCACCCTCGCCCTGCGCTCGTACCTGGTCGACCAGCTCGACGAGCAGCTGATCACCTCCGTCAAGATGGCCGGCCACGTGCCGGGCCAGAAGGCGGCCCGGGAGAGCGGCGGCGGCTTCCTCATGCCCCCCGGCAGCCCGCTGGACGCCGCCGGTCTGCGCGTGGATCCATCCGGCACGGTGCTGACGGCCCGCAACGCCCGCGTCGAGGGATGGTCGCCCGAGAAGGCGCCGCCGCTCACCGAGGCCCAGAGCGAGGCCCTCGCCCAGGCCGGCCGGAAGGCGGGCAAGGGTGCCTCCGGGCCGGTGGACGCGGATCTGCCGGGTCTGGGCACCTACCGGGTGCGGGCCTCACCCGACGGGAGGCTCGTGCTCGGCTTCCCCCTGCACGACGTCGACTCCACGGTGCGCACCCTGGTCGGCGTGGAGGTCTGCGTCACGCTGGCCGGGCTGATCGCGGCCTCCCTCGCAGGGCAGGCCCTGGTCGGGGTCGCCCTGCGCCCGTTGCGCCGGGTGGCCGCCACCGCCACCCGGGTCTCCGAACTGCCCCTGCACGAGGGCGAGCCCGCCCTCCACGAGCGGGTCCCGGAGGCCGAGGCCGACCCCCGGACCGAAGTGGGCCAGGTGGGTGCGGCCCTCAACCGGATGCTGGGCCATGTCTCCTCAGCGCTCACCGCACGTCAGCAGAGCGAGATGCGGGTCCGGCAGTTCGTCGCCGACGCCAGCCACGAGCTGCGCACCCCGCTGGCCTCCATCCGCGGCTACGCCGAACTGACCCGCCGGGGGCGGGAGGAGCCCGGCCCCGACACCCGGCACGCCCTGGGCCGGATCGAGTCCGAGGCCACCCGGATGACCGGCCTGGTCGAGGACCTGCTGCTGCTGGCCCGGCTCGACGCGAGCCGCCCGCTCGACGCCGACGCCGCCGGCGCGACCGGCCACACCGGCGCTCCCGGCGACACCGGTGCCACCGACACCGACCTGGCCCCGCTCGTCATCGACGCCGTCAGCGACGCCCGGGCCGCCGGGCCCGGGCACCACTGGCGCCTGAACCTGCCCGACGAGCCGGCACCGGTACGGGCCGACCCCGCCCGGATCCAGCAGGTCCTGGTCAACCTGCTCGCCAACGCCCGGACGCACACCCCGCCCGGCACCACCGTCACCGCCCATGTTTCACGTGAAACATCCGCCGTCCGCCTGAGGATCGAGGACGACGGGCCCGGTATCGCACCCGAGCTGCTCCCCCACGTCTTCGAGCGATTCGCCCGCGGGGACGCCTCCCGCTCCCGCGCGGCGGGCTCCACCGGACTCGGCCTCGCCATCGTCCAGGCCGTGGTCGCGGCGCACGGCGGGCGGGTCTGCGTACAGAGCGAGCCGGGCCGGACCCGTTTCGAGGTCGTCCTGCCGCTCGCCCGGTCCGCGGGCACGGCTTAGCCGGACTCACAGTCGGAGCCGGACTCACAGTCGGAGCACAGGCTCACCACACAGCGGTGACAGGCCGCGCCGCGAGGGTCGGAGCATGCCAACCGACACCTCTCCCGGGGCCCTCCCGGCCCGGGCGCCCCTCGCGCCCGTGCCCGGAGAGCCCGTCCTCGACGTGGTGATCCCGGTCTTCAACGAGGAGAAGGACCTCGGCCCGTGCGTGCGCCGACTGCACGAGCACCTCAGCCGGACCTTCCCCTATCCCTTCCGGATCACGGTCGCCGACAACGCGAGCACCGACCGCACCCCCGAGGTCGCGGCCGGGCTCGCCGCCGCACTGGACGGCGTACGCAGCACCCGGCTGGAGGAGAAGGGCCGGGGCCGGGCCCTGCGCACGGTCTGGGGCGGGTCCGAAGCCCCCGTCCTCGCCTACATGGACGTGGACCTGTCCACCGACCTCAACGCCCTGCTGCCGCTGGTCGCGCCGCTGATCTCCGGCCACTCCGACCTCGCGATCGGGACCCGCCTGGCCCGCTCCTCGCGGGTGGTGCGGGGAGCGAAGCGGGAGTTCGTCTCCCGCGCCTACAACCTCCTGCTGCGTTCCTCCCTCGCCGCCCGGTTCAGCGATGCCCAGTGCGGGTTCAAGGCCATCCGGCGCGAGGTCGCCGAGCGGCTGCTGCCGCTCGTGGAGGACACGGGCTGGTTCTTCGACACCGAGCTGCTCGTCCTCGCCGAGCGGGCCGGGCTGCGGATCCACGAGGTGCCGGTGGACTGGGTCGACGACCCCGACTCGACCGTCCACATCGTCAGGACCGCCACCGAGGACCTGAAGGGCGTCTGGCGCGTGGGCCGGGCACTGGCCGTCGGAGCGCTCCCGCTCGACCGGCTCGCCCGCCCCTTCGGCGACGACCCGCGCGACCGCACCGCACTGCCCGGGGTGGACGGCGGACTGGCCCGCCAGCTGCTCGGCTTCTGCGCCGTCGGAGCGCTGTCCACCCTGCTCTACCTGCTGCTGTACTCCGCCTTCCGCGGCGGGACCGGACCGCAGCTCGCCAACGGCGCCGCCCTGCTGCTCTCGGCCGTCGCCAACACCGCGGCCAACCGACGGCTCACCTTCGGCGTCCGCGGCCGGGACCGGGCCGTGCGCCACCAGGCCCAGGGGCTGGTGGTGTTCGGCATCGGACTCGCCCTGACCAGCGGTTCCCTGGCCGCGCTCGGTGCGGCCACGGCCGATCCCGCGCACGGCACCGAACTGGCCGTGCTGATCACCGCCAACCTCGCCGCGACCGTGCTGCGGTTCCTGCTCTTCCGCGCCTGGGTCTTCCCCGAGCGGCGCGACACTCCCGTGAAGGACGACAACCGATGACCACCGCAGCGACTGAGCTCTTCCCGGTCCCCGAGGCGCGGGCCCGTACCGGCCGCCATGCCGTCGACCGGCCCCGCTGGGAACGGCCCACGCTCGCCGGGCTGCTGATCGCCACGGCCGCGCTGCTCCTGTGGGACCTGGGCGCCTCCGGCTACGCCAACTCCTTCTACTCCGCCGCCGTGCAGGCGGGCAGCGAGAGCTGGAAGGCGTTCTTCTTCGGCTCCTCCGACGCCGGCAACTCCATCACCGTCGACAAGCCCCCGGCCGCCCTGTGGCCGATGATGCTGTCCGTCCGGCTCTTCGGGCTGGGCGCCTGGCAGATCCTCGTCCCGCAGGCCCTGATGGGCGTCGCGACCACCGGCGTGCTGTACGCCGCCGTCCGCCGCCAGTTCGGGCCCGGGGCCGCGCTGCTGAGCGGCGCCGCCTTCGCGCTGACACCCGTCGCCGCGCTGATGTTCCGCTTCAACAACCCCGACGCGCTGCTGACCCTGCTGCTGACCGTCACCGTGTACTGCGTGCTGCGGGCCCTCGACGGGGCGCACACCCGGTGGCTGCTCTGGGCCGGGGTCGCGGTCGGCTTCGCCTTCCTCACCAAGACCCTGCAGGCCTTCGTCATCCTGCCGCCGCTCGCCGTGCTGTACGCCGTCTGCGCGCCCACCCGGCTGCGCAGGCGCCTCGGGCAGCTGCTGGCGGCCGGGCTCGCGATGGTGGTGGCCGGCGGCTGGTGGGTCGCGATCGTCGAGCTGTGGCCCGCCTCCTCCCGCCCGTACATCGGCGGCTCGCAGACCAACTCCTTCCTGGAGCTGACCCTCGGCTACAACGGCCTCGGCCGGATCAACGGCAATGAGACCGGCAGCGTCGGCGGCGGACGCGGAGGCGCAGGTGGTGGCGGTGGCGGTGGCGGCGGAGGCTGGGGAGAGACCGGCTTCGACCGGCTCTTCGCGGGCAACATCGGCGGGCAGATCTCCTGGTTGCTGCCGGCGGCCCTGGTGCTGCTCGTGGCCGGGCTGGTCGTCACCTGGCGGGCCCGCCGGGCCACCGACTCGCTGGAGGGCATGGCCCGTGCGGCCTTCCTGGCCTGGGGCGGATCGCTGCTGATCACCGCGGTCGTCTTCAGCTACATGCAGGGCATCTTCCACGAGTACTACACCGTGGCGCTGGCGCCCTTCGTGGCCGCGCTGATCGGCATGGGCGTCGCCCTGCTGTGGGAGGAGCGCAACGGCCTGGCCGCAGCGCTCACCCTGTCCGGAACGCTCGCCCTGACGGCGGTCTGGTCGTACGTACTGCTCGGCCGCGCCACCGGGTACCTGCCGTGGCTGCGCTGGGCGGTCCTGGTGGGTGGGCTGCTCGCCGCGGCTGCGCTGCCCTTCGCCGAGCGGGCCGGCCGCCGGATGCTGCGGGCCACGGCCGGGCTGGGACTGGCGGCGGCCCTGGCCGGGCCGTTCGCGTACTGCCTGACCACTGTGAGCACCGGGCACACCGGATCCATCGTGACCGCCGGACCGGCGGTGGCGGGCGGCCGGGGCGGACCCGGCGGGATGATGGGCGGCCCCGGTGGCGCGGGCGGCCCGGGCGGTGCCGGGGAGATGTTGCAGGGCGGCCCGGGCGGACAGCCGGGCGGTGCCCGGCCGGGTGGGGGCCAGGACGGCGGCCAGGGTGGCGGCACCCCGCTGCAGGGCACCCCGCCGCAAGGCGCCGTACGGCAAGGCCAGGGCGGCCAGGGTGGTCAAGGCGCTCTGCCGCAGGGCCAGGGCGGAACGGGCGGACCCGGTGCCGAGCGCGCCGGCGGCGGTCGGGGCGGGCCGGGCGGTCTGCTGAACGGCGCCCAGGTCGGCGCCGAGGCCAAGGCGGCCCTCACCGCCGGCGCCGACGCGTACACGTGGGCGGCGGCCGCCATCGGCTCGCAGAACGCGGCGAGTTACCAGCTGGCCTCCGGCGTACCCGTCATGCCGATCGGCGGCTTCAACGGCAGCGACCCCTCGCCGACCCTGGAGCAGTTCAAGAAGTACGTGCAGGAGGGCAGGATCCACTGGTTCATCGGCCAGGGCGGCACCACCGGTACCACCGGTACCGCCGAGGGCGGCGGCCAGCGCGGTGGCGGACCGGGCGGCGGCACCAGCACGGCCATCGAGACCTGGGTCAAGGCCACGTTCACGGCGTCGACGGTCGGCGGAGCCACCTTCTACGACCTGACGGCTCCGACCTCCTGATCGGGGCTCATCGACACCACACCCCCTAGCATCAAGAGGGCGGACCGGGCATTCCGGGCTGATCCACCTGTCGTGAGGAGGGTGCCTGCATGGTGACTGCGGCCGATCCCGGCGAGACCCGGACCAGTGTGTGGCTGGCCGCCAGGCCGGCCACCCCCGCCAGAGGCCGCAGCGAGGCACCCTCCGGGCTCGACCGGGAGCGGATCACCGCCGCCACCGTGCGACTCCTCGACTCCGAGGGGCTGGCCCGGTTCTCGATGCGGCGGCTCGCCGCCGGGCTCGGGGTCACCGCGATGTCCCTGTACTGGTACGTGGACACCAAGCACGACCTTCTCGAACTCGCCCTGGACAGCGCCCTGGGCGAGCTGAGGATGCCGGCCGGGCCGGCCGGGCCGCCGGGATCCGGCGAGGCGGGCTGGCCGGGCCGGCTGCAGACGATGGCCCGGGGCTACCGGGGGGTGCTGGCGGACCATCCGTGGGTGGGTCCGCTCACCGCCGCCTACCCGAACATCGGCCCGCACGCGCGGGCCTTCGACACCGCGCTCCAGCGGCTGCTGGACGCCACCGGCCTGGCGGACGCCGCCCGGACCGGCGCCCACCTGGCCGTCTCGCAGTTCCTGCACGGCTGCGGGGGCGCGGTCCGGCGGGCGCCCGAGGGCGACTTCTGCCTCGCGCTCGACGTCCTGATCGCGGGCATCGAGGCCAAGGCCGCCAGCGCTTAGGCCTTGACCGAGGCCTTCTTCGCGGCTTCCTTCGCGGCCTTCTTCGCGGCACCCGGGGCGGCGGCCTCCGCGGGAGACGGCTCGTGCGAAGCCGCCGCAGGGGCGTGGGCCGCGGGCTTCGACTTCAGGGCGACCTCCTTGATGAACACCACCAGCACCAGCCCGAGCAGCGCGAACGGTGCGGCGTAGAGGAAGACGTCGCCGACGCCGTGCCCGTACGCGGACTCGATGACCTCGCGGACCGGCGCGGGCAGCTTGTCGAGGTCGGGGATCCCGCCCCCGGCGGTGCCGCCGTGACCCATGGCCGCGGCCTTCGGCCCGAGTGCGGCCATGCCGTCCTGGACGTAGTGCGTGACCCGGTTGGCCATGACCGCGCCCAGCGCGGAGACGCCCACGGCGCCGCCGAGGGAGCGGAAGAAGGTGACGACCGAGCTGGCCGCGCCAAGGTCCTCGGGGGCCACCTGGTTCTGGGTGGCGAGGACCAGGTTCTGCATCATCATGCCGAGACCGAGGCCGGTCACCGCCATGTGGATCGCGATGTGCCAGTACGGGGTGTCGTGGCGCAGGGTGCCCAGCAGACCCAGCCCGGCCGTCAGCAGCACGCCGCCGCAGACGATCCAGGCCTTCCACTTACCGGTCTTGGTGATCACCTGACCGGAAAGGGTGGAGGAGACGAAGAGCCCGACGATCATCGGAATCGTGAGGATTCCGGACATCGTGGGGGACTCGCCACGGGCCAACTGGAAGAACTGGCTGAAAAACACGGTCCCCGAGAACATCGCGATGCCCACGAACAGCGAGGCGGCCGAGGCCAGCGTGATGGTCTTGTTGCGGAACAGCCGCAGCGGGATGATCGGGTCGCTCGCGCGGGACTCGACGAGGACGAAGAGCAGGCCGAGCGCCACCGCCCCGCCCGTCATCGCCCAGGTCTGCCAGGAGATCCACGCGTAGGAGTCGCCGGCCTGGGTGACCCAGATGAGCAGCAGTGACACGGATCCGCTGATCAGGAAGGCGCCCAGCCAGTCGACCTTGACGTCCCGGCGCACGACCGGGAGGTGCAGGGTCCGCTGGAGCACGATCAGCGCGATGACCGCGAAGGGCACGCCGACGTAGAAGCACCAGCGCCAGCCCAGCCAGTCGGTGTCGGTGATGACGCCGCCGAGCAGCGGGCCGCCGACGGTGGCGACGGCGAAGACCGCGCCGAGGTAGCCGCTGTACCGGCCGCGCTCGCGCGGGGAGATCATCGCGGCCATGACGATCTGGGCGAGGGCCGACAGACCGCCGACGCCGATGCCCTGGACCACGCGGCAGGCGATGAGCGTGCCGGTGTTCTGGGACAGGCCCGCGACCACGGAGCCGAGGACGTAGATCACGAGGGAGATCTGGACCAGCAGCTTCTTGCTGAAGAGGTCGGACAGCTTGCCCCACAGCGGGGTGGCCGCCGTCATCGACAGCAGGGCCGCGGTGACGACCCAGGTGTACGAGGACTGGGTGCCGCCGAGGTCGCTGATGATCTGGGGCAGGGCGTTGGAGACGATCGTGGAGGACAGGATCGCCACGAACATGCCGAGCATCAGCCCGGACAGCGCCTTCATGATCTGCGGGTGGGTCATGGTCACGGACGTGTCCGTGGATATGGGGACGGGTTCGGTCGAGGGCGTGTGGTCGGTCGTCTCCGACGGGGCCATGTCTTTCCTTCGTCTAGAAGCTCGATCGGAGTCGGGCCAGCAGGGTGTTCAGTGCGTCGATGTCCTGGGCGGACCAGTCGTGGAGGGCTCTTTCCAGCGCGGCCGTGTACCGGGCGCCGATCTCGCCGAGGAGCGCCCGTCCGGCCGGGGTGAGCCGCAGGATCCGGCAGCGTCCGTCGCCCGGGTCGGTCTCGCGCTCGATCCAGCCGCGGTCGGCGACGTGGGTGACGTGCCGGCTGGTCACGGAGATGTCGACGGCCATGTACTCGGCCAGCCTGCTCAGCCGCATCTCTCCGTGCCGGTCGAGCACGGTGAGGACGGCTGCGGCGCCCGGCGGGCAGTCCGGGGGCAGGTTGCGGGCGAGCTCCCGCTTGACCGCGCCGATGGCGGTGAGCCGGCCGGCCAGCTCCTCGTGCGGAGTGGTCCGCGTCGTCCGCGTGGTCTGAGCGGTCGGAGTGGTCTGAGCGGTCGGAGTGGTCCGAGTGGTCTGCATCGTCACCGGGCGGCCCCCCATCTTGTTGCTTGAGGCAACCATAAGAGGAGATGGTTGCTGCAGGCAAACGAATCCGGGGGGTGGGGCGGTAAAGGAATCGGAAAACCGGCTAGGGTCCTGCTCCATGGCTGACAACCACAACTCACAGGTCCCCGAAGGCAACCACGACCCCGCGGGCAGCACGCAGATGTTCCGGGCGTTCGTCGAAGAGGCCGCACCGGCCCGGCAGGCGGGCGGGCCGGGATCCCGTCAGCAGCGCCGCGCGGAGCAGGGGCGGTCCGGTTCGTCGAACCCGACCGCCAAGATCGCGCTGGTCATCGCGCTCGTGCTCATGATCGGCGCGGCGGCCTGGGTGGTCCTGAAGTAACGCCGCTCGGCGGGGCCCGCGGGCCTCAGCTCCAGGTGGCGGTGACCTTCCGGGTGTCCACGTGCATGCCCAGCGGCACCCGCCAGGCCTCCACGCACACGGTGTAGGTCTGCGTCTGCGAGGCTCCGCCCGCGAGGGGTGCGGGGAGCGGCTGGGTCGTGGTGATCGTGGCCCAGTCGACGCCGAGGGCGCCGATGATGTGCGTCGCGAAGCTGACCGTGCCCGAACGGGCCGCGGTGGTCCCGGTGTTGGTGAAGGTCATGGTGACGTGCTCGCACCAGCGGTCGGCCGCGGGCGCCCGGGTCGGCGTGGACAGCGTCAGCCGCGCCGGGGTGGCCGGCGGCGGAGCCGGCGGTGTCGTGCCGGGCTTGGTGGGGCCGGCCGGGCTCGTCGGCGAGGTGGGCGAGGCCGGCGACCCGGGTCCGGTCGGGATGCCCTGGCCGCCCGGCGTGTTCGGTGTGCCGGGTGCCGTGGTGGTCCGGCCCGGTCCCGCCGGAGCGCCGGGTGTGCTCGCGGAGCCGCCGGGGCCGGTGCTCGCGGTTCCGCCCGGGGTGGAGCCGCCAGGGGATCCGGATCCGGGCGCACTGGCCGACGTACTGGACGACACGGAGGATCCGCCCGCCGCGGACGGACCGCCGAGCTGCTGGAACTCCACCCGGCCCTGCGGTGCCACGTTCTCCCCCGCACCCCGTTCGGGGCCCGGGGCCGCGGCGCCCACAGCGACGTAGCCGTCCCGCGCCGGGCCGCCGCAGCCGGTGAGGCCGGCGGCGGCCGTGCAGCACAGGGCGAGGAGGGCGGTGGCCGCTCGCGATCCCTTTCGCATCGCGCCAGTTTTCCTGACGGATCGTCAATTGGGAAGCGTGCGGCGCCCGGTCACTCCCCGATCAGGCCCACGCGCAGTTGCGCGAGGGTGCGCGTCAGCAGCCGGGAGACGTGCATCTGGGAGATGCCGACCTCCTCGCCGATCTGCGACTGGGTCATGTTGGCGAAGAAGCGCAGCATGATGATCTGCCGTTCCCGGGGCGGGAGTTTGGCGAGCAGCGGCTTCAGGGACTCGCGGTACTCGACGCCTTCGAGCGCGGTGTCCTCGTAGCCGAGGCGGTCCGCGAGCGAGCCCTCTCCGCCCTCGTCCTCCGGGGAGGGCGAGTCGAGCGAGGAGGCGGTGTAGGCGTTGCCCACGGCGAGGCCGTCGACGACGTCCTCCTCCGAGACCCCGAGCACGGCGGCGAGCTCCGGCACGGTCGGCGAGCGGTCCAGTTTCTGGGCGAGCTCGTCGCTGGCCTTGGTCAGCGCGAGGCGCAGCTCCTGGAGCCGGCGCGGGACGCGGACGGACCAGGAGGTGTCCCTAAAGAATCGTTTGATCTCGCCCACGACGGTCGGCATCGCGAACGTCGGGAACTCGACGCCGCGTTCGCAGTCGAACCGGTCGATCGCCTTGATCAGGCCGATGGTGCCGACCTGGACGATGTCTTCCATCGGCTCGTTGCGGCTGCGGAAGCGGGCGGCCGCGTACCGCACGAGGGGCAGGTTCAGCTCGATCAGGGTGTCGCGTACGTACGCCCGGTCGGGGCTGTCCGCGTCCAGGGCGGCAAGTCGCTGGAAGAGGGAGCGGGAGAGGGTGCGGGTGTCGATGGCTTCCGAGCGGTCGGACACTGCCGGCGGTGTCGCGCTCTTGACGAGCGTGAGCACCTTGGAGCTGCCCTGGTCTACGGACATGCCACCCCCTTGAGGTCGCGGACGGTCGCGTACGGCGCGCCCGTCGGAGGAACGCAGCCTCCACCTGAATACCGGAGGCGGGGCTGCGGCAAACGCGGTTCAAGCAGAATGTCACATGTCGGCAACACGCTGTAGCGCCAAGTCGACATATATCTCCAGCGACAGAAGAGGTAAGAAGGCGATCAGCCCGTTCTGTCGGGAAACGACTGAATGATCTCCACTCGTTCCGGTTACGCCTCGATCCTGTTTGCGGATCTCAGTCGGGCGAAACTCCGGGCGAGCAGCCGGGAGACGTGCATCTGGGAGACGCCGAGCTCCGCGCTGATCTGCGACTGCGTCAGGTTGTTGTAGTACCGCAGGAGCAGGATCCGCTGTTCCCGCTCGGGCAGTTGTACGAGGAGGTGGCGGACGAGGTCGCGGTGCTCGACCCCGGCCAGCTCCGGGTCCTCGTAGCCGAGGCGGTCCAGTAGCCCGGGCATGCCGTCGCCCTCCTGTGCGGCCTCCAGCGAGGTCGCGTGGTAGCTGCGGCCGGCCTCGATGCAGGACAGCACCTCGTCCTCGGTGATCCTCAGCCGCTCGGCGATCTCGGCGGTGGTCGGGGTGCGGCCGTGGAGGGTGGTGAGGTCCTCGGTGGCGGCGTTGACCTGGACCCACAGCTCGTGGAGGCGGCGCGGGACGTGGACGGTGCGGACGTTGTCGCGGAAGTACCGCTTGATTTCGCCCACGACGGTCGGCATCGCGAAGGTCGGGAACTGCACGCCGCGGTCCGGGTCGAACCGGTCGATGGCGTTGATCAGCCCGATGGTGCCGACTTGGACCACGTCCTCCATCGGCTCGTTGCGGCTGCGGAAGCGGGCGGCCGCGTACCGGACGAGCGGGAGGTTGGCCTCGATGAGGGCCCCGCGCACCCGGGTGTGCTCGCTCGTGCCCGGCTCCAGACCCTTCAGCTGGCCGAAGAGCACCTGGGTGAGGGCCCGGGTGTCCGCGCCCCGGCTCGGGGGTCTCGGCGGGGCCGGGGGCTCTTCGGGCGGCTCCTGGCGGGGCTCCTGGCGGTGCTCTCGCTGGGGCTCCTGCTGGGGCGGTACCTGGGGGTCCTGTCGGGGTGGCACTTGAGGCGCAGTACTGGCCGGCACGGTCACGCCACCCCTTCAGTCAACTCATCCGTCAAAAGCGGTCATAGCATCACAAGAGATGTGCACTGTGTGCAAGCACCGTATATCGCCGTGTTGAGGGCAAGTTGGGCATATCAGGGCATTGTGCCCAGTGATGGGTATGCAAAAAGCCCCCCACCCGTCGGAGTGGGGGGCCGGAATTCCGGGAACCGCTTCAGCGTACGGGGTCAGCGCACCAGTTCGGTCATGAACTCGCCGATGCCGGAGGCGGCATCCGATATCCCCTGGAAGCCTATTTCCACCATCTCGGCGGCTCTCTTCGGCTGGGTGATGATCACGAAGAGGACGAACACGGTGAGGGCACCCGTGATGAGCTTCTTGGTGTCCACGTGCGGGCGGCCTCCCCAACCGGTCCTTGCAAGTCGGGTGAGTCTAACCGGTCAAGATGGGACACTCACCTGCCCTTTAAGGACCAATGACCCGGCACTCCGGGTCCTTTGCCGGTGAGTCCGCGGTTGCGGCGGGCGCAGGATTGATGTGAGCCCACCGGTTCTGGCAGGAAATCGGTGGGTGAGGGACAGGGCCTCACTGCGGGGTCCGGGCCGCGAGCTTCCCCCTTACTGCGGCCCGGACCGGCAGGTCCGTCCGCATCGGGGGAAGTGGCTTGTCCCCCCGATGCCACTTCCCCCGTCCCACCCGTCGAAGGTCCCGACCCCGGTCGGGGCCTTCTTCGTGCTGTCCGGCGGTGCGGGGGGCGGGGCGGGGCGGGGCCGGGCGGGATGGGGGTGGGGGCTACTGGATGGCGCCGGCCAGATCCGTGACGGGTTGCACGGGGGCGATCACGGGCGCCAGGTGGTTGGGCAGCTCCGCGAGCGCGTTGAGCTGGTTCAGGCCCTCGCTGAGCTTCCCCCCGATCTCCTGGACGGAGGAGGGCTGGGCCCCCGCCGGCATGCCCGGGGCGGCCGTCGGCAGGTCCGGGAGGGCGAGGGGGGCGATCGGGGCGGCCGAGGCGGCGGGTGCGGCGAGGCCCGCGGCGGCCCCCGCGAGGGCGAAGGCGGCGAGGATGCGCTGGGTCTTGGTCATGCCGTGACAACGGCGGAAGGGGCGGGCGGTCACGCCGCCGTACTCCAGAGGGGCGCGTCCGCGTGCGGGCGCCGACGGGGGCGGGGCCGACGGGGGTGCTGGGGTCCGGGTTCCGGGTTCCGGGTTCCGGAAACGCCGAGAGCCCCGACCCTTGCGGGGCGGGGCTCTCGATCAGAGCGGTAGCGGTGGGATTTGAACCCACGGATAGCTTGCACCATCACACGCTTTCGAGGCGTGCTCCTTCGGCCGCTCGGACACGCTACCGAGAGAGAGCTTAGCCCAAAGTGGCCCGTGCGCTGAAATCCGTATCCGTCACAGGTCCCGGAAGAAGTCCGTCAGCTGCCGGGCGCACTCCTCGGCGAGGACGCCGCGGACCACCTCGGGGCGGTGGTTGAGCCTGCGGTCCCGTACGAGGTCCCACAGCGACCCGGCCGCACCCGCCTTCTCGTCGTCCGCGCCGTAGACGACCCGGGCGACGCGCGACTGCACGAGCGCGCCCGCGCACATGACGCACGGCTCCAGGGTGACCACGAGGGTGCACCCCGGAAGCCGCCATTCTCCGAGCTTGGCGGCCGCCCGGCGCAGGGCCACCACCTCGGCGTGCGCCGTGGGATCGCCGGTCGCCTCGCGTTCGTTGTACCCGGTGGCGAGCAGCTGCCCGTCCGGGCCCAGCACGACGGCGCCGACCGGCACATCGCCGGCCGGCACCGCCCGGGCGGCCTCCTGGAGCGCCAGGCGCATGGAGTCCCGCCACGGGTCCCTCACGGGATCGTGGGTGTGTGCGGGGAGCACTAGCGGACGGCCTCCAGGACCTCGGTGGCGCCGAGGGACTCCGCGATCTCCGAGAGTGCGTCCCCGTCGAGGGTCATCAGTTGTTTGTGGGTCACCCCGAGGTCGTCCAGCAGCCGGGGGTCGCCGAGCGGACCGGCCGGCACCGGCTCCGCGCCGGTCCCGCCCGCCTCGTCCTCGTCGGCGTCGTCGTCCGCGTAGGAGGCGACGGCGTCCTCCTCGCCGTCCTCGGTGCCGTCCAGGTCCAGTTCGTCGAGTTCGTCGTCCTCCTCGTCGCTGCCCAGCAGCTCTTTGGTCAGCATCGAGCCGTAGGAGCTGCGGGCGGCCGCGGCGGCGTTCGATACGAAGTACCGCGGGTCCTCCTCGCCGTCCACGCGGACGACGCCGAACCAGGCGTCCTCCTGCTCGATGAGGGCGACCACCGTGTCGTCGTCGACAGCGGCGGAACGGGCGAGATCGATCAGATCACTGAGGGACTCGACGTCGTCGAGTTCCATGTCGCTCGCTTCCCACCCGTCTTCGGTGCGCGCGAGCAGTGCGGCGAAATACACCGTGACTCTCCCACTGGTCTTAGGCGTGCCGGTTGGAGGTCCCCCCGGCCGGAGGTTGGGGCAAAGCGGCCGTGTGCTCGCCACCCGTACCCCGCCCAATCGGCATCGTGGCAGAAACAGCGGCGTTGCGAGAGGTCTTCCGCGCTTGCGTCGTGCCGCGCCGTGCGGTGGTGGGGGGCGTGCGGGGTTGCGGCGGCGGGGTGTTTCGGGGTGGCGGGGGCCGTCTCGGTTGGCCTGCGGGCCGCTCGTGTCGCGGCGGGGCGGGGCGCTGCGCGGTGCTGGGCCGGGCTCGCGCCTCAGGCGCCGGCGGGGCTGAAGGACTCGGGGCTCCGCCCCCGGACCCCGCGCCTCAAACGCCGGCGGGGCTGGATTGGGCCGGCGGGGCTGGTTTTGCCCGGTTACCAGCGGAACGTGCGCATGCGCATTTGTTGGCGCATGCGGGCCGCGCGGGCGCGGCGGGGCTGGACGCGGTCGCGCAGCTCGCGCGCCTCCATCAGCTCGCGCAGGAACTGCGCGCGGCGGGCTCGGCGCTGCGCCGGGGTCTCCGGGGCATCATCGCTCGGCTGCGTGTCGGGCATCGGCCACCACCTGGGCTGGTCGGTCGTCCCCCCTGCACCCACCTTCCCCCGGACGGGCCGTTTGATGCCACCCCGTCGCAGGTCAGGCGTCGTCCTTGAGGGTCGGGACGACCGCTACGGGGCCGTGCGCGTGCTGGAGCACCGCGTGGGCCACCGAGCCGATCATCAGCGACATGGCGGTGCGCCGCGGGTGGTGGCGGCCGACCACGACCAGCGCCGCCGACCGGGAGGCGGTGACCAGCCGGCCCGCCGCGTCCCCGGGCACCGCGGCCTGCTCGACCCGGACGTCCGGGTAGCGCATGCGGAACGGCGCCAGCCGCGCCGTCTGGGAGCGCAGCATCTCCCGCTCGGCCGGCACCGCGTCCCCGTCGTCGGCCAGCCCCTCCGGCGGGATCACCGCGAACGGGCTGTCGATCACCAGGGTCGGCGCGGGCGGAATGGCGTACGCGGAGACCACCTGGACGGTGGTCCCCCGCACGGCCGCCTCCGCGAACGCGAAGTCCAGTACGTCGTCGGGCGTCTCGGCGGCGTGCAGCCCGAGCACCACCCGCCCGGCGGACTCCTCCGCGTCGGCGTCCCGGGCGCTGCGCTCCGCGTGCGGGACCACCACGACCGGGCACGCCGCCGTGCTCGCCACGGCGCGGCTGCTGGAGCCGAGCAGCAGGCTGGCGAAGCCGCCGCGGCCCCGGGAGCCCATCACCAGCATCAGGCCCTTTGTCCCGATCACCCGCAGCGCCTCGGGTACGGAGCCCTCCAGCGCCTCGTAGCGGACCCCCTCCGGCAGCTCGGGGCCGCCTCCGAACAGCGCCCGGACCCAGTCGCTCACGGGGTCGGCGAACGTCTCCGGCTGCGAGGCGTCGTGCAGGGACGCCCGGCGCCCCGCATACAACTGGGCGTGGTCGGGCAGTACATGGGCGATCAGCAGCCCCGCATCGTGCCGGACGGCCGCGGCCCGCGCCCACTCCAGGGCCTTGAGGCTGTGTTCGGACCCGTCGACGGCTGCGATGACCGGTGCGTTGCTCATCGTTCCAGCGTGCTGGGCGTCCGCGCGGGTCGCATCCGCAGCCTGCTGCGGGCGTGGCCGCGGCTTCGGACGCGAAGGGGCTGCTTCACCGCGTAGCCTTTTGGGTGCAGGTCGCGTCGTGCGGCCGTTTTTGCAGGTCGCAGGCTGAGTTTTGGAGGATGTTGTGCGTTTGCAGGTCGTCGATCACCCCTTGGTGGCGCACAAACTCACCACCCTGCGCGACAAGCGCACCGACTCCGCCACCTTCCGGCGGCTCGCCGACGAGCTGGTGACCCTGCTCGCGTACGAGGCCACCCGGGACGTGCGCACCGAGCAGGCGGACATCGAGACCCCGGTCGCCCCGACCACCGGCGTGAAGCTCTCGCACCCGCGTCCGCTGGTCGTCCCGATCCTGCGCGCCGGTCTCGGCATGCTCGACGGCATGGTGCGCCTGCTGCCGACCGCCGAGGTGGGCTTCCTGGGCATGGTCCGCAACGAGGAGACCCTGGAGGCCTCCACGTACGCGACGCGCATGCCCGAGGACCTCTCCGGCCGGCAGGTCTACGTCGTCGACCCGATGCTGGCCACCGGCGGCACGCTCGTCGCGGCGATCCAGGAACTGATCAAGCGCGGCGCCGACGACGTCACGGCCGTGGTGCTGCTGGCCGCGCCCGAGGGCGTCGAGATCATGGAGCGCGAGCTGGCGGGCACGCCGGTGACCGTGGTGACGGCCGCCGTGGACGAGCGGCTCAACGAGCACGGCTACATCGTGCCGGGCCTGGGTGACGCGGGCGACCGGATGTACGGCTCGGCCGAGTAGCCGAGCGGGCCGCGGTTCAGCACTTGGCGGGCGCGGGCACGGGGTTGGCCAGCAGGGCCAGCGCCTTGTCCGCGTCCTCCTTCGTACTGAGCTCCTTGAAGGCGTCGCCCAGGATCAGGTCGATGTCCGCGGTCTCGCGGGTGTCGTTCTGCTGGGTGGTGCCGGCGAGCTGCGTGCCGAGTACCGAGTAGGCGGCCTTGTCGGTCGTCGGGGAGCCCAGCAGTATCCCGGTGCCGGGTACCTTCTTGTCGAAGTCGGCCGGGGCGTTGCCGACCTGGCCGACGACGAAGCCGCGTTTGGCCAGCTCGTCGCCGACGGCCTTGGCCAGGCCCGCACGCGGGGTCGCGTTGTAGACGTTGACCGTGATCTCGCCGGGCGGCGGGAGTACGACCGCCGGTTTGGCCGGGGCCGAGGCCGAGGCGGCGGTGGAGCCGCCCTTGGCAGCGGGCTTGGGGGGCGTCGTCGGGCAGTCCTTGGCACCCGCAGCCGTGTTCCGCTTGGGGCTGTCGCCCCGGAACACGTCAATGAGCTGCAGCGCCCCGTAGCCGACCAGGGCGAGCGCGAGGACCGAGCCGAGCACGGCGAGGACGATCCGAGGACGGCTCCGCTTACGGCTCATGCGGGGGTAGGCCGCTCCCGTGACGCGGTACTTTCCGCCCATGCCGGGGGGAGTGAGCATGCTCATGGGCGCAGCGTAGTGCGGCCCGGTGGTGATGCCTACTAAATGATCTGCTGATAGGTCAATGGTGACCCGAAAGGCGCAATCTACGCGAAGCCGTCAGGGCCTTCAGTCCATTTCGAGGACGCGGGCGTGCAGCACCTGGCGCTGCTGCAGGGCGGCGCGCACCGCGCGGTGCAGCCCGTCCTCCAGGTAGAGATCCCCCCGCCACTTCACGACGTGGGCGAACAGGTCGCCGTAGAAGGTGGAGTCCTCGGCGAGCAGCGTTTCGAGGTCCAGCTGCCCCTTGGTCGTCACGAGCTGGTCGAGCCGGACCGGGCGCGGCGCGACGTCCGCCCACTGCCGGGTGGTTTCCCTGCCGTGGTCGGGGTACGGCCGCCCGCTTCCGATGCGCTTGAAGATCACACGGAAAGCCTACCGGGCCGGTGCCTGCGGGCGCAGCCTCGCAGCGGTGGTGCAAAAGTGGCGAACAGTGCCAATTGGGGAGTGATCCATGAGTCAGAGCGCCGACCCCGCCGTCCCGGCGGACCAGATCGCCGCCGGGTACGCGTTCACCGGACCCGCGCTCGACCTCGGGGCCCTGCTCTGGGACGGCACGTGTCTGCCCGACCGGCAGATCCGCATCCCGCTGGCGATGCTCAACCGGCACGGGCTGGTCACCGGGGCCACCGGCACCGGCAAGACCAAGACCCTCCAGCTCATCGCCGAGCAGCTGTCGGCGGGCGGCGTCCCCGTCTTCCTCGCGGACATCAAGGGCGACGTCTCGGGGATCTCGGCGCCCGGCACGACGAACGACAAGATCGAGGAACGGGCCAGGGAAGTGGCCCAGAAGTGGGAACCGACCGCCTGCCCCGGCGAGTTCTACTCGCTCGGCGGGATCGGCCCCGGCATCCCGGTCCGGTCGACCGTCACCAGCTTCGGCCCGGTGCTCCTGTCGAAGGTGCTCCAGCTCAACCAGACGCAGGAGCAGTCGCTCGGCCTGATCTTCCACTACGCCGACACCAAGGGCCTGGAGCTGTTCGACCTCAAGGACCTGCGCGCGGTCGTCGCCTTCCTCGTCTCCGACCAGGGGAAACCCGAACTCAAGGGCATCGGCGGGCTGTCCACGGTGACGGCCGGGGTGATCCTGCGGGCGCTGACCGCCTTCGAGCAGCAGGGGGCCGCGGAGTTCTTCGGCGAGCCGGAGTTCGACACGAGCGAGTTCCTCCGCACCGCCCCGGACGGGCGCGGACTGGTGTCCGTACTGGAGCTGCCGGCGGTCCAGGACAAGCCGCAGCTCTTCTCCACCTTCCTGATGTGGCTGCTGGCCGACCTCTACAACGACCTCCCCGAGGTCGGCGACCTGGAGCGGCCCAAGCTGGTCTTCTTCTTCGACGAGGCGCACCTGCTCTTCAGCGGGGCCTCCAAGGCCTTCCTCGCCTCCATCACCCAGACGGTGCGCCTGATCCGTTCCAAGGGCGTCGGCGTCTTCTTCGTCACGCAGACCCCCAAGGACGTGCCGGCGGACGTGCTCGCCCAGCTCGGCAACCGGGTGCAGCACGCGCTGCGCGCCTTCACCCCCGACGACGCCAAGGCGCTGAAGGCGACCGTGAAGACGTTCCCCCATTCGGCCTACGACCTGGAGGAGCTGCTCACGCAGCTGGGGACCGGCGAGGCGGTCGTCACCGTGCTCAGCGAGAACGGCGCCCCGACCCCGGTCGCGGCGATCCGGCTGCGGGCCCCGCAGTCGCTGATGGGACCGGTCGGGGCGGAGGCGCTGGACCGGGCGGTGAAGTCCTCGCTGCTCTGGTCGCGCTACGCGGAGCCGGTCGACCGCGAGTCGGCGTACGAGAAGATCACCGCCGAGCAGGCAGCGGCGGAGGCGAAGGCCGAGGAGGCGGCGGCCGCCGCCGAAGCCGAGAAGCAGGCCGAGCAGGCGCAGAAGGCGCAGAAGGAGGCCGCGCGGGCCTCGCGCGGCGCCCCGAAGCCGGATCCCTCGCTGGCCGAGCAGGTGGTGGGGAGCGGGCTGTTCCGCTCGCTGGCCCGGTCGATCGGGACGCAGCTGGGCCGGGAGATCTCGCGCTCGATCTTCGGGACGGCGCGCAAGCGCCGGTGACGCGGTGACAGACTCGGTGCATGCGGACCGAACTCACCGACACCACGTCCAGCAAGGTCAACCGTGCCCTGCTCGAAGCACGCCGGGCCATAGGCAGCCCCGCCATGGGGCTGGTACTGACACTTGTCCTCGTCACCGACGAGGAGAACGCCTACGACGCCGTACGCGCGGCCTCCGAGGCCTCGCGCGAGCACCCGTGCCGCATTATCGCGGTCATCAGGCGCACCTCGCGCGGCCCGCACAAGCTCCGCGCGAACCGGGTCGACGCCGAGCTGCGGGTCGGGTCGGACGCCGGGAGCGGCGAGGTCGTGCTGCTGCGCCTGCACGGGGCGCTGACGGAGCAGGCCGGCTCGGTCGTACTGCCGCTGCTCGTGCCGGACGCGCCCGTGGTGGCGTGGTGGCCGGCCGACGCGCCCACCGACCTGGCGCGGGACCCGCTGGGCGCGCTCGCGCAGCGCCGGATCACGGACGCGGCCGCCGCCTTCGACCCGGTCGGCGTGCTCGACGAGCGGGCCGTCGGCTACCAGCCCGGCGACACCGACCTGGCCTGGACCCGGCTCACGCCGTGGCGGGCCCTGCTGGCCGCCGCCTTGGACCAGAAGCCGCTGCCGGTGACCGCCGCGGCGGTGGAGAGCGAGCCCGACAACGCGAGCGCCGAGCTGCTGGCGCGCTGGCTGGAGGACCGGCTGGGGGTGGCGGTGTCCCGGGTCGCGACCGACGGGCCGGTGATCACCGGGGTCAGCCTGCAGACCACGGGCGGGGAGATCCGGGTGGACCGGCCCGCGGGGGCGCTGGCCACCTTGACCCTGCCGGGGAGCCCCGACCGCAAGGTGGCCCTGAAGATCCGCAGCGGCGCCGAACTGATCGCGGAGGAACTGCGGCGGCTCGACGCGGACATGGTCTACGGCTCGGCGCTGCGGCGGCGGCCGCTCCAGGCGGCGCTCTCCGCGTAGTGGTTGTCGTAGGTCGCCGAGCTGTCCTTGATGTCCTGCACGGTGGCCTCGCCCGCGTTGACGCGGCCGAGGAGCCGGTAGTAGTCGAAGCGGCCCATGCCGGGCGTGAAGCCGACGAAGACGGCGGCCGTGTGGCCGGCGGCGGGGGCGAAGGCGTGCTTGACGCCCGGCGGGATGGCGATGAAGTCGCCGGCGCCCAGGGTCTGGATCTCGTCGCCGACGAGGACGTCGAGCTGCCCGGCGGTGACGTGGAAGAACTCGGTGGCCTTGGTGTGGAAGTGCACCGGGGCGCCCGCCGCGCCCTCCTCGAAGGTGGCGGTGTTGCAGGTGAGCTCGGCGGTGTCCGTGAGCAGGGTGATGAGGCTGCCGGGGGCGTCCTGGATGGCTTCGGCGGTGGCGGCGCGGGTCGCGATCTCTGTCATGTCCCCCAATTTATGCCCCGATAGACCGAGCGCAGAGGTCAATCGGTGGGCAGTCAGCCCGGTCAATTCAGCGTTGAACGCGATTCTGATCACGGGTCTGACCAGGTACGGAGCCTGACCAGGGCGGGAGCCGGAGTCGGAGCCGGAGCCGGATCAGAGATCAGAGATCAGGGGACCAGGGGACCAGGGGACCAGGGGATCAGGAGCCGCCGGAGGCCTTGGCGGCCTTGGCCGCGGCCTTCATCTCCTGCTTGTGCGCCCGCACCTTCGCCAGGGATTCCGGCCCGGTGATGTCGGCCGCCGAACGGTAGACGTTCGCCTGCCCGTACCCGCCCGCGGCCTCCCGCCAGCCCGTCGGGCGTACGCCGAACCGCTTGCCCAGCAGGGCGAGGAAGATCTGCGCCTTCTGCTCCCCGAAGCCCGGCAGCGACTTGAGCCGCTTCAGCAGCTCCTGGCCCGTCGCGGCGTCGGCCCAGACCGCCTCGGCGTTCCCGCCGTAGTGCTCCACCAGGTACGCGCACAGCTGCTGGATCCGCGTCGCCATCGACCCCGGATACCGGTGCACGGCGGGCTTCTCGGAGAGCAGCGCGGCGAAGGCCTCCGGGTCGTACGCGGCGATGGCGTGCGCGTCCAGATCGTCGGAGCCCAGCCGCTGGGCGATCGTCCAGGGCCCCGAGAACGCCCACTCCATCGGAACCTGCTGGTCCAGCAGCATCCCGACGAGCGCGGCGAGCGGGCTCCGGCCGAGCAGCGCGTCCGCATCCGGCTGCTGTGCCAGCCGGATGGTGATGTCCTTGTCCATGGCTCCAGCGTCCCGCGTGGGCGTGCTCCCCGCGCGGTCGGCACACCGCGCGCCTAGCGTGAGTACGACGAACAGCTACGAGTCGGAGTCGAGGAGTCGATCGATCATGCTTGAGTTTCCCGAAGGCGCACCGTGCTGGGTGGACGCGATGTTCACGGACGTGGAGGGCGCCAAGACCTTCTACGGCGACGTACTGGGCTGGACCTTCGGCGAGGCCGGCACCGAGTACGGCAACTACACGCAGGCCTACTCCGACGGGAAGGCCGTCGCGGCCGTCGTCCCGCCGATGCCGGGGGTCGACGCCCCCTCGCAGTGGTGTCTGTACTTCGCCTCGCCCGACGCGGCGGCGACGGCCGGGAAGGTCACCGCGTCCGGCGGCGAGGTCCTGATGGGTCCGATGCGGGTGGGCGCCTTCGGCACGATGCTCATCGCGAAGGAGCCGAGCGGCGCGGTCTTCGGCGTCTGGCAGCCGGGCGAGCACAAGGGCTTCGAGAAGATGGGCGAGCCGGGCTCCTACGCCTGGGCGGAGGTCTTCACCCGGGAGCCGGACAAGCCGGACGCGTTCCTTCCGCAGGTCTTCCCGTACAACGCCCAGCAGATGGACGCGGGCGACGACCCCGCGGCGGCGGGCATGGACTTCAAGGTCTTCAGCGTCAACGGTCCCGAGAACCCGGTGCTGGGCCGGATGAAGATGGACGACGACTTCCCGCCGGAGGTGCCGCCGTACATCCAGATCTACTTCGGCGTCCCGGACTGCGACGAGGCGGTCGCGAAGACGAAGAAGCACGGCGGGAAGCTGCACTTCGGGCCGATGGACAGCCCGTTCGGCCGCTTCGCGGCGGTGACGGACCCGCAGGGCGCGGCCTTCGCGGTGATCGACATGTCGACGACGGTCGGGGAGATGCCGAGCTTCGGCTGAGCCCGGCCGATCCCGCACCCACCCCGTCCGGGCCGAGGGTGTGCGTGCACGTGCCCGTGCCCCTGCCGGCGGTTCACGGCAGGGGCACGGGGCTGTGGGGGCGGGCCGGCGGCGCAGGCCGAGGACTCCGCGGATTCCCCCGACATCATGGGCGCGCGGCGGCGGGAAACACGTGGACGGGGCCGGGGAGGGCACCCGATGCACTAGTGGACTCACCTCTACGGACCGCATTCCCCGCCGGGTGTTCGGGAACGGCCTCAGTGGCCTCCGTGCCTCAGTGGTCTGTCCGCGGCCTGTCCGCGGCCTGTCAGCGGCCCGTCAGCGGCCCGTCAGGACCCGCGGGCATCGTCCTGCTCATCGAGAACGGCAGCACCCCGATGAGGAGAGATCACCGTGACCACGAGTACGCAGACCGCCCTGTCCGAGTTCGTCGGAGCGACGGCCGAGGAGTTCGGCGTCCCCGGCGTCGCCGTCGCCGTGTGGGTGGACGGGCGCGAGGTCTACGCCTGCCACGGCGTGACGAGCGTCGAGAACCCGCTGCCCGTCGACCGGGACACGCTGTTCCAGGTGGGCTCGGTCACCAAGACCCACACGGCGACCGCGCTGATGCGCCTGGTCGAGGAGGGACGGGTGGAGCTGGACGCGCCGGTGCGCCGGTACGTTCCCGAGCTCGGTCTCGCCGACGAGCGGGCCGCGGCGGAAATCACCGTGCTGAACCTGCTCAACCACACCGCGGGCCTCGCCTGGAACCTCATCGTCGACACCGGCGAGGGCGACGACGCGCTGGCCCGCTTCGTGGCGATGCTGCCCGGGCTGGAGCAGATCGCGCCGCCCGGCACCCGGGCCTCGTACAGCCAGGGCGCGTTCAACCTGGCCGGGCGGATCCTGGAGAACGTCACCGGCCTCACCTACGAGCAGGCCGTGGCCTCGCTGGTGTTCGAGCCCGTGGGCCTGGAGCACAGCTTCTTCGCGCCCTCGGACGTCATGACCCGGCGGTTCTGCGCGAGCCACAACCCCGGCGAGGACGGCGCACCGGCCGTGGCCCGGCCGTGGACCCTGCGGCGTTACAACAACCCCGGCGGCGGCCTCGCCTCCTCGGTGGCGGACCTGCTCTGCTGGGCCCGCTTCCACCTGGGCGACGGCCGCGCGGAGAGCGGTGAGCGGGTGCTGTCCGCCGAGGCCCTGCACCGGATGAAGGAGCCGACGGCCGAGCTGCGCGGCAGCACGCTCGGCGACGCCTTCGGCATCAGCTGGTTCCTGCGCGACGTGGACGGCGTGCGCACCGTCGGGCACGGCGGTTCGGGGAACGGCCAGTTCGCCGAGCTGCTGACCGTGCCGGAACGCGACTTCGCCGTCGTCGCGCTGTCCAACGCGGGCCCGGACGCCGGCCTCCACTTCAACCGGGCCGTCGTCCGCTGGGCGCTGGAGACCTTCCTCGGCGTGGCGGACCGCGACCCCGAGCCGCTCCCCTACGACCACGAGCGGGCCCTGGAGGTCGTCGGGAGCTACGACATCGACGCCATGACGCTCACCATCGCCACCGACGGCGCGGAGCTGACGATCGGGGCCGCCATCAAGCCGGAGATCCGTGCGGCGTCGGACACCGAGCTGCCCCCGGACTACGAGCCGGCCGCCATGGGCCTGCTGCCCGGCGACGACGACGGCTACATCGTCACCGCCGGTGGCCTGAAGGGGCAGCGCGGCTTCTTCTCCCGCGACGAGAAAGGGGTGATCGTCGGCGCCGACCTCGCCGGGCGGCTGTTCGGCCGGGTGCGGGCCGCCTCCGTGTGACGGCCGTGCTCCTACGCGTGCTCGGCCGCCATGTGGTCGTTGATCGTCGCCAGCAGTTCCAGCAGGCCGGCCCGGGTCCAACCGCCGTAGGACTGCTTCCCGGGGAAGAGCACCAGGGCGTGCTGGGCCTCGGCGGCGACCGGGGCGAGGTGCTCGTCGCAGAAGGGGTGTTCCTGGGTCACGTACGCGGTCAACGCCTCGGCGAACGTCGCGCCGGGCAGTTGGTCGTCGAACAGGAGGTCGGGCAGGTCGCCCAGGTGGGGGAAGGTGACGTGGGACTCCCAGCCGCCCAGGGGGAGCTCGTCGTAGAAGGCGGGCGGCTCCCGGTCGAGGATCCGGACGAGGCCGGCCAGCATCCGCAGGTACTGCGCCCAGTCCATGTCGCCGGCGGCCCGGGCCATCCGCTCCCGGAAGCCCTCGGGGGTCCGCTCCGCCGCCCCGGGCACGTCCAGGGTCTGTGCGACGAGGTCGAGGAGGGCGGCGGCGGTGTAGGGCTCGCAGTGCGTACGGGCGATCCAGGAGGTCCGGATCGCCCGTATGTAACGCCGGAGCTCGTCGTCCAGGCTCAGCGCGCCGCGGGATTCCTGGACCCCGATGGCGAGGTCCAGCAGCCGCCGTACCGGCCCGCTGTTGTAGACGTCCGCGGTGGAGGGGGTGGAGGGCACCATGCCGCGAGCCTACGAGGTCACGAACGGCAGGTCGGCGGCGCGGACGCGGTCGCGGGGCCCGGCGGCGCGCAGCACCACGTCCAGGACCGCGTCCGGCCGGGCGGCGTAACTGTTCGAGAACCACGGCATGTTGGCCTCGACCACCGCGAACCGGCCGGTCCCGCCGACGAGGCCGACGTCGACGGTGACGGCGCTGGGCAGGGACGGGGCCGTCTCGGCCAGGAGCCCGGCCGCGAACCCGCGTACGTCCGCCCCGCGCGGATCCGCGTCGAGGGGGGCGGGGTCCAGGCGCCCGTGGACGGCGTACCGGCTCGCGGCGGCGATCTCCCCGTCGATCAGGAAGAGCCGGTACTCGGCGGCGAAGTCCACCACCTCCGAGACCAGGACGGGGGTGGCGGCGGGCAGGGACCGCGGCAGCGGCGCGCCGTCCCCGTACACCGCCGGCGGGAAGGACTTCTCGCGCGGCGGCTTCACGAAGGCGGCCCGCCCCGAGCCGGTCAGGGCCCGCGCCCGCCCCAGGGTGGTCAGCTCGATCCGGCGGCCCGTGAACCGCTCCGGAAGCCGCGCGAGCCAGTCGTCCGGCGGCTCCAGCAGCCCGAGCCCCAGCACCCCGGCCACCCGCGCGCCGGCGTGCGGACCGCCGCACCAGTGCACGGCCCGCCCGGCCAGCGCGGCGAAACCGGGGCCGAGTGCCCGCACCGCCATCCCCCGCCGCGCGGCGGCCCCGGCGAGCAGCCCGGCGGTGGCGGTCGGCCGGGCCGGTATCAGGAACACCTCGTCGGTCATCGGCCCATTGTGGAGCGCGGCCGAGACGGGACCGGACGATCCGGGGAACGCAGAAGGCCCCGGCCGGTTTCCCGGTCGGGGCCTTCAAGTGCCCGAACTGCAACCACCGCTCGACTACTTACGCCCCTCGGGGCCGTACCACTGGAGGGGTTGGCCGGTTACTGCGGCGATGCACTCGAAGTCGTGGTCACAGTGCAGGAGGGTGAGCCCCTGCAACTCGGCAGTCGCGGCGACAACGAGATCCACCGCACCGGCGCTGCGGTGCTTGCCTTGCTTGGTGAGGGCCTCCTGGACCTGCCAGGCCCGGTCGTAGGCGCGGTCGTCGACCGGGACCCAGCCGAAGATCAGCCGGACGTCCTCGATGCCACGTGCCCGGTCGGCGGCCGATCGGGCGCTGTGGAAGAACTCCAGCTCCGTGATGGGGCACGTGGCGATCAGGCCGGCGGCCGCCGCCTGGTCCCAGCCGTACTGCTCCGCGTCGCCCCGCATGAAGCGGGCGAGGGCGCTGGTGTCGATCAGGTAGAGAGCGGCGTTCACCGTCGGTAGTTCCGCTTGTCCTCGAAGAGTGTCAGATCGAACGCGCCTTCGTCGGCCGCTGCGCGCAGGCGGGTCAAAGCCAGCGCGCGCCGCCTGTTCTCCAGTACCTCGCGCAGGGCCGTGTTGACCGTCTCCTTCTTGGTGCTGGTCCCCAGGGCCTTGGCTACGTCTGCGAGCAGCTCGTCATCGAGGTCGATCACCGTCCGACTCATTGTGCACCCCCTTTATATCAACTGTGGAGACAAGTATACCTCTCATGGTTCACCAGTGTCATGGGATGGACGGGCTCGGGCCGCGTCTGCGGGGCTATGCCGGCATGACGCTGTGGATGCGGGAGAGACCTTGGGCAGCGACGGGTTCCTTGAGCGGCTTACGGCGGCCCCGTTCGAGGGTCTGGAGTTCGGGCAGCGGTCCTACGACGATGCGGCGGACGGCGAGTGATCCATCTGCCCGACACCAATGTGGTCGCCGAGATCACGACGCGGCCGAAACCTGCCCCGGCCGTCATCGCCTGGGCTCGCTCGGTTCCGTCTCCTGCCCTCTGGCTGAGCGTCATCACGGTCGCGGAGATCGGAGCAGGCATTGAAGGAACGCCTGATCCAGTGCGGCGTATCGCTTTCGAGCGGGCGCTCACGGACATCCGTCAGCAGTACCGAGACCGGATCGCCGCAGCAGGCGAGCGGGAGGCACTCGCCTACCTCGCTCTTCACCGGAGGCTCAAGAGTGCCGGAACCAGCCTCGATCCCCCCGATGCGCTGATCGCCGCCACCGCCCTGGCGAACGGCTGGACGCTGGTGAGGAACGCAGAAGGCCCCGGCCGGTTTCCCGGTCGGGGCCTTCAAGTGCCCGGTGAGGCACTGGCGGAGGATACGAGATTCGAACTCGTGAGGGGTTGCCCCCAACACGCTTTCCAAGTGTGTTGGCGGTGGTCAGGCCTCCACCCAAGGTCGTTCACCTGCGTTCGCTGCCGCCCGTCGATGGCGTCCGGGCCGGTTCCCGGACGGCTGCGAACCGCAGCGGACGCGAGTGAATGAGACGGAAACTGAGACGGGCGCGGAACTGCAACAACGCCTGTGCGGCCGCCATGGCATGTTGGGCGGCATGAACGATGCGATAGACCAGCGCAACCCGGCGGGCATCCGTGTGGGGGACATCTACGAGGACTGCTCTTTCCACCCGGTTCTCTGCACGGAGATCGACGATGACGGAGGGGTAGTGCTGAGCGGTATCTCGCTGATCGACGGCAGCTTCCCGCGCTCGTGCGACGGCCAGCACTGCGGGCCGATCCGCATCCCGGTCGAGGAGGTCATGCCCATCAAGCGGGACCTGGAGGGCTACGCCCGCCGGCGGAAGGCCGAACTAGACGCAGCCGACAGCATCTGATCCGTAGCTCTAGATAGATCGGTCATCGAGGGTCATACAGGTCGCTCGGCAGTTTCTGAAGGGGGTTGTCGGCCGGAGTCAGTTGCTGTGGTTGCGGTACTTAGTTGCTGTACGGTCTGGGCGAGTTCACGGGCCCTGGCGAGGTTGTTGCGGCTGGTCAGGGTGTCGGGGTGGGTCTCACCTTGGACCTGCTCACGCTGGGCGAGGGTCGCCTCGTACAGCGGGATGGCCCGTCCTAGATCCCCCGCCGACTCGTAGGCGCAGGCGAGGTTGTTGCGGCTGGTCAGGGTGTCGGGGTGGGTCTCACCTAGGACCTGCTCACGCTGGGCGAGGGTCGCCTCGCACAGCGGGATGGCCCGTCCTAGATCCCCCGCTGACTTGTAGGCGCTGGCGAGGTTGTTGCGGCTGGTCAGGGTGTCGGGGTGGGTCTCGCCTTGGACCTGCTCACGCTGGGCGAGGGTCGCCTCGTACAGCGGGATGGCCCGTCCCAGGTCCCCCGCTGATTTGTAGGCGTAGGCGAGGTTGTTGCGGCTGGTCAGGGTGTTGGGGTGGGTCTCGCCTTGGACCTGCTCACGCTGGGCGAGGGTCGCCTCGTACAGCGGGATGGCCCGTCCGAGGTCCCCCGCCGACTCGTAGGCGCTGGCGAGGTTGTTGCGGCTGGTCAGGGTGTTGGGGTGGTCCTCGCCTTGGACCTGCTCACGCTGGGCGAGGGTCGCCTCATACAGCGGGATGGCCCGTCCTAGATCCCCCGCCTCGTAGTAGGCGCTGGCGAGGTTGTTGCGGCTGGTCAGGGTGTCGGGGTGGGTCTCGCCTTGGACCTGCTCACGCTGGGCGAGGGTCGCCTCGTACAGCGGGATGGCCCGTCCCAGGTCCCCCGCTGATTTGTAGGCGTAGGCGAGGTTGTTGCGGCTGGTCAGGGTGTTGGGGTGGGTCTCACCTTGGACCTGCTCACGCTGGGCGAGGGTCGCCTCGTACAGCGGGATGGCCCGTCCCAGGTCCCCCGCCGACGTGTAGGCGCTGGCGAGGTTGTCGCGGCTGGTCAGGGTGTCGGGGTGGGTCTCACCTAGGACCTGCTCACGCTGGGCGAGGGTCGCCTCGCACAGCGGGATGGCGCGGGCCGTGTGGCCTTGCTGGTGGAGCCGATGGCCGGCGGTCTCGTACGCGCTGGTGAGTGGTGCATTGTGATGTTCGGGTGGTTTGGTGGCAGCGAGGGTGACGAGGTGGGGTGTAAGGGTGTCCCACTGGCCTTCGGTGGGGGTGTTCTGGCCCGGCGGCGGGGTCAGGCTGTGGAGGATCGCTTGTTCAGCGCGGTCGCGTCCTTGCAGGTGCCGGGTTGACCCGCTGTCGTTGGTGTGCTGCGGGGTGCGTAGGACGGTCTGGACCATGCGGTGGAGGCTCAGCGTGGTGCCGGTGTCGGTGACCATGCTGTAGGCGGCAAGGGTTCCGGTGGCTTCGGCGATGTCGTCCGGGTCGGTGCCGGGCGGGGTGAGCAGGCTGTGGGAGATGTCATCAGGGGCGAGCCAGGCGGCGGTGTGCAGTAATTCCACAGCCAGCGGATCAGCCTTCTCCAAGGCGTGGAGGGTGACGTTCCAGATGCGGGCAAGGGTGCGTTCGGCGTCGCTGCCGTGGGCGGTCTTGGCGAGTTTGGAGTCAAGGCGGCGGCGGTAGGCGTCGAAGCTGATGCCGCGGTTCTGGGCCAGGTAGGCGCCGACCTGTTTGATTCCCAGAGGGAAATACCCCAACTCGAAGGCAAGAGCGCGGGCTTCGGCCCGCTGGCGTGCGTTGGGGCTGGCGTCTTTGAAAACAAGTCGGCACAGCAGGGTGGTGGCGTCGTCAGGGCCGAGGTTGCCCAGGGTCAGGGTGGGGGCGCTGTCGGGCCAGCCAGTGGTGCGGCGGCTGGTGGCGAGGTGATGGCCTTGGTGGAGTGCGCCGGTGTAGGGGGTGAGGTCGTCGGGGTTCTCCACATTGTCATAGATCAGTAGCCACTCCGGATGCCATGCGAGCCACTGCATCGCCCACGCCACCTGCGCCACACGATCGGCCGTGGCGGCCCAGCCGGGCGCCAGGGTGTGGGTGAGGGTGGTGAGGGAGGTTTCGATCTCGTCGGGGGACGCGCCGTTGATCCACCAGATCAGAGCGTAGTCACCGCGGTGGCGGTGGGCATAGTGCAGAGCGAGCGTGCTCTTGCCGATCCCGCCCAGACCATGCACCGTCCCGCTCTGCGTGATCGCACCCTCGTGCCGACTGCTCAGGATGCGCCGCAGCCGGGCCAGTTCCTCCTCCCGCCCCAGGCAGAGGGCGGCTGGCGGCAGGTTGGAGGTGCCCGGAGCAGCGGATACCTTCTCCGGCTTGTGTAGTGCCTCGGCGGGCAGCACGTCGCCGGTGTAGGCATTCCTGATGTGCTGAGCGGCGATCGGCCTCTGCCCAGCCGCCTCGATCCGCAGCCGAGACAGCTCGTCGTCGGTGCTCACGGCCGTGGCGCGGTGTGACCGTCACCGGTGATCGCGGTACCGATGTGCTGAGCGGAGATCGACCGCTCACCGGACGCCGTGATGGTGACTGAACCGGCAGCCGGAGCCGGCAGCATCGCGGACAGTTCCGCACGCAACTCGGCATCGTCCTGCAACGCCCGCCGGAGCAGCCTGCCCAGCACTGCCGCCGTGTAGGACTCGTCCTGTTCGTCGGCGGCCTCGTCCACCACGCGTTCCAGCTCCGCCTGGCCCGCTTCGTCCCGGCGCCGCCACATCGCCCCAAGGATCCGCTGTCCTAGCGTGACCGTGGCGTCCGCCGCTGCGTCCTCTGCCCGGGTAAGGACAGCTGCCCCGTATGTACCGACCGCGGCCGTCAGATACGGACCTGCCTGCTCGACCAACTGTACGATCTCAGTACTCACTTGTTCCCCCGACTCATACGGTTCTGAAAGGATCCAGCGTAGAAAAGCCAGACTCTGGGCGAGGTCAAAACACCTGAACCGCCCACAACAGTTCGCGTATTCCAGCCATCGGCGGCCGCCCAGCACCCGCTGATTAGAGCCGGGCCTCCAGCGTGGCCTGGCCGACCGGCTGGGTGAAACCACTGACCTGGCACCAGGCATGGGCGGCGTTCATGCCACCGCTGCGTCCCTCAGTGCTGAGCAATGGGACCGACGATGTCGGCGGGTGCTATCCCTCTGGAGAGACAGCACCCGCGCTAGGCACAGATTTTGGACTCTGGCCTCATCCCTATCAGGTCGATGACCCGGGGTACGCGATCTCGCACATTCCGTTTGCAGCCCTGGCTGACCTGCCGCCGGGGTTCATCGATGATCGGCGGGATCCGCCTCTGTTGGTGTCAGCAGTTGATGTCAGCGAACAGAGCTCGCTTGACACAGGGGATCGACCGCTTCAGCGATGCCCAGCCCTGGCTGACGCAGGCCGCGACCACCTGTGCCACTGGCCGGTCAGGTAGCGATTGCAGGCCATGAGGAGACCAAAGTCCAGCACCAGGAGAGCCAGGGCCTTGAAGAACTCGACACTCAAGCCCCCATGGCTGACCACGAGGATTCCACAGGCTAGGAAAAGCATACATGCTGCAAGTGTGAAGATAAGCGCAAAAAGCACAAATAAAGGACGCAGCATTGCCATGCCTGCCTTCCTGCTCAGTACCAAGCTGTCCTGGTCACGTCAGGCCGTGACGCTAGCAGGCGCGCTACTTAGCCCATCGATGGGGAATCCGGCTTTCACGGCCGCCTCATGCCCGCCCACCACTCACCCCAGCTCCCATCCCGTCTGCCGTCGGCCCACACGTATGTGGAGCGGACGCGGTGCCGGGCGTCCAGGTGGAGCGCCCAACTGGACGAACGACCTGGACGCCCGGTGCCGTGTCTGCTCGGCTCGCCCTGGGCCGATGGCAGGCGGGATGGGAGCTCCCCGCATCAGCCCCACTCGGCCGGCACCCGCCCACGGCGCCCCCGCCATCCCGGAGTCGGAGCGCCCCCGCCGGAGGCATGTCGGTGACCCCCAGAACCGCGGCCGCGAGGACTCGACTCATGCCTTTGGGCCTACCCCGCATGTAGGGGCGGGCGTCGGCGCAGCGCGCGCGGAGCGGGCCGAAGGCAGGAGCGTCGCCCCGAGCGGAGCCGGGAAGCCCGCCCGGCGGAGCGGAGCGCAGCCGGGTGCTTGATGAGGTAGAGAAACCTGTAACAGGCCTGTGGGTCATGGCACTTCGTGCGATCGCTGGCACTTTTTCTGACAGTGCCGTCCTGGGGGCGCGGGTACCTTCGTAGAGTCGAAGGGAGCCCATCGTGGGGGCCGAACTGAGCACAGGGCAAAGGGTGGCACGGGCACGCCGCCGACTTGGCTGGGACCAAGCGCAGTTGGCAGCAGCGGTAGAGCGATCGGTTAGCTGGGTCTCGAAGGTGGAGACCGGACGGCTTCCGCTGGACCGCATGAGCGTCCTCGGGCAACTCGCCGAAGCCCTCGACGTTGAGGTCATCGAGCTGACGGGGCAGCCCTACCGCCACGACTCCTCGGAACTCGACTCGGGTCACGCGGCCATCCCCGGCCTTCGCCTCGCTCTCCAGCAGGCCACGATGCCCGGCGGTGCTCTCCTCCTCGGTGGCATCGAGCCCCCGTCGCTCGCAGAGATTTCCGTGCGCGTGGAAGCCGCCGAGCGACTCCGCCAGGACGCGAAGTTCACGGCTCTCGGTGATGTCCTCCCGCAGATCCTTCGCGACCTCATCGTTGCCTGTGACGTGGCGGACGGCGATGACCTCTCCCGCGCCGAGTCCCTGATGCTCCGAGCCAGCCACATGGCCCGCGTCTCCTCGAACCTGCTTGGTCATCACGACCTCGGTTGGAGTGCTGTCCAGCGCGAGCTTGTCGCGGCTGAGCGCGCGGAGTCGCCGGCGCTTAGGGCCGCTGCCCGCTGGGACCTCTGCGGGGTATGGCTCTACGAAGGGGAAGTGGCGGCAGCGCGGGACATGGCGCTCCGAGCCCTGGACGATCTCGAACCGGATCTCTCAACCGCTGACGAGAACATCCGCTCCTTGTGGGGCGCCATGCACCTCCGGGCCGCCGTGGCCTGGTCGCGTCTCTGGGATCGCTCCGAAGCTGAGTCCCACCTCGCCGAGGCGCGCCGGACAGCCGCCAACCTCCCCGCGGACGGCAACGTCTTCCAGACCCAGTTCAACGCGGTGAACGCGGAGATCCACAGTGTGGAAGTCAGCCTGGAACTCGGGCACCCGCGCGACGTGCTGTCCCGGTCCGAAGTGGTCGACGTCATGCACATCGCATCGGGTGAGAGGCAGTCTCACTTCTGGGTCTGCACGGCGGCCGGTCAGATGATGAACGGCAAGGCCGAGGCTGCGGCTGAGTCCATCCTCCGTGCCGACTCGGTCGCTCCTCAGCACGTACGCAACCGCCCAGTCGCCCGCAACTTGGTGGATGACCTGCGGTCTGCCAATCGGAACGCTCGCACGGAAGAGATCCGGCGCTTGGCCGGACACATGAAGCTCAGCTGATCAGGCCGGACGGAGAGGGGGCCGTCGCCGTGAGGGTGGCAGAGAAAGCGCGATTACTCGTGGAGCTGCACGAGATTCGGAAGAAGCTGACCGAGGCGGCGCAACGGGTGGATCGGCTGTCCGCTGCGGTCACGGAAGATCGGCCACGTGCCCTTCGAGGCGGTCGAGCCGCGAGTTGATGAGCTCCAGCGCGGCCTTGATCTCCGCCAACTCGTTGGCGAGGGTCGGGGCCTGCTCCGTCTCGACTGCGGGCGGGTCGCTGGCGACAAAGGTCCCGCGTCCCTGCTGGCTCACGATCAAGCCCTCATCGCGAAGGATGTCCAACGCGTGCCGAACGGTCATGGCTGCAACGCCGTACCGCTCGGCCAGTTTGGCGTTCCCGTCGAGCCGCTGGCAGGCCGTCAGCGCTCCGCTCGCGATCTGCCGTCGAAGGTCGTCGGCCACCTGCGCGTAGGCGCTTCGGGGATCATCTGGGCTCACGGTCACAAACCCAGGTTATCTAAGTGATCTAAAGAAGTCTTCCCCAAGGGCTTGTGCTCTTCACCATCCCTATTAATCTAGGTAACACAAGAGAAGTTAGAGATGTCCCGCTGGGAGCGGCGCCCTACCGCCAAGCAGATACGCCGCTCCCGGTCCCAACAAGGGAGCTTCCATCATGCCCGCAGACCTCGCCGCTCCGGCCTCTACTGCGTTATCCGCTCCGCTGTCCCGTAGGGACGACGCGAAAGTCATCCCGTCCTCCTGCCAGAGCTGTGCTGCGGCCTGCGGCTCGGACTGGGTGAAGTCCGGCGGTATCGGTGTCCTGATGCACCGGTCCGGGGAGCGCTGCCCGGTGTCCGTTCCGTTCGTCTGGGAAACGGGCGAACCCCTGGAGGACTGCGACGACTGCGCGGGCTCGCTCGTGGTGGTGGACTCGGACGGCTCCATGACCGGCTTCCGGGGCTCCCTGATCCCCTGCCACTGCACCAACTCCGACCAGGGAGAGAGCACCGACTGCGCCTGCTTCCTCACGGGCTGGCCCCTGGACGGCGGCTTCACCGGCTGGATCGCGGACCTGGACAGCACGGATGACTCCCCGGCCTACCGCCCGTGCTGGGTGCACACCCCTTCGCGGGCGAACGCCACCGTGCTGGCGGTGGCCGCGTGACGGTCTTCCCCGTCGCCCCTGAGGCCGTGGCCGGTGCTGCAGCCTCTCTGGGCACCGACCCGCTCACCCTCGCCGATCTCCTGCGGGTCGCCTCCACCCCCGGCTTCGACCGCTGGCAGGAACAGGTCCGCCGTACCGGGGGCTGCTCCGATCCGATTCACCTCTCGGGATCTACCGTGACGCGTGACCGCCGGACCGGGGATGTCCTCTACTCGTACTCGACCGCCGATGAGCCCGGCGGCCGGTTACGCGTCGCCTGCGGCAACCGGCGAGCCTCCCGCTGCCCTCCTGCGCCTGGACCTACGCCGGGGACACCTACCACTTGATCCGGGCCGGGATCACCGGCGACGAGACCAAGCATGTGCCCGCCACCGTGCGGGAGCACCCGAGGGTGTTCGCCACCCTGACCGCCCCGTCTTTCGGGCCCGTCCACAACCGGCCCGCCTCGGGCTGCTGTCGCTGCGGCACCATCCACGCCGAGACTGACCCGCTGCTCGGAACAGCCCTGGACCCCGGCCGGTACGACTACGCGGGGGCGGTGCTGTGGAACAACTACGCCGGGCAGCTCTGGCAGCGCTTCACCATCTACCTGCGCCGTGAGATAGCCGCCCGTGCCGGGATCACGCAGACGGCGCTGAAGGAGTCCTGCCGGGTCTCTTTCGGCAAGGTCGCAGAGTTCCAAAAGCGCGGCGCCGTCCACTTTCACACCGTCGTACGCCTCGATGGTCCCGACGGACCGGACAGCCCTCCGCCTTCCTGGGCGTCGGTCGCTCTGCTGGATGACGCGATCCGGGCCGCTGCCGGCCGAGTCGCCCTCACCGTCCCGGCCTCCGGCGACCACTCCGCGCGAATCCTGCGCTGGGGCACCCAGATCGACGTTCAGCCCATCGGGGGCCTTGGCCACGAAGACCTGACCGAACAGGCGGTTGCCTCGTACGTGGCGAAGTACGCGACCAAGGCCGCCGAGACCACAGGGACTACCGACCGACGGATCGGGGAGCTGGCAGAGCTGGACAAGCTCCGGCTGCCCGCCCACACCCGCCGCCTGATCGAAGCCTGCTGGCACCTGGACGACGCCTACCCGGAACGGCTGCTCGCGCACTGGTCGCACATGCTCGGCTTCCGAGGCCACTTTTCCACCAAGTCCCGTGCCTACTCCACCACCCTCGGGGCTCTCCGCCAGACCCGCGCGGACTACCGGGCCGCCCAGGAACGCAGGGAACGCGGCCTGCCCGACCCTGACGACGATGCGGAGCGCTCCACGCTCGTCCTCGCCCACTGGACCTACGCCGGGCACGGACACACGCCGGGCGAGTCCTGGCTCGCCGCCACCATCGCCAACGACATCAAGACCAACCGCGACGTCGCCCGGGAGGCCTGCGCCGCGCTTGACCCTGAGGAGGGCCCGTGAACGACCCGCATGACTCCACACTCGTCCTGCTGACGGTCGAGGAGGCTGCTCGCCGCCTGCGCATCGGCCGTACGACGTGCTTCGCCCTCGTGGCCTCTGGGGCACTCGAATCGGTCACCGTGGGGCGTCTGCGGCGCATCCCGCCGGACGCGCTGCCCGCGTACGTCGCCAGACTCCGCACCGCGGCTTGAGGGGGCGCTCATGAGCGAGAAGAAGCGGACCCGACAGCCCAACGGCGCGTCATCGATCTACCTCGGCACCGATGGGAAGTGGCACGGCCGTGTCACCGTCGGAGTGCGGCCGGACGGCAAGCCCGACCGGCGGCACGTCGAGCGCAAGACGCGTGCCGAGGTCACCGAGGCCGTTCGCGCCCTGGAGCAGCAGCGCAAAGCCGGGACCGTGCGGAAGATCGGTAAGCAGTGGACGGTGAAGACCTGGCTGGAGCACTGGGTCGAGAACATCGCCAAGAAGTACGTCAGTGAGAACAGCTACGACGGGTACGAGGTGGACGTACGGGTCCACCTCGCACCGGGCCTCGGTGCTCACAAGCTGGATCGGCTGGAGCCGGAGCACCTGGAAGAGTTCTACGCCCGCATGCAGATGAACGGCAGCGCGGCCGGGACGGCGCACCACGTTCACCGCACGATCCGAGTTGCCCTCACCGAGGCGGTCCGACGGGGGCACGTCCCGAAGAACGTGGCTGAGATCGCGAAGGCTCCCCGGCTCGAAGAGGAGGAGATCGAGCCGTACACGATCGAGCAGATCCAGAGTCTCCTTCTGGAGGCGTCCAAGCTCCGCAACAGCGCCCGGTGGGTCATCGCCTTGGCCCTTGGACTGCGCCAGGGAGAGGCGCTGGGGCTGATGTGGGAGGACGTGTACCTGGACGCTGGGTACATCCGCGTCCGGAAGAACCGCCTGCGCCCGAAGTACGAGCACGGGTGCCGGGAGAGCTGCGGCCGGAAGCCGGGGTACTGCCCGGCCCGCAAGGAGACGCGGCGCGAGGTCAAGAACACCAAGTCCCGCGCCGGCCGCCGCACCATCGGCCTGCCCGAGCCGATCATCAAGCTGCTGCGGAAGCACCAGGAGGAGCAGGGGCGGGAGCGGAAGCACGCCGGAGACGCCTGGGAGGACAAGGGGTACGTCTTCGCGCAGCCGACCGGCGGGCCGCTCATCCCGAACACGGACTACCACCACTGGAAGAAGCTCCTGGGGGACGCTGGCGTCCGCGACGGGCGGCTCCATGACGCGCGCCACACCGCCGGACGGTGCTCCTGCTGCTGGGAGTCCCCGACGTCGTGGTCGACGCGATCATGGGTTGGGAGCCGGGCGGGTCCGCACGGATGCGCGCCCGGTACATGCACGTGACCGGGCCTATGCTCAAGAACGTTGCCAAGCAGATCGGTGACGCGCTCTGGGGGGCCGCCCAGGAGGCTCCCGACCCCAACTGAGACGGGACAACGCAAAGAGCCCCACCGCAAGCGGTGGGGCTCTTCAACGTATTGCCCGGTGAGAGCAATGGCGGAGGATACGAGATTCGAACTCGTGAGGGGTTGCCCCCAACACGCTTTCCAAGCGTGCGCCCTAGGCCACTAGGCGAATCCTCCGCCGCAAACAATACAAGACGTTGAGGGGTGCTCGCGAACGTGATCGTCGGCCGGAGGGCAGGTCGGGGTCCGGATCGGGTCCGGCTCGATTCCGGGGGCCTTCATCCGCTAGGGTGGGGCCAGCCCCTCACGTGGCGCTATCTCACCCAACTCCCCCAGGGCCGGAAGGCAGCAAGGGTAAGTGGGCTCTGGCGGGTGCGTGGGGGGCGCTTTGCGTTCCAGGGGCCTGGATGTGCCGCTACGGGCGTCGGCGGGCCGCTGTTGTCGGTGGGCCCGGATAACCTCGTAGACGTGTCGTCCCTTGCGCTGTACCGCCGCTATCGCCCCGAGTCGTTCGCCGAGGTCATCGGTCAGGAGCATGTCACTGCACCGCTGATGCAGGCCCTGCGGAACAACCGGGTCAATCACGCGTACCTGTTCAGCGGGCCGCGCGGGTGTGGAAAGACCACCAGCGCGCGCATCCTCGCCCGGTGTCTGAACTGTGAGCAGGGTCCCACTCCGACCCCCTGCGGGGAGTGCCAGTCCTGCCAGGACCTCGCCAGGAACGGGCCGGGGTCCATCGACGTCATCGAGATCGACGCCGCCTCGCACGGTGGTGTGGACGATGCCCGTGACCTGCGCGAGAAGGCCTTCTTCGGGCCGGCGTCCAGCCGCTACAAGATCTACATCATCGACGAGGCACACATGGTCACCTCGGCGGGCTTCAACGCCCTGCTGAAGGTGGTCGAGGAGCCGCCGGAGCACCTCAAGTTCATCTTCGCCACCACCGAGCCGGAGAAGGTGATCGGGACCATCCGGTCCAGGACGCACCACTACCCCTTCCGGCTGGTGCCGCCCGGGACCCTGCGGGACTATCTGGGCGAGGTCTGCGGGCGGGAGGGCGCCACGGTCGAGGACGGCGTGCTGCCGCTCGTCGTGCGCGCCGGCGCCGGGTCCGTGCGTGACTCGATGTCCGTCATGGACCAGCTGCTCGCCGGTGCGGGTGATGACGGTGTGACGTATGCCATGGCGACCTCGCTGCTCGGATACACCGAGGGGTCCCTGCTCGATTCCGTCATCGACGCCTTCGCCGCCGGCGACGGGGCGGCCGCCTTCGAGGTCGTCGACCGCGTCGTCGAGGGCGGGAACGACCCGCGCCGGTTCGTCGCGGACCTGCTGGAGCGGCTGCGCGACCTGGTCATCCTGGCCGCCGTGCCCGACGCCGGGGAGAAGGGGCTGATCGACGCCCCCGCCGATGTCGTGGAGCGGATGCAGGCCCAGGCGTCCGTGTTCGGCGCCGCCGAGCTGTCCCGCGCCGCCGATCTGGTCAACACCGGGCTCACGGAGATGCGGGGCGCGACCTCGCCGCGGCTGCAGCTCGAGCTGATCTGCGCCCGGGTGCTGCTGCCCGCCGCCTTCGACGACGAGCGGTCCTTCCAGGCCCGGCTCGACCGGCTGGAGCGCAGCGGAGCCGCCGCCTTCGCGGCCGCGCCCGCCATGGGGTACGTACCCGGGCCCGAGGCGCACGCCATGGCGCCGGCCGGTCCCGGTGGGGGCGTCGCCGCCGCGCGCGCCGCCGCAGGTGTACAGGCCCCCGCCGCTGCCCCGGTGCCGGCGCCCGCGCCCGTCGCGGCTCCCGAGCCGGTACGGGCTCCCGCGCAGCCGGCGGCACCGGTTCAGGCCGCCCCCGCCGCTCCGGCCGCTCCCGCTCCCGCCGCCCCCGCGCCCGGGGCGTGGCCCGGGGCCGCGCAGCCCGGCCAGGGCGCCCCCGGTGCCTGGCCCGGAGCCGCGGCTCCCGCAGCCCCGGCGGCGCCTGCCGCGGGTGCCTGGCCGAGCGCGGCCGCTCCAGGTCAGGGCGCCCCCGCGCCCGCCGCCGCAGCCCCGGCCGCGGCCCCCGCACCGGCCGCCGCCGCGGCCCCCGCGCCCTCCCCCGGCATGGCCGCCGGCGTCGGGCAGATCCAGGCGATGTGGCCCGGCGTCCTGGAGGCCGTCAAGAACCGCCGCCGCTTCACCTGGATCCTGCTCAGCCAGAACGCCCAGGTCACCGGCTTCGACGGCACCACGCTCCAGCTGGGCTTCCCCAATGCCGGAGCCCGCGACAACTTCGCCAGCAGCGGCAGCGAGGACGTCCTCAAGGCGGTCCTGGCCGAGCAGTTCCAGGTCAACTGGAAGATCGACGCCGTCGTCGGCGGTGGCTCCCCGGCCCCGCTCCAGACGTCCTCGTACGGCGCCCCGTCCGCGCCCGCGCCCGCCTACAGCCCGCCGCCCCCGGCGCAGCAGGCCCCCGCGCCCCAGTACCAGCCGCAGCAGCAGCCGCCCCAGCAGTCTGCTCCCGCCCCGCAGCCCCCCGTACAGCAGGCGCCGCCGCCGGTCGCTCCCGAAGACGACTTCGCGGAGGAGGACGATCCCGACCTCGTCGAGAGCGCCCTGACCGGACACGACCTGATCGTGCGCGAGCTCGGAGCCACCGTTGTGGAGGAATACACGAATGAGTAGCGCCTCCTGATTGGGGTGGCCGCACGAAACCGGCCGCGCCGTCCGGGCTAGGCTGAGCAGCGTGAAGGTCCTCGTCATCGGCGGCGGCGCCCGCGAACATGCCCTGTGCCGCTCTCTGTCCCTCGACCCCGACGTCTCCGCGCTGTACTGCGCTCCCGGCAACGCCGGCATCGCCGAGGTGGCCGAGCTCCGCCCGGTCGACGCCCTCGACGGCGATGCCGTCGCCGCTCTCGCCACCGAACTCGGGGCCGGTCTGGTGGTCGTCGGCCCGGAGGCCCCGCTGGTCGCCGGGGTCGGCGACGCCGTGCGCGCGGCCGGCATCCCCGTCTTCGGCCCGTCCGCCGAGGCCGCGCAGCTCGAAGGCTCCAAGGCCTTCGCCAAGGACGTGATGGCCGCGGCCGGGGTCCCGACCGCGCGCAGCTACGTCTGCACCACCCCGGAAGAGGTGGACGCCGCCCTCGACGCCTTCGGCGCCCCGTACGTCGTCAAGGACGACGGTCTCGCGGCCGGCAAGGGCGTCGTGGTCACCGAGGACCGGGCCGCCGCCCGCGCGCACGCGCTCGGCTGCGACCGCGTGGTCATCGAGGAGTACCTCGACGGCCCCGAGGTGTCCCTCTTCGCCATCACCGACGGCGTCACCGTGGTCCCGCTCCAGCCCGCGCAGGACTTCAAGCGGGCCCTGGACGGCGACGAGGGCCCCAACACCGGCGGCATGGGCGCGTACTCCCCGCTGCCCTGGGCCGACCCGAAGCTGGTCGACGAGGTCATGGAGCTGGTCCTCCAGCCGACCGTCGACGAGCTGCGCCGCCGGGGCACCCCCTTCTCGGGGCTGCTCTACGCCGGCCTCGCGATCACCAGCCGCGGGACCCGGGTCATCGAGTTCAACGCCCGCTTCGGCGACCCCGAGACCCAGGTGGTCCTGGCCCGGCTGCGCACCCCGCTCGCGAGCGTGCTGCTGAACGCCGCCAACGGGACCCTGGACGCCGAGCCCGCGCTCGTCTGGCGCGAGGACGCGGCCGTCACGGTGGTCATCGCCTCCCACAACTACCCCGAGACCCCCCGCACCGGGGACCCGATCGAGGGCCTGGCCGAGGTGGCCGCCGAGGACGCGCCCGACGCCTACGTGCTGCACGCCGGGACCCGCCGCGAGGGCGACGCGGTCGTCAGCGCGGGCGGCCGCGTGCTGTCGGTGACGGCGACCGGTTCCGACCTGGCGCAGGCACGCGCGAAGGCGTATAAGGCGGTGGCGCGCATCCGGCTGGACGGCTCGCAGCACCGTACGGACATCGCGGCCAAGGCCGCGGAAGGCCGCTGAGAGGCCGCTGACGACCGGGCAGGGCCGTCGAACACCGCTGACCAGCAGGTCCGCAGACCCGCGGGCCCGGTGCGCACGATGTGCGCACCGGGCCCGCGGGCGCGTTCGCGTGCGACTGCATCCGGCCGCGTTCGAACGCACCCACCTTTACCCAAAGCCATTCCATCGGGTGATCGTCACCCTGTCTGCCTGACGCCCGGGCGTGCCCCAACTAGGGTGCGGCGCAAGCATTCCGGCACTTGGCCCACCGGCATTGCGATGTCAGTGGCGGGTGTCACAGTGGGGGAGTGAGCAACGTCGCCGCAGGGCAGAGGGGGTGAGGTCCGGTCGTGTCCGGAACCGTTTCGATCATGGAAGCGGGCGTGCCGTCCGCACGTTCCCGCGCTCTGGCCGTGCTGCGCGTCCGCAGCAGGGCCCTGGCCGTCGGGCTGCTGCCCGTCGCCCTCGCCGTGGTGCTGGTGGCCGCCCGGATGACGGGCCGGCTGGCCGGTGACCCCTGGCCGGCGGTGACCCTCGCCGTGTGCGCGGTGGCCGCGCTGGTGCTGCTCGTCGGCGGTGCCTTCGCCGCGGTGGTGCTGCGGTCGAGCCCCGCCGTGACGCCGACGGTGCCGCTGTCGGAGGCCGCCGCGCCCGACCTCTACCGGCTGGTGCGGGACCTGGCCGACCGGATGGACGTGCCGCCGCCCTCCGCGATAGCGCTGACGCCGGACTGCGACAGCTGGCTGGAGGACCGGACCCACGCGGCCCACCGCCGGACCGGCATATCCGCCGGTCCGGAGTCCGAGCCGGGTGCGGCCCCCGTGCTGGTGATCGGCTCGCCGTTCCTGTGGTGGATGCGCGTCGCGGAGCTACGGGCGGTCCTCGCGCCCGTCGTCGCCGGTACGGGCCCGTCCGCCCACCCGGACATAGCCGACGCGCGCGGCTTCGTACGGGGCCTGGACGCGGCTGTGGACGTGGGCAGCCGGCCCGGCCTCGGCTGGATCGCCCCGCCGGCCCGGCTGCTGCTGCGGCTGTGCCGCACGGACGCCGCCGAGATGGAGCGCGGGGTGGCCGCGGCCGCCTCGGCGCGTGCACAGGGTGTGGACTACGGGCTGCGCATCGTCGCCCAGGAGCAGGTCGGCCTCGCCTACGCGGGCTGGGACCGGCTGCTGACCCGGGTCGCGCTGCCCGCCTGGCGGATGGGCCGCTGGCCGGCGCACCTCGACGCCGGCGTGGTCTCCGCGCTGACCGAGCTGTCCCGGCGGGACCGGCTGGCCGAGGGGTTCACCTCGCGGCTGGGCGAGCGCCCCGCCTGCGATCTTCTGGAGCAGCCCGGGGCGGTCGACGAGGCGACGTCGCTGCTGGCCGCGCGGCTCTTCCACGGCGGTCCGGCGGAGCCCGGGCCGGACTGGTCCCCGGTGGACTGGGCCGCGTATCCGGAGGAGGTCGTGGACCGCAAGTGGCGTACGGAGGCGGCCCGGCTGCATGCCGCGCTGGACGCCCTGGCCGTCCCCGCGGGCCTGCCCCCGGGTCCTTCGGGACCGGCCGGTCCGGCCGCGCCGGTCGGGCCCTCCGGGGCCGGGGTCCGGCCCGGTGCGTCCGGAGCCGCCGGAGCCGCGGGATCCACCACGATCGAGGCCGACTCCGCGTCACCCACCGCGGACGGCTTCACCGGGCCCACGCTCGAGCGGGTGCTGGGCTATCTCACGGACACCGCCGGCGAGGGCACGGCCGGCGAGGCGCTGGCCGGCCGGCTCAGCGGAGACCTGGCCCGCGAGGAGCGGGCCGCCGGTCCGGCCGCCGGGTCGGGGAAGGCGCGCGGTGCGGACGCCGTGCCGCTGTTCCCGCTCCAGCCGCCGCGCAGCGGCCGGGACCTGCTGGCCGACCACGTGACGGCGATGGTGTGCTGTGCCGCCGTGGACTCGGCCGGGGCCGAGCCCGGAATGGACTGGCTCGACGGGCCGGTCCTGCTGGTCGGCGGCGACCGCCGCTCCGACCTGGCGCCGCGCGTGCTGTGCCTGGTCGAAGACGGGAATCCGGATCCCCTGCGGGACTGGCTCGCGGCCCTCGGCGTCCGCCCGGAGAAGCCGGTCCGCCTGATCTGAGACCTCGGACGTGCCGGGGCGCCCGAGGGCGCCCGGGGAAGGGCGTCCGAGGGCTCCGCGGGCGGGTCGCAGGCGGGGCGCAGACGGGTCGCGGATGCGCCCCCGGGAGGGCTACGACTCGCACGGACAAGCGGATGCCAATGTTCCGGTCACGTCAATTCGCGACGAACGGTGATGGACTGAGTGCGTTATGTGATGTGCTGGGACCGGTCGCGGCTGGATGTCCTGAACCGGGTGTCCGAGAAATGCCGTCACAGCACAGCGTGTGCCGCGCCCACCGAAGCGATGGATGCCCGTTCGGGGGAGCGAGGGAGGGAGCGGTCATGGGTGGTGCGGACCAGATCCGGCGTTGGGAGTCAGGTGCGCTCGCGCACGCGGTGACCGACCCCTTCGGACAGGGGCCCCTGCCCTGGTTCCGGGGCAGTGAGCTCTACTTCGACGACGGCCAGGTCGTGCCCTGGTACGTGGACCCGGCGGCCGCGGCCGCCGGCACCGGCCAGATCCCCCGCGCCCGCGGCGCCGGCGGCCCCCGCACCGCGGACGACGTGCACCGCCAGATCAAGGGCTTCGCCTCCACCGGCGCCGTCACCCCCGGCGAGGCCATCGACTTCCACATCACCGTCGACCCGCCCCAGCAGTTCTCCGTCGACGTCTACCGGATCGGCCACTACGGCGGCGACGGGGCCTCCAAGATCACCACCAGCCCCCGCCTCTCCGGCATCGTCCAGCCGGCCCCCCTGGCCGCGGACCGCACCGTCTCCTGCCACCACTGGTGGCTGTCCTGGCGCCTCCAGGTGCCCTCGTACTGGAGCGTCGGCGCGTACGTCGCCGTGCTGACCACCGCCGACGGCTACCGCTCCCACATCCCCTTCACGGTCCGCGACGACCACCCCGCCGACCTCCTGCTGCTGCTCCCGGACATCACCTGGCAGGCCTACAACCTCTACCCGGAGGACGGCCGCAGCGGCGCCAGCCTCTACCACGCCTGGGACGAGGAGGGCCGGCTGCTCGGCGAGCAGGACGCGGCCGTCACCGTCTCCTTCGACCGCCCCTACGCGGGCGCGGGCCTGCCCCTGCACGTCGGCCACGCCTACGACTTCATCCGCTGGGCCGAGCGCTACGGCTACGACATCGCCTACGCCGACACCCGCGACCTGCACGCCGGCCGAGTCGACCCCACCCGCTACCGCGGCCTGGTCTTCCCCGGCCACGACGAGTACTGGTCGGCCCCCATGCGCCGCACCGTCGAGCGCGCCCGCCAGCACGGCACCTCGCTCGTCTTCCTCTCCGCCAACACCATGTACTGGCAGGTCGAGCTCGGCCCGTCGCCGTCCGGGGTCGACGACCGGCTCCTCACCTGCCGAAAACGCCGCGGCCCCGGCCGCCCCAGCCTGTGGCGCGAGGTCGACCGCCCGGAGCAGCAACTGCTCGGCATCCAGTACGCGGGCCGGGTCCCCGAGCCGGCCCCCCTGATCGTGCGCAACGCCACGCACTGGCTCTGGGACTCCACCGGCGCCGGGGAGAACGACGAGCTGCCCGGCCTGGTCGCGGGCGAGGCCGACCGCTACTTCCCGCGCACCCAGCTCCCCGAGCACCAAGACCGGATCCTGCTCGCGCACTCCCCGTACCTCGACGGCGACGGCCACCGCCGCCACCAGGAGACCTCCCTGTACCGGGCTCCCAGCGGCGCCCTGGTCTTCGCCTCCGGCACCTTCGCCTGGTCCCCGGCCCTCGACCGCCCCGGCCACGTCGACGAGCGGGTGCAGCGGGCCACGGCCAATCTCCTCGACCGGATCTGCAAGCGCGACTGACCGGCCGCCGGCCCGCGACCGACCGCCGGCGGACCCCGCGACCGACCGGCGGCGGACCCGCGACCGGCCGGCCGCCGACCCACCCCTGTCCACAAGTGGGGGCGAAGGTGCGGGAGAATCGGTCTGCGCTCATACAGAACCACAGGGAGACCCCGTGTCCGGATTCGTCGAAAAGCCCGAGCCGGTTCAGGTTCCGGGCCTCGTCCACCTCCACACCGGCAAGGTGCGCGACCTCTACCGCGACGAGGACGGCCGCCTCGTCATGGTCGCCAGCGACCGCATGTCCGCCTTCGACTGGGTCCTGCCCACCGCGATCCCCGACAAGGGCCGCGTCCTGACCCAGCTCTCCCTGTGGTGGTTCGACCAGCTCGCGGACCTCGTCCCGAACCACGTCATCTCCACCGACCTGCCCGACGGCGCCCCCGCCGACTGGGCCGGCCGCACGCTGATCTGCCGCAACCTCGACATGGTCCCGGTCGAGTGCGTGGCCCGCGGCTACCTCACCGGCTCCGGCCTCGCCGAGTACCAGCAGACCCGCACCGTCTGCGGCCTCGGCCTCCCCGAGGGGCTCGTGGACGGCTCCGAGCTGCCCGGCCCGATCTTCACCCCGGCGGCCAAGGCCGAGGTCGGCGAGCACGACGAGAACGTCTCCTACGAGGAGGTCGCGCGCACCACCGGCGCCGAGACGGCGGCGCTGCTGCGCCAGACCACCCTGGCCGTGTACAGCCGCGCCCGGGACATCGCGCGCGAGCGCGGCATCATCCTGGCCGACACCAAGTTCGAGTTCGGGTTCGACCCGAAGGACGGCACCCTGGTCGCCGCCGACGAGGTGCTGACCCCGGACTCCTCCCGCTTCTGGCCGGCCGACCAGTGGGAGCCGGGCCGCTCGCAGCCCTCCTACGACAAGCAGTACGTCCGCGACTGGCTGGCCTCCTCGGCCTCCGGCTGGGACCCGAAGGGCGAGTTCCCGCCGCCGGCCCTCCCGACGCAGGTCGTCGCGCAGACCCGCGCCAAGTACATCGAGGCGTACGAGCGGCTCACCGGCCTGACCTGGTCCTGAGACACGAAGAAGCCCCCGGTCCGAGGACCGGGGGCTTCTTCACTGCAGAGCGGACAACGCGACTCGAACGCGCGACATCCACCTTGGCAAGGTGGTGCTCTACCAACTGAGCTATGTCCGCAGGTGCGCCGTAACGCGAGAACTACTATACCCAACCTCGTGCCCGTGCGATGCGCACGGCCGTGTGCCGGTTCTCGGCCCCCAGCTTCGTCGCCGCCGAGGACAGGTAGTTGCGTACGGTCCCCTGCGACAGCGCGGCCCGCTCCGCGATCTCCGCGACCGGCGCCCCGTCCGCCGCGAGTTCGAGCACCTCGGCCTCCCGCGCGGTCAGCGGTGAGTCCCCCGCGCTGATCGCGTCGGCCGCCAACTCCGGGTCCACGTAACGGCCTCCGGCGTGCACGGTCCGGATCAGCTCGGCCAGCCGCTGCGCCGAGACCGTCTTCGGCGCGAAGGCCCGCACCCCCGCGGCCAGCGCCCGCTTCAGATGGCCGGGGCGCCCGTGGCTGGTCACGATCATGGTCCTGCAGTCGGGGAGTTCGGCCCGCAGCGCTGTGGCGACACTCACACCGTCCGCCCCCGGCATCTGCAGGTCCAGCACCGCCACGTCCGGCCGGTGCGCCCGCGCCATCGCCAGCGCCTCGGGTCCCGAGGCCGCCTCCGCGACCACGAGCAGGTCGTCCTCCAGCGCGAGCAGCGCCGCCAGGGCCCCGCGGATCAGGTGCTCGTCGTCGGCGAGCAGTACGCGTACGGGGCTCACGCCCGCACCTCCAGTCGTTCCAGTTCCCGGTCCGGGATCTCCGCGAGCAGCCGGAAGCGGCCGCCGCCCACCAGCCCCGCCTGCAGCGTCCCGTCCAGTGCGGCGAGCCGTTCCCGCAGCCCGGCCAGTCCCGAGCCCGGGGGCCCGGCAGGGGTGTCGGGCGCCCCGTCGTTCTCCACGACCAGCGTCACGGGACCGGTCCGCGGAGCGGTGAGGCGGATCAGGCAGCGGTGCGCGTCCCCGTGCCGCAGTACGTTCGTCGTCGCCTCGCGCACCACCCAGCCGAGTGCCGACTGGACATCGGAGGCCAGTTCGCGCCCGGCCTCGAATTCGACCCGGCAGTCCATTCCGGCCGCGCGCAGCACCCCGCGCGCACCCTCCAGCTCCACCGCGAGATCCGCCTCCCGGTAGCCCCGCACCACGTCCCGTACCTCCCGCTGGGACTCCTGGGCGATCCGCTGCACCTCGATCATCTGCTCCACCGCCTCCGGCCGTTCGCGCCGGGCCAGCTGGACCGCCAGTTCGCTCTTGAGCGCGATCACCGCCAGGTTGCGGCCCATCACGTCGTGCAGGTCGCGGCCGAACCGCAGCCGCTCCTCCGCCACCGCGAGGCGCGCCTGGTCCTCGCGCGAGCGGTCCAGCTCGTAGACCGTGTTCAGCAGCCATCCGGAGAAGCCCCAGGTGAAGCTGAAGAACAGGCCGCCGATCAGCACCCCGACGGCGTACCCGGCGGCCTCCCCGGCCGGCATGCCCAGGGCGAGCACGGCCAGCGCCGTCGCGGCCGCCGTGGCCGGGGGGACGTAGCGCATCTTGCGCACCGACCGCAGGCACAGCACCACCGAGCCGCTCGTGAACCAGATCATCCCCGCCACCAGCGTCGGCGCCACCGAGGAGTCGGGGAGCCTTCCGGTCGCCTGCAGGACGAGGATGCCCAGGGCGGCCACGGCCGTCACGGCGGCCGTGACCACCGCCAGCCGGACCGGCCGCTCGCGCCGTCCCACGACCCAGTGCAGCGCCCTGGAGGTGAGCACCCCGCACAGCACCGCGTGGAGGCACACCACCAGGAAGAGCGAGAGGGGCACCAGGGACGAGAACTGCCCCTTGGCGGCGACCAGCGGAAGCAGCCCGAAGGACAAGATCTCGATGGCCACGAAGAAGTGGAAGGACCCCCTGGTGTAGAGCTCGACCTTCCCCGCACTGCTGCGGTTCTTCCACCACCCCGTCAGCTTCGACATGTTCCCCGTCCCCCGACCCGTTCTAGCGGCGCGGTTCCCAGCGGAACCACCGCTGGACAGCAAACACGGTGATCACGATCCAGGCCAGCGCGCACAGCCCGGCCCCCATCAGGTCCCCTCCCTCCACGCCGCCGCTCCAGCCGGCCCGCACGAGGGTCATCACCCCGCTCAGCGGCAGCAGTTCGCACACGGAGGCCGCCAGGTCCGGCAGCGAGTCGAGCGGCATGAACAGTCCCGAGCCGAGCGCGGTCACTAGGAACAGCGGCAGCGTGGTGATGCCCGCGGTCTCCACGTTGCGGGTGAAGGAGCTGGTCACCGCGGACATCCCGGCCAGCATCACGATGCCGGCGAGGACGGCCGCCACGAGCAGCAGCGGGTTGCGCGGCATGCGCACGTCCAGGGCGACGGCCCCGGCCACGGCGAGGACGGCGATCTGGCCGAGCGCCAGGGCGGCGGCGGGCAGTGCGGTTCCGGCCAGGATCTCCAGGTCGTTCGCCTCGCCGGTACGCAGCCGCTTGAGGACGAGTTCCTCGCGCCGGGCGACGTAGGCGGAGACCAGGTTCATGTAGACGACGAGGATCAGCACCATGCCGATCCCGCCGGTCAGCGTGGCCTCGCCGACGGCCTGCGCGCCCTCGACCCCGCTCAGCGAGGAGCGCAGGACGAACACCATCAGCACGGGCATCAGGAAGGCCAGGGTGAGGGCGGCCCGGTTGCGCACCAGCAGGGTGAGTTCGGAGCGGCCGAGCGCGGTGAGCCGGCCGGGGTTCAGGGTCAGCGTGTTCATCGGGTCCCCGCCATCGTGCCGTCGGTGCGGTCGCCGGCGCTCCGGCGGTTCTCCGCGATCTCCAGGAAGGCCTCCTCCAGGGAGGCGGAGCGGGCGTCGAGCCCGTCCAGTTCCACACCGGACTCCCGGGCCCAGACCAGCAGTTCGGTCAGGTCGGCCTGGAGCCGGTCGGTACGGATCTCCACGCGCCGCCCGTGGGCCGCCGCGTGCAGCGCCAGCGGGAGCCGGGCCGCGGGCATCCCCTCCGGCAGGGTGAAGCGGATCCGCGCCGGCCGGGTGGCGGTCACCTCGGCCGGGGTGCCGGACAGGACGAGCTCCCCCTCGTGGAGGATCGCGAGGCGGTCCGCGAGCTCCTCGGCCTCCTCCAGGTAGTGCGTGGTCAGCAGCACCGTGGTGCCCTGCGCCCGCAGTTCCCGCACCAGGTCCCAGGTGTCCCGGCGCCCTTCGGGGTCCATGCCGGTGGTGGGTTCGTCGAGGAACAGCACCTCGGGCCGGCCGAGGAGGGCCAGGGCCAGGTCCAGGCGCCGCCGCTCACCGCCGGACAGCTGCTTGACGCGTACGGCGGACCGCGCGGCCAGGCCGACCAGTTCCAGCACCTCCGCCGCCGGGCGGGCGCCGGTGGTGACCCCGCCCCACATCCGGACGGTCTCGGTGACCGACAGGTCGGAGGGGAAGCCGCCCTCCTGGAGCATGACGCCGGTGCGCGGGCGGACCTCGGCCCGCCGCTTGTACGGATCGAGGCCGAAGACGCGGACCTGGCCCTCGCTCGGCGCGGCCAGTCCCTCCAGCAGTTCGACGGTGGAGGTCTTGCCCGCGCCGTTGGTGCCGAGCAGGGCGAAGATCTCGCCCCGCGCCACAGAGAAGGAGACGCCTCGTACGGCCTCGAAGCCTCCGGCGTAGCCGCGGCGCAGGCCCTGGGCTTCGATCACGGTGTCAGTCATGACCCAAGCCTCGCGGCGCCCGGACGGGGTCGGCAGTGCGCGCTGTCATCGCCCGCGATGACATTTGTCAGGGTGTCCGCGGTCACACGCGGGAGAAAGCACGAAGAAGGCCCCGATCGAAATGATCGGGGCCTTCTCCACTACAGAGCGGACGACGCGACTCGAACGCGCGACATCCACCTTGGCAAGGTGGTGCTCTACCAACTGAGCTACGTCCGCATGCATTGCACCGCCGGGGCGATGCGTGCATCACTCTACCCGATCCACCGTGGTGGTCGGAAAGCGATGCAGAGCGGGTGACAGGAATCGCACACTGCGCCTTCCCTCTGGAAGAGGGATGTTCTGCTACTGAACTACACCCGCACGACCTCGGAGGCTTGGACCTGCGGTCTGGCCCCTTGGCGTGATCCACACACTAGCCGACGGATGGGGGTGCATGGCAAATCGGCCCTCAGTGGGCCGCGTTGTAGGCCTCGTAGATCCGCTTGGGGATGCGGCCGCGGGGCGGCACCTCGTACTGGTTGGACCGGGCCCAGGCGCGGACGACCGCCGGGTCCGGGGCGACGGAGGTGTGCTTGAAGGCCTTCCCCGACCGGGACTGGCGGCGGCCGGCGGCCACGAACGGGGCCAGGCCGTTCCGCAGTTTCTTTGCGTTGGCGACATTGAGGTCGATCTCGTACGACTTACCGTCCAGAGCGAACACGACCGTTTCCGCCGCTTCTCCGCCATCGATGTCGTCGGAGAGCGTGACTACTACGCGCTGCGCCACGGATATCGGTCCCTTCGTGCGACGTCGCCACCAGCTGACGTGCGGTGATGTCGCCTGTGTGGATGTTTCGGGGTAATGCAACTTTCATCCCGCGTTGCGAAGGGGCAAATGCCACTCGCGGTGGGTGATTCCTTTGTACCCCGATTCTCATTGCATTGCGAAGCCCAGTTAATTCTCTCCGCGTGTCCTGCCGCAATGCCGGGTGCGAGGTTTTCCGGTGGATTTTGCGAAGCGTTGGTGGAGGTGAAACGGCCCGGTGATCGTGATCCTCGGATATCTACCCGCGTAGAAATTTTGGCCGGGTACGCTGAGGGAACCGCCTTCGCACCAACCACCACACGGGAGTGCCCGATGGCACGCGTCGTAGTCGACGTCATGCTCAAGCCGGAGATCCTCGACCCCCAGGGCCAGGCGGTGCAGCGTGCGCTGCCGCGCCTGGGCTTCGAGGGGATCGCCGACGTCCGCCAGGGGAAGCGCTTCGAACTGGAGGTGGAGGGACCGGTCGACCAGGCCGCCCTCGACCGCATCCACAAGATGGCCGAAACGTTCCTCGCCAACACCGTCATCGAAGACTTCACCGTGAAGGTCGAGGCCTGACGGTGACCACTCGCATCGGAGTCGTCACGTTCCCCGGAACGCTCGACGACCGTGACTCGCTGCGCGCCGTCCGCCTCGCGGGGGCCGAGCCGGTCTCGCTGTGGCACCGCGACAAGGACCTGCACCAGGTCGACGCGGTCGTCCTCGCGGGCGGCTTCTCCTACGGGGACTACCTGCGCGCCGGGGCCATCTCCCGCTTCTCGCCGGTGATGGAGACCATCATTGAGCAGGCCAAGGGCGGCATGCCCGTCCTGGGCATCTGCAACGGCTTCCAGGTCCTCACCGAGGCCCACCTGCTGCCGGGGGCGATGCTCCGGAACAACCACCTGCACTTCATCTGCCGCGACCAGAAGCTGCGGGTGGAGAACGCGGAGACCGCGTGGACCGGCGACTACACCGCCGGCCAGGAGATCTCCGTGCCGCTCAAGAACATGGACGGCCGCTACACCGCCGACGAGCGCACGCTCGACGAACTGGAGGCCGAAGGCCGAGTGGCCTTCCGCTACCTGGACGGCAACCCGAACGGTTCGCTGCGCGACATCGCCGGCATCACCAACGCCGCGGGCAACATCGTCGGCCTCATGCCGCACCCCGAGCACGCGGTCGAGCCGCTGATCGGGACGGGCCGCACCGACGGTCTCCCGTTCTTCACCTCGGTCCTGAAGAAGCTGGTCAGCGCATGAGCCTCGACACCGTCAAGAACGCCACCGAAACCCCGGACGCCTCCCAGCCGTGGAAGGAGCTCGGCCTCAAGGAGGACGAGTACGCCCGCATCCGGGAGATCCTCGGCCGCCGCCCCACGGGCGCCGAGCTGGCCATGTACTCGGTCATGTGGTCCGAGCACTGCTCGTACAAGAGCAGCAAGGTCCACCTGAAGCAGTTCGGTGAGAAGGCCCCCCAGAACGACGCCATGCTCGTCGGCATCGGCGAGAACGCCGGCGTCGTCGACGTCGGTCAGGGCTACGCGGTCACCTTCAAGGTCGAGTCGCACAACCACCCGTCCTACATCGAGCCCTACCAGGGCGCGGCCACCGGCATCGGCGGCATCGTCCGCGACATCCTCGCCATGGGCGCCCGCCCGGTCGCCGTCGTGGACCCGCTGCGCTTCGGCGCGGCCGACCACCCCGACACCAAGCGCGTCCTGCCCGGCGTCGTCGCGGGCATCGGCGGCTACGGCAACTGCCTGGGCCTGCCCAACATCGGCGGCGAGGTCGTCTTCGACGCCTGCTACCAGGGCAACCCGCTGGTCAACGCCGGCTGCATCGGCGTGATGAAGCACGAGGACATCCACCTCGCCCAGGCCTCCGGCCCCGGCAACAAGGTCATCCTCTACGGCGCCCGCACCGGCGGCGACGGCATCGGCGGCGTCTCGGTCCTCGCGTCCGAGACCTTCGACGACACCAAGCCCACCAAGCGCCCCGCCGTGCAGGTCGGCGACCCCTTCCAGGAGAAGCTCCTCATCGAGTGCACCCTGGAGATCTTCAAGGAGAAGCTGGTCGCCGGCATCCAGGACCTCGGCGGCGCCGGGCTCTCCTGCGCGACCTCCGAGCTCGCCTCCGCCGGTTCCGGCGGCATGCGGGTCGAGCTGGACACCGTGCCGCTGCGCGACGCGACGCTCTCGCCCGAGGAAATCCTCATGAGCGAGTCGCAGGAGCGCATGTGCGCGATCGTCGAGCCGCAGCACGTCGACCGCTTCATGGAGATCTGCGAGAAGTGGGACGTCATCGCCACCGTCATCGGTGAGGTGACCGAGGGCGAGCGCCTGGAGATCTTCTGGCACGGCGAGCAGATCGTGGACGTGCCCCCGGGCACCGTCGCCCACGAGGGCCCCGTCTACAACCGCCCGTACGCCCGCCCCTCCTGGCAGGACGCGCTGCAGGCCGACGACGCGGGCAAGCTGCCCCGCCCGCAGACCTCCGAGGAGCTCCGCGCGCAGGTCCTGGCCCTGGTCTCCTCCCCGAACCAGGCCTCCAAGTCCTGGGTCACCGACCAGTACGACCGCTTCGTGCAGGGCAACACGGTGCTCTCGCAGCCCGAGGACGCAGGCATGGTCCGCATCGACGAGGAGTCGAACCTCGGCGTGGCCATGGCCACCGACGGCAACGGCCGCTTCGCCAAGCTCGACCCGTACACGGGCGCGCAGCTGGCGCTGGCCGAGTCCTACCGCAACGTCGCCGCGACCGGCGCCAAGCCCCTCGCGATCTCCGACTGCCTCAACTTCGGCTCCCCCGAGGACCCGGACGTCATGTGGCAGTTCGCCGAGGCCTGCCGCGGTCTGGCTGACGGCTGCCTGGAGCTGGGCACCCCGGTGACCGGCGGCAACGTCTCCCTCTACAACCAGACGGGCGACATCGCGATCCACCCGACCCCGGTCGTGGCGGTCCTCGGCGTGATCGACGACGTCAACCGCCGTACGCCGATGGCGTTCTCGGAGGCCGGCCAGCTGCTGTACCTGCTGGGCGACACGGCCGAGGAGTTCGGCGGCTCGGCCTGGTCCCAGGTCGTCCACGACCACCTCGGCGGCATGCCGCCGAAGGTGGACCTGGGCCGCGAGAAGCTGCTCGGCGAGATCCTGATCTCCGCCTCGCGCGACGGCATGATCGACGCCGCGCACGACCTGTCCGACGGCGGCGTGATCCAGGCGCTCACCGAGTCCTGCCTGCGCGGCGGCAACGGTGCGCGGGTCGTGGTGCCCGAGGGTCTGGACGCCTTCACCTTCCTGTTCTCCGAGTCCGCGGGCCGGGCCATCGTGGCCGTCCCGCGCAGCGAGGAGCTCCGCTTCACCGACATGTGCGGTGCGCGGGGCCTGCCGGTCGCCCGCATCGGCGTGGTGGACGGCGAGGAGATCGAGATCCAGGGCGAGTTCACCCTCCCGCTGGCCGAGCTCCGCGAGGCCCACGAGGCGACGATCCCGGCCCTGCTGGCCTGATCCCGCCGTTCAGAGCGCGTACGAGGCCCCGTCCACCTGGTGGGCGGGGCCTCGGTGCCGCTCGCGCGCCGATGCCACCGCGCCGATGCCACCGAGCCCCGATGCCACCGCGCGCCGCGGCCGCACGGAGCCGACGCCGCCCGGATAGGGTCACCGCATGCCGCCCGCCAGGAAGAAGCCGCGCACCTACGACCCCGCCAAGATCCGTACGGCCGTCACCGCGCAGTTCGCGCATATCGCCGAAGCCGTACGCGAGTTGGGGCCCGAGCAGCTGGCGCGGCCCAGCGGGCTCGGCGAGTGGAGCGTCGCCGACCTCGCCGCGCACATCGCGTGGATCGCGGACTCGCTGGCCGGCGGCCTCGCCCGGCCGCCCGCCGTCGTCGCCGAGATCTCGCCCGTGGAGTGGCCCTTCGCCACCGCGTCCCTCGCCGGGAAGATCTCCGAGGCCGCCAGGGAAACCCTGACGGGAGCCCCGCTGCCCGAGCTGTTCGACCGGGCGGCCACCCGCATGGCCGAGGGACTCGCGGAGAATCCGGGCGACCGCGTGCTGCACCTGTGGATCGGGGACATGACCCTGGCCGACTTCCTGGTCACCCGAACCGTGGAACTCGTGGTGCACACCGACGACCTGAACCGGGCCACCGGACTGGACGTCCCCATCGAGCGCCAGGCCCTGGCCGCCTGCACCCGGCTGCTCGCCGACGCCCTCGCGTTCAAGGCGCCGGGCGGTTCGGTCGAGGTACGGATCCCGCCCTTCGCGGTGGTCCAGTGCGTCGAGGGCCCGCGCCACACCCGCGGCACCCCGCCGAACGTGGTCGAGACCGACCCGCTGACCTGGATCCGGCTCGCGACCGGCCGTACGGCATGGGCCGAGGCACTCGACGCGGCGCAGGTCAGCGCCAGTGGGGAGCGGGCCGACCTGTCGGCGCTGCTCCCTTTGATGAGCTGAGCGCGGCCGTGGCGGAACCGACCGGGCACCCGGCCCGTCCCAGGGACATGCGTACCTTCCGGCACGTCCACACCCCCGCGGGGCTGGCCCTCGCCCTCGTGCTCGCCCTGGCCGGCTGCGGCCGGGCGCAGGAGAGCGGGAGCGCCGCCCTGCTCCCCGACGTCGTGGGCTCCTGGGCCGTGGAGTCCCTGACCACCGGCGGCCGCACCCTGCACGCCCCCGACGCCGCCCGCGTCGACATCGAGCAGGACGTGGCGAAGGGCAACTACGGCTGCAACGGCTTCACGGCGGCGGTCGTCCACGACGGCTCCTCCGCCCTGACCGTCACGCCCGGCGCCACGACCGCCATGGCCTGCGAGGACATGGAGTTCGAAACGGCCTTCGCGAAGCTGTTCACGGGCCGGCTGGCGATCGAACGGGGGCCCGAGCGGCTCACGTTGAAGACCGCCGACGGGAGCACCATCGCCATGACCTCGAAGCCCCCGGTCGAGGACGCCCCGCTCACCACGACCGAGTGGATCGTCGAGTCCCTGGTCAGCGGCGGGACCTCGGCGTCCCTGCCCGCCGAGGCGGCCGGCAGGGCCACGTTCACCCTCGCCCCCGACCTGACCGCGAGCGGCAGCCTCGGCTGCAACCGGTTCAGCGCCAAGGCCACCGTCGACGGGCCCACAGTCACCTTCGGGCCGCTCACCACGACCCGGATGGCCTGCGACGGTCCGGCGGGCGAGGTCGAGCGGACGCTGACCGCGCTGTTCGGCAGCGGTCCGCTCACCACGAAGATCGAGGGCCGGACCCTGACCCTCACCGCGCCCGACGGCAAGGGCCTGACCGCCCGGGCGGCCCCGCCCGCCGCCTGACCCGGGCCCGGGCAGCCGGGAACCCGGGGGCCCGACGGACCCGGGCCCGCCGGCGACCCGGGCCCCGGACCGGAGCGGTCCCGCGCAGGTGGGCCCGCTCAGCCCGGGTACGGGAGCAGCTCCGCGTTCACGCGCTCCCAGGCCGTCCGCAGCTCCGCCAGCCGCGCCGGCTCCACGCTCGCCCTGTCGGCCTGTTCGCGGACATCGGGTTGTCGGCGATCGGCTCGGCCAGCCCGCCCTTCGTACGGCCCGGATAGCGCCCGGTGTAGAGGCTGAAGCGGGTCGGCGAGCAGGTCGCGGAGCCCGAGTAGGCGTCGGTGAACCGGACGCCCTGGCGGGCCAGCCGGTCGAGGTGGGGGGTCTTGATGTGCGGGGAGCCGTAAGCGGAGAGGTCGGCCCAGCCCAGGTCGTCACCCAGGATGAACAGGATGTTGGGCCTGCGGGCGCGCCGGCCGCGGGCGGCCCGGAATTCCCGCTCCCGGGGGCCCGCCTGCCCGCTCGCGGCGGCCTCGGAGGCCTCGGCCGGGGCGGCGCCCAGCCCCACGGCGGCAGCGGCCGCGGTCACGCCGACGGCGCCTCCGAAGGCGCGCCGGGACAGCTTGTTCTCGTACGAAGACACAGGTACTCCAAGGCACGGTCCGCCGGCCGGCCCCGGGCGGGCGCGGGACGGCGCGCGGCACGGCGGAGCAGGGCGGGGCGGAGCGGAAGTGAGGAAAGGAGAGGAAGAGTTGTGGCTACGCGGAACAGCGACAGATGGCGCTCGCGACACGGACCAGGTCTACGTGGCGGCGCTCGACGAGGGTGACGGTGCGGTCACCGAGAGGCTGCATGGACCGAGAGCCTGTACGAATGCCTTCGTGCATGTCAACAAGGTGATCCGAATACCGAGACGGAGGCGTGCCGTCACCCTCTGTGCTGTGACATTTCCCGGGCGTCCCCAATTCGGACCAGTGGTCGATCTCGCCTACACTCGGAAGCGTGCCTCGTGGTGATGGACGACTCAACCACGACCTGCTCCCCGGCGAAAAGGGCCCCCAGGACGCTTGCGGCGTCTTCGGTGTCTGGGCTCCGGGTGAAGAGGTCGCCAAGCTCACCTACTTCGGACTGTATGCGCTACAGCACCGTGGACAAGAGTCCGCGGGAATCGCTGTGAGCAACGGTTCCCAGATCCTCGTCTTCAAAGACATGGGCCTCGTTTCCCAAGTCTTCGACGAAACCTCTCTCGGCTCGCTCCAAGGTCATATCGCGGTCGGTCACGCCCGCTATTCGACCACCGGAGCCTCCGTCTGGGAGAACGCGCAGCCCACTTTCCGCGCGACCGCCCACGGCTCGATCGCCCTGGGTCACAACGGCAACCTGGTGAACACCGCCGAGCTCGCCGAGATGGTCGCCGACCTCCCCCGTCAGGACGGCCGTGCCACCCAGGTGGCCGCGACCAATGACACCGACCTGGTCACCGCCCTGCTCGCGGGGCAGACCGACGAGGACGGCAAGCCCCTGACGATCGAGGAGTCGGCCACCAAGGTCCTCCCGAAGGTCAAGGGCGCCTTCTCTCTCGTCTTCATGGACGAGGGGACCCTCTACACCGCCCGTGACCCGCAGGGCATCCGCCCGCTGGTCCTCGGCCGCCTGGAGCGCGGCTGGGTGGTCGCGAGTGAGACCGCCGCCCTCGACATCTGCGGCGCCAGCTTCGTCCGCGAGGTCGAGCCGGGCGAACTCATCGCGATCGACGAGAACGGTCTGCGGACCTCTCGATTCGCGGAAGCGAAGCCCAAGGGCTGTGTCTTCGAGTACGTCTACCTGGCGCGCCCGGACACCGACATCGCCGGCCGGAACGTCTACCTCTCGCGTGTCGAGATGGGCCGGCGCCTGGCCAAGGAAGCCCCGGTCGACGCCGACCTGGTGATACCGACACCGGAGTCCGGCACGCCCGCCGCCGTCGGATACGCCGAGGCCAGCGGGATTCCGTACGGTTCCGGCCTGGTCAAGAACGCCTACGTGGGCCGGACTTTCATCCAGCCCTCGCAGACGATCCGCCAGCTCGGCATCCGGCTGAAGCTCAATCCCCTCAAGGAAGTCATCCGGGGCAAGCGCCTGGTGGTCGTCGACGACTCGATCGTCCGCGGCAACACCCAGCGCGCCCTGGTCAAGATGCTCCGCGAGGCCGGCGCGGCGGAGGTCCACATCCGGATCTCCTCGCCGCCGGTGAAGTGGCCGTGCTTCTTCGGCATCGACTTCGCCACCCGGGCCGAGCTCATCGCCAACGGCATGTCGGTCGACGAGATCGCCACGTCCCTGGGCGCCGACTCGCTCTCGTACATCTCGCTCGACGCGATGGTCGAGGCGACCACCATCCAGAAGCCCAACCTCTGCCGTGCCTGCTTCGACGGCGAGTACCCGATGGAGCTGCCCGACCCGCAGCTCCTGGGCAAGCAGCTCCTGGAGTCCGAGCTCGCGGGCGGCACGGACGCCGCCGACGCGCTCCGTCGGCCGTAGGCGTTTTCTCGGTTCGGCCTGCTCAACCTGCGCTGGGCCCTCTCTTTGAGGCTTCTCCGGGGGCCCAGCACCACACGCAGTAACGACACGAAAGCTCTCTCCTGTCATGACAGAGAAGACCACCGGTGCCAGCTACGCAGCCGCAGGCGTGGACATCGAAGCGGGCGACCGCGCCGTCGAGCTGATGAAGGAGTGGGTGAAGAAGACGCAGCGCCCCGAGGTCCTCGGCGGCCTCGGCGGCTTCGCCGGCCTCTTCGACGCCTCCGCCCTCAAGCGCTACGAGCGACCGCTGCTCGCCTCGGCCACCGACGGCGTCGGCACCAAGGTGGACATCGCCCGCCAGCTCGGCGTGTACGACACCATCGGCCACGACCTGGTGGCGATGGTCATGGACGACATCGTCGTCTGCGGCGCCGAGCCGCTCTTCATGACGGACTACATCTGCGTCGGCAAGGTGCACCCCGAGCGGGTCGCGGCCATCGTCAAGGGCATCGCCGAGGGCTGCGTCCTCGCCGGCTGCGCCCTGGTGGGCGGCGAGACCGCCGAACACCCCGGCCTGTTGGGCCCGGACGACTTCGACGTCGCGGGCGCGGGCACGGGTGTCGTCGAGTACGACCGGCTGCTGGGCGCGGATCGGATCCGTACGGGTGACGCCGTCATCGCGATGGCATCGTCCGGTCTTCACTCGAACGGGTACTCGCTGGTCCGCCACGTCCTCTTCGACCGGGCCGGGATGTCCCTGGACCAGCACGTCGAGGAGCTCGGCCGCACCCTCGGCGAGGAGCTGCTGGAGCCCACCAAGATCTACTCGCTGGACTGCATGGCGCTCACCCGTACGGCCGAGGTGCACGCGTACTCGCACATCACCGGCGGCGGCCTCGCCGCGAACCTGGCCCGGGTCATCCCGGACCACCTGCACGCCACGGTCGACCGTACGACCTGGGCCCCCGGCGCGATCTTCGACCTGGTCGGCAAGGCCGGCCAGGTGGAGCAGCTGGAGCTGGAGAAGACCCTGAACATGGGCGTCGGCATGATGGCCGTCGTGCCCGGCGAGTCGGTGGAGGTGGCGCTGACCGCGCTGGCCGACCGGGGTGTCGACGCGTGGGTCGCGGGAGAGATCCTGGACCGCGGCGACCGTACCGAGGGCGCGACCCTGACCGGTTCCTACGCGAGCTGAGCAGCACTGAAACCCGGCCCGGGGCGATGCCCTGGACCGGGTTTCAGTGTTTTGTCCTTCGTGCAGACGCTAAAGAGCGTCAAGCGCCCCGACGCTGTGCCGACGGACCGGACTCTTCGTCCTCGTCGTCGTCATCGCTGTTGTACAGCTCCGCGTACTTGGCGTACGGGTCGTCGTCGTCATCCAGATCGTCATCGACTTCGACCGGCTCGCTGACAGGCAGCAGCGGATCCGTCGGCGATGCGCCCAGCTCATTGGCCAGACGCGAGAGGTCAGTCCCGCCGCTGTTGTACTTCAGCTGGCGGGCGACCTTTGTCTGCTTGGCCTTGGCCCGGCCGCGCCCCATGGCTCGACCCCCTCGGTGACGGGGCTCGACGGCCCCAGAGTCTGACACGCGTTCATGGTTCGGAGCGGGCTCTCCGTGGAGAGACCGTCCGTAGGGGTTTAACGGTACCTGCTTCCGCGGCCATACGGTACGCCGCCCGCATGACGCGCCCCGGTGCAGAACCAACGAGGCGCCCCGTCCTCGCTGGTCAGCTGCGATTTTAACCCTTTCCTGGCGGGCGACCCGCCGAAGTGCAGTGAGTTCCGTCTCGCCGCACCCCGGCGGGCACACCCCGGAGCCCCGGGAGTTGCCTACACCGCGCGCGCGGCGCGGGCGTCCGCCATCCGCTGCTCGGCGATCCGGTCGGCCGCAGCGGCCGGCGGGATGCCGTCCGACTTCGCGCGAGCAAAGATTTCGAGCGTGGTGTCGAAGATCTTCGTCGCCTTGGCCTTGCAGCGGTCGAAGTCGAAGCCGTGCAGCTCGTCGGCGACCTGGATGACGCCGCCGGCGTTGACCACGTAGTCGGGCGCGTACAGGATGCCGCGGTCCGCGAGGTCCTTCTCGATGCCCGGGTGGGCGAGCTGGTTGTTCGCCGCACCGCAGACGATCTTGGCGGTGAGGACGGGCACGCTCTCGTCGCTCAGGGCGCCGCCGAGCGCGCAGGGGGCGTAGATCTCCAGGCCCTCGGTGCGGATCAGCGCGTCCGTGTCGACGACCGCGGTGACCTTGCCCGGGTGCTTGTCCAGGATCCGGCGTACGGACTCTTCCCGTACGTCCGTGATCACGACCTCGGCGCCGTCCTGCAGCAGGTGCTCGACCAGGTAGTGGCCCACCTTGCCGACACCGGCCACGCCGACCTTGCGGCCGCGCAGGGTCGGGTCGCCCCACACGTGCTGGGCGCTGGCGCGCATGCCCTGGAAGACGCCGAAGGCGGTGAGGACCGAGGAGTCGCCCGCGCCGCCGTTCTCGGGGGAGCGGCCGGTCGCCCAGCGGGTCTCGCGGGCCACGACGTCCATGTCGGCCACGTAGGTGCCGACGTCGCAGGCGGTCACGTAGCGGCCGCCGAGGGACTCCACGAACCGGCCGTAGGCCTGGAGGAGTTCCTCGCTCTTGATGACGTCCGGGTCGCCGATGATCACGGCCTTGCCGCCGCCGAGGTCGAGACCGGCGAGGGCGTTCTTGTACGACATGCCGCGCGAGAGGTTCAGCGCGTCGAGGACGGCCTCCTCGTCCGAGGCGTACGCGTGGAAGCGCGTACCGCCGAGGGCGGGGCCCAGGGCGGTGGAGTGGATCGCGATGACGGCCTTCAGGCCGGAGGCTCGGTCCTGGCACAGCACGACTTGCTCGTGGCCACCCTGCTCCGTACGGAACAGGGTGTGCAGGACGCCGTCGGTCATTTCGGTCACGGTGGTGACTCCCATGGAAGAGATGCGGCGGAAATACGCCCGCCCTGCGGGTGGGGGAGGGCGTGCTGGGAGCAGAGTAAGACCTGTGGCCCCTCCGTAGGCGACCTGTCCGTGGATCGAAACACTCCCGGAGTACGAGCGCCCCGGCTCGACCGGAGGGTGCGGGCGCTCCGGAGGTGAACCGGGCCCTCAAAAAGGGGAGTACGAGAGCGTGAGCGAATCCCCCGATCCCCTGCTGCCTTCCGCCCGCTCGGCGCCGGCCGTCCCGTACGCCTCCTATCTGCGCGTCTACGAGCCCCTCGCCGCCTTCGCGGAGCCGGAGCGCACGCACTGGGCCGCCTACGCCCGGCGCGGGGTGACCCCGACCGCCCAGGACGAACTGCGCCGGTCGCTGGCGGACTTGGTCCGGGTCCCCGTGGTGGGGGTGCCGGCGCACGAGAGCGCCGACGCGTTCACGGCGGAGGTCGACGGGGTGCTGCTGGTCTGCCCGTGGCGCACCCGGCTCCGCGGCTGGCTGGCGCTCCAGGAGCTGGTCGAGCAGTTCCCGCGCCTGGTGCTGGACGCGGCGCTCCCGCCGGTGATGCGCCGGCAGGCGGCCGAGGACTACGAGCGCTGGCGCGAGCGGAACCCGGACGCCCGCCCGTGGATCCGTACGGGGGTGTGGCAGATCCCGCTGCGGTGGTTCGTCCTGGTGGCCGACGAGGAGCGGGAGTACGTGCCGGGCGAATGCCTGCGCTACCGGACCCCGATGGTCCAGGCGCGGCGTCGGCTGGCCCGGGCCCTGCGGACCCTGCGCGCCGCGGAGGGGTACGGGATGCTCGCTGAGGGCCTGGTGGAGGTCGGAAGCTGGCTGGAGGAGTTCCACCCGCGGTCGATGGTCGAACTGGACTACGGCGGGCTGCTGCACGCGCTGCCCGCGGACGGGCTGGCGGCCGACCGGTCGGCGGGGGACCTGGCGGCGGGGATCGCGGCCCTGCGGGCCGGGGACACCGAGGGCGCGGACGAGGTCTACGGGGAGCTGGCGGAGCGGTGGCGCGCCGTCCGGGAGCGGCTTTTCGCGAATTAGTCCTGAAGTCGCCGGTGTGGCTGTTCTGGGTCCGGAGGAGCCCGTACGTACCCTCCCGTATCGGTCGATCGTCCAATACTGGCTGATCAGATGCCTGATCATGGCATTTGGGACGTAGTACCAGGACCTACGTCCCGATACGGGCCATTGGCCCAAGCGTGACGGACCGCACTAACTACACCCTTGCGCCCTTCCCCTACCCTCGTGCCAAAATAGGACAAGGAGTCCGGGGAGGGTTCCTTCCGTCCAAGTAAGGGTGGAATGCTCGGCATTGCGCTCTACGGGGGGTCTGACGACTCCTGATCGCTCTGTGACTGATCGTCACAGTGGGGTGACTGTCCGTTATGGGACGGTCCATCGGCTTCCGCCGCTGATGAACACCTCGGAGGGCAATTCCGTCGGTTTGGCCGTCGAGGCTGGACGGATGGTGTAGTTGTAGTGCCGAGGACAAGCCGTTCGTCCTATAACCGACTCGGCCCGCGTATGTCCATTTCGGGCAACGCGGGCCAAGGTGCAGAATTTAAAGGAAAGAACCGAGATGGTTCGGTTCTCCCGAGGAGGCCGCTCATGACCGCTCGCACCCCTGATGCCGAGCCGCTGCTGACCCCGGCTGAGGTTGCCACGATGTTCCGCGTGGACCCGAAGACGGTCACCCGCTGGGCCAAGGCTGGCAAGCTCACGTCCATCCGCACCCTGGGTGGACACCGCCGGTACCGCGAGGCCGAGGTTCGCGCACTGCTCGCGGGAATTCCGCAGCAGCGCAGCGAGGCCTGAGGTCGCGCAAACACCCCGCTTTACCGGGCTTATATCGGGTCCCCCAATCCGATGAAACCCACATAGCTTCATACGGCCGGGCCTGCCCCAACAGGTTCGTGGGTCGTTCGATCGCGCTGGACTCCGCCGGGTCCAGCGCGATCTTTTTTATGCCCAGGTCAGGGGCGATATCAAGGGCGCGCGGGCGTGCCGGCAGGGTAGGTGCCATTGCACATATTAAATCGAGCATGCGTAGGGATGCGATAAAAGTACTAGTCTCAAAAACTCGTACGGTGACTCCCGTCACAGATGATCACTCTTGTATATCCGGCAATGCACCCCGTAAAGGGGATGTGCGTCAGGGGACGCATCATGCGAACGGGGGATTCCGGGCGCGGGGTGGCCGGGCGGTCCTCCCGCGGGGCGCCGGCGGTCCCCCGCACGGTCCACCCGCGGTCCACATGCGTCCACATGGGGTCGGGGGATGGCTCGGATGTGCTTCAGACGTGGTTCAGGCGTGGCTCAGAGGGGGTTGAAGGCGCCCGGGAGGCCCGTCTGGTCCGCGGGCGGCCCACGGGCCCCAGGCGGCGCTCCAGGGCGCGCCGGCCCCCTGGGCTCCTGCGCGGTGCCCCCGACAACGCATCAGGGCCCGCATCCCTGAGGATGCGGGCCCTGATGTCTCTGCGAACCTGACGGGACTTGAACCCGCGACCTCCACCTTGACAGGGTGGCGAGCTAACCAACTGCTCCACAGGTCCTTGATTTGCGGCCGCTCGGCGGCTGCGAATCAGACTGTACCGCAGCTCAGGGGGTGCAGTCGAACCGGATCACGGCGCGGCCGCGTCCACCGCCTTCACGATCCGCTTGTCGGAGACCGGGTACGCCGTCCCGAGGGCGTGCGCGAAGTAACTGACGCGCAGTTCCTCGATCATCCAGCGGATGTCGGTGACCGAGGACGGGACCGGCCGCCCCTTCGGCAGCTGCTCCAGCAGCCAGGCGTACTCGTCCTGCATCTCGTGGACCTTCTCCATGCGCGTGGTGTCGCGCTGGACGCCCGTGGGCATCTGCTGGAGCCGCCGGTCCACCGCCACCAGGTAGCGCATGAGGTCCGGCAGCCTGCGCAGGCCGGTGAGCGTCACGAAGCCGGCCGGCATGAGCCCCGCCAGCTGCGTCTTGACGTCCTGGATGTTGGCGACCAGCGCGAGGCTGCCGGTGGCCTGCAGCCGGCGCTCACAGGCCTGCCAGGCGGCCAGCACCTGCTGCACCTGCCCGATCGTCCGCACGGTCGTGTCCACCAGGTCGGCGCGGACGGCCTCGTAGAGCTTGCGGAAGCCCGCCTCGTCCCAGGCCGGGCCCCCGTGGTCGGCGATCAGCCGGTCGGTCGCCGCGGTCGCGCAGTCGTCGAACAGCGCCTGGATGGAGCCGTGCGGGTTCCTGGACAGGGCCAGCTTCTGCTGGTTGGTCAGGTGGTCGGAGGCGAACTTCGCCGGGTTCACCGGGATGTTCAGCAGGATGAGGCGCCGGGTGCCCAGCCACATGGCCTGCTGCTGCTCGGCCTCGGTGTCGAAGAGCCGTACGGACACGCTCGCGCCCTCGTCCACCAGCGCCGGGTACGCCTTCACCGGCTGGCCGGCCCGCCGGGTCTCGAAGACCTTGGTCAGCGTGCCGATGGTCCAGTCGGTCAGCCCGGTCCGCTCCACCGACTCCCCGCCCGCCCGCTCGGCGGTGGCCGCGGCGGCCTTGGAGAGGGCCTGGCGGGCCTTCGGCTTCAGCTTGAGCCGCAGGGCCTCCAGGTCCTTGTCCTCGGCGACGTTCCTGCGGCGCTCGTCGATGATCCGGAAAGTGATCTTCAGGTGGTCGGGGATCCGGCCGAGGTCGAAGTCCTCGGCCGAGACCGGGACCCCGACCATCCGCTGGAGCTCGCGCGCCAGGGTGACGGGCAGCGGCTCCTGCAGGGGCACCGCCGTGTCCAGGAAGCGGCCGGCGAAGTTCGGCGCGGGCACGTAGTGCCGGCGGATCGGCTTGGGCAGCGAGCGGATCAGCTCGGTGACCACCTCTTCCCGCAGGCCCGGGATCTGCCAGTCGAAGCCCTCGTCGGTGACCTGGTTCAGCACCTGGAGCGGGATGTGGACGGTCACGCCGTCGGCGTCCGCGCCCGGCTCGAACTGGTAGGTCACCCGGAACTTCAGCTGCCCCTGCCGCCAGGTGTCCGGGTAGTCGGCCTTGGTGACCCCGGCCGCCTTCTCGGTCAGCAGCATCTCCCGCTCGAAGTCGAGGAGTTCGGGCTCCTCGTGCTTCTTGTGCTTCCACCAGGAGTCGAAGTGAGCCCCGGACACCACGTGCGCGGGGATCTTCTGGTCGTAGAAGTCGAAGAGGGTCTCGTCGTCCACCACGATGTCGCGGCGCCGGGCCCGGTTCTCCAGCTCCTCCACCTCGGTGAGGAGCTTGCGGTTGTCGGCGTAGAACTTGTGGTGGGTCCGCCAGTCGCCCTCGACCAGCGCGTTGCGGATGAACAGCTCGCGCGAGACCTCGGCGTCGATCCGGCCGTAGTTGATCTTCCGCTGGGCGACGATCGGCACGCCGTACAGCGTGACCTTCTCGTACGCCATCACGGCGGCCTGGTCCTTCTCCCAGTGCGGCTCGCTGTAGGTGCGCTTGACCAGGTGCTGGGCCAGCGGCTCCACCCACTCGGGCTCCACCTTGGCGTTCACCCGGGCCCACAGCCGCGAGGTCTCCACCAGCTCGGCCGACATCACGAACTTCGGCTGCTTCTTGAAGAGCGAGGAGCCCGGGAAGATCGCGAACTTGGCGCTGCGGGCACCGAGGTACTCGTTCTTGTCGGTGTCCTTGAGCCCGATGTGCGAGAGCAGACCGGCCAGCAGCGAGACGTGGACGACCTGTTCGGGGGCGTCGGCCTCGTTGACGTGGATGCCCATGCTCTTGGCGACCGTGCGCAGCTGCGAGTAGATGTCCTGCCACTCGCGGATCCGCAGGAAGTTCAGGTACTCCTGCTTGCACATCCGGCGGAAGGAGGAGGAGCCGCGCTCCTTCTGCTGCTCGCGGACGTAGCGCCACATGTTCAGGTACGAGAGGAAGTCGCTGGTCTCGTCCTTGAAGCGGGCGTGGTTCTGGTCGGCCTGGGTCTGCTTGTCCGAGGGCCGCTCGCGCGGGTCCTGGATGGACAGGGCCGAGGCGATCACCATGACCTCGCGGACGCAGTTGTTCTTGTCGGCCTCGATGACCATGCGGGCCAGACGCGGGTCCACCGGGAGCTGGGAGAGCTGGCGGCCCATCGGCGTGAGCCGCTCCTTGGGGTCCTTCTCGCCCGGGTCCAGGGCCCCGAGCTCCTGCAGCAGCTGCACGCCGTCGCGGATGTTGCGGTGGTCCGGCGGGTCGATGAAGGGGAACTTCTCGATCTCGCCCAGGCCCGCGGCCGTCATCTGGAGGATGACGGAGGCCAGGTTGGTCCGCAGGATCTCGGCGTCGGTGAACTCCGGCCGGGCGTCGAAGTCGTCCTCGGAGTACAGCCGGATGCAGATGCCGTCGCTGGTGCGGCCGCAGCGGCCCTTGCGCTGGTTGGCGCTGGCCTGCGAGATCCGCTCGATCGGCAGGCGCTGCACCTTGGTGCGGTGGCTGTAGCGGGAGATGCGGGCGGTGCCCGGGTCGATCACGTACTTGATGCCCGGGACGGTCAGGGAGGTCTCGGCGACGTTGGTGGCCAGGACGATCCGACGGCCCGTGTGCTGCTGGAACACGCGGTGCTGCTCGGCGTGCGAGAGGCGGGCGTAGAGCGGGAGCACCTCGGTGAAGCGCAGGTTCCGCTTGTTCAGGGCGTCCGCGGTGTCACGGATCTCGCGCTCGCCGGAGAGGAAGACCAGGACGTCGCCCGCACCCTCGGACTGGAGCTCGTCCACGGCCTCGCAGATGGCCGTGATCTGGTCGCGGTCGCTGTCGTCGCCCTCCTCCTCGAGGAGCGGCCGGTAGCGGACCTCCACCGGATACGTGCGCCCGCTGACCTCGACGATCGGCGCGTCGCCGAAGTGCCGGGAGAAGCGCTGCGGGTCGATGGTCGCCGAGGTGATGACGACCTTGAGGTCGGGGCGCTTCGGCAGCAGCGTGGCCAGGTAGCCGAGCAGGAAGTCGATGTTCAGGGACCGCTCGTGGGCCTCGTCGATGATGATCGTGTCGTAGGCGCGCAGCTCGCGGTCCGTCTGGATCTCGGCGAGCAGGATGCCGTCCGTCATCAGCTTCACGAAGGTCGCGTCCTGGTCCACCTGGTCGGTGAACCGGACCTTCCAGCCGACCGTCTGGCCGATCTCGGACTTCAGCTCCTCGGCGATGCGCTCCGCGACGGTGCGCGCCGCGATCCGGCGGGGCTGGGTGTGCCCGATCATCCCCCGCACGCCCCGGCCGAGCTCCATGCAGATCTTGGGGATCTGCGTGGTCTTGCCGGAGCCCGTCTCGCCCGCGACGATCACGACCTGGTGGTCGCGTATCGCCTCGGCGATCTCGTCCTTCTTCTGGCTGACGGGCAGGTTCTCGGGATATGTGACCTCCGGCATCCGCGAGGCGCGCCCGGCCAGTCGCTCGGCGGCCTTGGAGGCCTCCGCGGCGATCTCGTCGAGTACGGCCTGCTTGGCCTCGGGCTTGCGGATACGGCGGGCGCCTTCGAGGCGGCGGCCGAGGCGGTGCGCGTCACGGAGGGAGATCTCACCGAGAAGCGTCTGCAGGGCGGCGAAGGAAGTAGACATACCTGGTCGAGGATCTCACCTGGGCCCGCCGGGTGGCGAACGCATTTGTCGGGTGGACCCGTACCATTTCGGGACGAGTCCGTCGGCCGTACGAGTGAGAGGCAGCCCACCTTGTCCCGCCCCCGCCGATTGGCCCGCGCCGCGTCGACGGTGTGGGCCCGCCTGGCCGTGGTGGTTCTCGCAGTGGTGCTCCCGGCTGCGGCCGCTTCCGTCTCGGCCGGCCTGACGGCGGTGGTCCCGGAGACTGCCGTCTCCGTGAAGGCCTCGCCTCCGGTCGCGTCCCCTGCTTCGGCCCCGGTCCCGGCCTCCGCCCCGGGATTTCTCCCGGCCGGGGACCTGAGCTCGGTTCCGGCCCTTGCCGCCCCTTCCGGAGGCGGTGGCCCGGCCTGCGCCCCCGGGGCTCCCGGTCACGGGGGGCTCCCCGCCATCCCGGCGCGGGCCGGGGGCGAGCACGCGCAGGTCCCGCCGGCACGGCCGGTTCCGGAGGAGACGCGGCCGCACGCGGCACTGCTCGTACGGGTCCCCGTACGGGGGCCCGACCGGCCCGCGCCCGGCCCGGTGGAGCTGTCCGTGATGCGGGTCTAGGAGGTCCGCTCACCTCTTGGTCCCACCCCGCCTCACCCCTGCGCACTGGAGCACCCGCATGCCCTCGTCCAAGCCGTCCAAGCCGTCCAAGTCCTCCGTGAAGCCCCTGCTGATCTCCGCCGGGGTCGCCGTCGCCGCGATCACCCTCGGCCTCGTCTCCTGGCAGGCCACCGCCCCCGCCGACAAGGTCCCCGCCGACCGCTCCCCCGGGTCCGCCGCCTCGGCCGCGCCCCGCAACGACGCCGCCGCCGCGCTCCAGGCGCTGGCCCGCCGCGAGGCCGGCGACAAGCTCGCCCTGGGCCGCGCCGACGCGCCCGTCGTGCTCATCGAGTACTCCGACTTCAAGTGCGGCTACTGCGGCAAGTTCGCCCGGGACACCGAGCCCGCGCTCGTGAAGAAGTACGTCGAGGACGGCACCCTGCGCATCGAGTGGCGCAACTTCCCGATCTTCGGCGCCGAGTCCGAGGCCGCCGCCAAGGCCGCCTGGGCGGCCGGGCAGCAGGACCGCTTCGCCGCCTTCCACGCCGCCGCGTACGCCGAGGGCTCGAAGGAGAAGGGCTTCGCCGAGCCGCGCCTCGTGGAGCTGGCCCGCGAGGCCGGCGTCCCCGACCTGGAGCGCTTCACGGCGGACATGGCCGGCGAACAGGCCGCGGCGGCCCTGAAGAAGGACCAGGAGGAGGGTTACCGCATCGGCGTCACCTCCACCCCGTCCTTCCTGCTCAACGGCAAGCCGATCGCCGGCGCCCAGCCGCTCGACGCCTTCACGACGGCCATCGCCCGGGCGAAGGCAGCGGCGGCGCGGCCGTGACCGACATCGGATACCTGGCCGCCCTGCTGGGCGGCCTCCTCGCGCTGCTCAGCCCCTGCAGCGCGCTGCTGCTGCCGGCCTTCTTCGCGTACTCGATCGACTCCACCTCGCGGCTGCTGGCACGCACCGGGATCTTCTACGCGGGCCTCGCGAGCACCCTCGTACCGCTGGGGGCGGCCGGCTCGTACGCCGGACGGTTCTTCCACGGCAACCGCGACCAGCTCGTCCTGGCCGGCGGCTGGCTGATCATCGCGCTCGGGCTCGCACAGATCCTGGGCCTGGGCTTCGCCCCGAAGCGGATCTCGGAGCTGTCCGGCAGGATCCGGCCGACCACCGCCCTGTCGGTGTACGCGCTGGGCGCGGTCTACGGGCTGGCCGGCTTCTGCGCCGGCCCGATCCTGGGCAGCGTCCTGACCGTCGCGGCGGTCAGCGGCAGCCCGGTCTACGGCGGCCTGCTGCTCGCGGTCTACGCGCTGGGGATGGCCGCTCCCCTCTTCCTGATGGCCCTGCTGTGGGAGCGGTTCGAGCTGGGCAGGCGGCGCTGGCTGCGCGGGCGGGCCTTCGCCGTGGGCCGCTTCGAGCTGCACACCACCTCGCTGCTGTCCGGGCTGTTCTTCATCACCCTCGGCGTCCTGTTCCTCGTCTACGACGGGGCGAGCGCACTGCCGGGACTGCTGGACGTGGACGACTCGTTCGCGGTGGAGGAGCGGGTCCGGTCGCTGGCCGACGCGGTCCCGGACTGGGCGCTGCTCGGGCTGGTCGCCGCGGGGGCGGGGGCCGTCGGGCTGGTCCAGTGGCGCCGCCGGGCGCGGACGGCGGCCGAGGGGGAGTGAACGCAGAAGGCCCCGTCCGATGGACGGGGCCTTCTTGATGGTGGCTGGGGCCGGGGTCGAACCGGCGACCTATCGCTTTTCAGGCGATCGCTCGTACCAACTGAGCTACCCAGCCACGAAACCGTTTCCGGCTTCAGCGATCCTGACGGGACTTGAACCCGCGACCTCCACCTTGACAGGGTGGCGAGCTAACCAACTGCTCCACAGGACCTTGCAGTGTGCGAGACCAAGTCTTGCACACGGTAATGCGTACCCCCAACGGGATTCGAACCCGTGCTACCGCCTTGAAAGGGCGGCGTCCTGGGCCACTAGACGATGAGGGCTAAAGGCCCGCCTGGGCGCTTTGCAGCGCGTCGGGGACGTGAGAAGCATATGGGATCCGGGGAGCTATCGCCAAAACGGTTTCCCGCGGAGCGACAATGGCCGGGTGCTGGAGATGACGCGCGAGGAGTTCGAAGAGCTCGTCGCAGAGGCCCTGGACAGGATCCCGCCGGAGCTGACGCGGCTGATGGACAACGTGGCGGTGTTCGTCGAGGACGAGCCGCCGGCCGACGACCCCGAACTGCTCGGGCTGTACGAGGGGACTCCGCTGACGGACCGGGGCGAGTGGTACGCCGGCGTGCTGCCGGACCGGATCACCATCTACCGCAATCCCACGTTGCGGATGTGCGAGGACCGGGAGAGCGTGGTCGCGGAGACGGAGGTCACCGTGGTGCACGAGATCGCCCACCACTTCGGGATCGACGACGACCGGCTGCACGCGCTGGGTTACGGGTGATCCGGCCGGTCCCCGGCGCGGAGGCGATCGACCCGGACGTCGACCTGCACGTCCCCGCGCAGCGCGCCGAGCCGCAGGGCCGGGTGCTCGCGGCGGTGGCCGCGGGCGGGGCGGTCGGGGCTTCGGCGCGGTACGGGATCGCCCTGCTGTGGCCGGCCGGGCCCGGGGCCTTCCCGTGGGCGACCCTGTGGATCAACGCCTCGGGCAGCATGCTGATCGGCGTACTGATGGTGCTGATCAGCGAGGGCGGCCGGTCTGCGCCGCATCCGCTGCTGCGGCCCTTCGCCGGGGCCGGGGTGCTCGGCGGCTTCACCACCTTCTCCACCTACGCGCTGGACGTCTCGCGGCTCCTGGACGGGGGCGGGGCGGGGACCGCGCCGGCCTACGCCGGGCTCACGGTGGTGGCGGCGCTGGGCGCGGTGTGGGCGGGAGCCTCGGTGACCCGGCTCGCGGTCCGGAGCCGGCGGGTGCGCTCCCGGTGAACTGGCTGCTCGTGGTGGCGGGCGCGGTCGTCGGCGCGCCGCTGCGCTATCTGACGGACCGTGCGGTGCAGAGGCGGCTGGACGATCCGGACGCGCTCTTCCCCTGGGGCACCTTCGTGGTCAACGCGGCCGCCTGCCTGGGGCTCGGGCTCCTGGCCGGCGCGGTGCTCGCCGGGGCGGCCTCCTCGCGGCTGGAGCTGCTGCTGGGGACCGGGCTGTGCGGGGCGCTGAGCACGTACTCGACGTTCTCGTACGAGACGCTGCGGCTGGCCGAGCGCGGACGGGGGTTCCTGGCGGCGGCGAACGTGGTGATGTCGGTGCTCGTCGGGCTGGGCGCGGTGCACCTCGGGTCGCAGGTGGCGCGGCAGCTGTTCGCGTGAGGGCGTGTCCCTTACGGGTCAAAGGGAGTTGGGCACATTGACCCGCTCATGCGGAACGCTCACCCTCAGGCTCCGGAGGTGCCCCCGTGCGCCAGTTGTCCGCTTCCCTCCGACTGGCCGTCACCGCGCTCGCGGTCGCGGCGACGGCCGGCTGCATGAGTGTCGGCGAGGACACGGCGAAGCCCGGGCCCTCCTCGGCGGGGGACCGCCGCAGCGGCGCCGAGGCGGCCGGAGGGGCCGCTTCCGGGCGGGGCTCCGGGGTCCACGGCAACGGGCGCGGCGCGAAGGACGGTACGGGGAGCCAGGACGGCAGGCCCAAGGAGGACGGCAAGGCCTCCGGCGCGACCGGGGCCTCGCCCGGCCCGGGCGCCCCGAGCGGACCGCCGGGGGTGCCCGCGCCGTCGGCGGGACCGGTCGGCGGCGCGGGCGGGCAGGGACCCCAGGAGCCTTCGACGGGCGGTTCCGGCGGTGCGGGCGGCTCCGGAGGCTCCGGCGGCGCGGGCGGTTCCGGCGGCGGACAGCAGTCGGCCAGTCCGACTCCGGAGCCGCCGGCCACGACGCCCCCTGTGACGGAACCCACGCCGGCTCCCTCCGTTCCGGAGCCCGAGCCGACCACCCAGCCGGTGCCGCAGCCCTAGGCCCGGAGCCGGCTTCCGGGGTGTGGCGGGCGGCCGTGGAGCGGGGCGTCTTCGCAGGTCAGGGACGTTTCTGCGGGAGCGACTTGCCAGACCCCGGGGAGGGTGCGTATGGTTATAGATCGTTTGATCCCATTGCCCGGCGCCGACTCCGAAGAGCGCCGTGTGGCGCGTACTCTCCCTAGCCGTGGCTGACCGCATTGAGGCGGTCGATTTGCGATTCACGGAGTTTGGGCGCGTGCCGAGACTCCGGAAGGTTTCGCATTTCGCATGTCCATTTCCAGTTCTGACCGTTCCGTCATGCCCGAGAACGACTCCAACGAGATCGTCGACGCCGAGGCCCTCGTGGTCACCGAGGCCATCGAGGCCGCAGAAGCCGACGAGATCATCGAGGCCCTTGAGGCCGACGTAGCGGCCGACGAGTCCGACGAGTCCGATGAGTCCATCGAGGACTCCGCCGACGACTTCGACGACGCCGACGCCGAGCCCACGATCACCTTCGGCGACCTCGGTCTGCCCGACGGCATCGTGCGCAAGCTCGCCCAGAACGGCGTCACCGCCCCCTTCCCGATCCAGGCCGCGACCATCCCGGACGCCCTGGCCGGCAAGGACATCCTCGGCCGTGGCCGCACCGGCTCCGGCAAGACCCTCTCCTTCGGTCTGCCGACCCTGGCCTCGCTGGCCGGCGGCCACACCGAGAAGAAGAAGCCCCGCGCGATCATCCTCACGCCGACGCGTGAGCTCGCGATGCAGGTCGCGGACGCCCTCCAGCCCTACGGCGACGTCCTCGGCCTGAAGATGAAGGTCGTCTGCGGCGGTACCTCCATGAGCAACCAGATCTTCGCTCTGGAGCGCGGTGTCGACGTCCTCGTCGCCACCCCGGGCCGTCTGCGCGACATCATCAACCGCGGTGCCTGCTCCCTGGCGAACGTCCAGGTCGCGGTCCTCGACGAGGCCGACCAGATGGCCGACCTGGGCTTCCTGCCCGAGGTCACCGAGCTGCTCGACCAGATCCCCGGCGGCGGCCAGCGCATGCTCTTCTCCGCCACCATGGAGAACGAGATCGGCACCCTGGTCAAGCGCTACCTGACCAACCCCGTCACGCACGAGGTCGACAGCGCGCAGGGCAACGTCACGACCATGACGCACCACGTCCTCGTCGTGAAGCCGAAGGACAAGGCGCCGGTCACGGCCGCCATCGCCGCCCGCAAGGGCCGCACCATCATCTTCGTCCGCACCCAGCTGGGCGCCGACCGCATCGCCGAGCAGCTCATCGAGTCCGGCGTGAAGGCCGACGCGCTGCACGGCGGCATGACGCAGGGTGCCCGTACCCGCGTCCTCGCGGACTTCAAGGACGGCTACGTCAACGCGCTCGTCGCCACCGACGTCGCCGCCCGCGGCATCCACGTCGACGGCATCGACCTGGTCCTGAACGTGGACCCGGCCGGCGACCACAAGGACTACCTGCACCGCTCGGGCCGTACCGCCCGCGCCGGCAAGTCCGGTGTCGTCGTGTCGCTGGCGCTCCCGCACCAGCGCCGCCAGATCTTCCGCCTGATGGAGGACGCGGGCGTCGACGCCACGCGTCACATCGTCCAGGGCGTCGGCGCCTTCGACCCGGAGGTCGCCGAGATCACCGGTGCCCGTTCGCTGACCGAGGTCCAGGCCGACTCCGCGAACAACGCCGCCAAGCAGGCCGAGCGCGAGGTCGCCGAGCTCACCAAGCAGCTCGAGCGCCTGTCGCGCCGTGCCGTGGAGCTCCGCGAGGAGGCCGACCGCCTGGTCGCCCGCTCCGCCCGTGAGCGCGGCGAGGACCCGGAGGCCGCTGTCGCCGAGGTGGCCGAGGCCGCCGAGGCCGAGGTCGCGGCTGCTGCCGCAGCCGCCGCCGCCGAGCTGGCCGCGCAGGAGCGCCGCGAGGAGCAGCGCGCCCAGCGCGACGACCGCGGCAACTTCGAGCGTCGCGACAACCGCGGTGGCGACCGTGGTGGCGACCGCGGCGACCGTGGCGGCTTCCGCCGTGACGACCGCGGTGGCCGTCCGTCCGGTGGCTTCAACCGCGATGACCGTGGTGGCGACCGCGGTGGCTTCCGCTCCGGTGGCGACCGTCCCTCCGGTGGTGGCTTCCGTTCCGGTGGCGACCGTCCGTCCGGTGGTGGCTTCCGTCGCGACGACCGTCCGTCCGGTGGCTTCAACCGCGATGACCGTGGTGGCGACCGCGGTGGCTTCCGTTCCGGTGGCGACCGTCCGTCCGGTGGTGGCTTCCGTTCCGGTGGCGACCGTCCGTCCGGTGGTGGCTTCCGTCGCGACGACCGTCCGTCCGGTGGCTTCAACCGTGACGACCGTGGTGGCGACCGTCCGTCCGGCGGTGGCTTCCGTCGCGACGACCGTCCCTCCGGTGGCTTCCGTTCCGGTGGCGACCGTCCGGCCACGGGCAACGGCACGTACAACCGTGACGACCGCACCTCCGGCGGCTTCCGCTCCGGTGGCGGCGACCGTCCGTTCAACCGCGACCGTCGTGACGACCGTCCCTCCGGTGGCTTCCGCTCCGGCGGCGCCGGCGACCGTCCGTACGGCCGCCGCGACGACCACCGTCCGTCCGGCTCCGGTTCCGGTTCCACCGGCGGCTTCGGCGGCGGCCGCCGCGACGACAAGCCGCGCTGGAAGCGCAACGGCTGATCGCAGCTGAGCTGAACCCCTGACAGGGCCCCCACGACTCCGGTCGTGGGGGCCCTGTCGCATGTTGCTACGATCCGAACTTTGCGGTGGGGGACACGGCAACGCGAAACCGCGGCCACCCCCGGCGCTCCGTTCTGGGGGGAAGTACACGCATGAGACGGTCACGTGTGCTGGGCGCCACCGCGCTCGCACTGGCCACGGGCATCGGCGCCCTCACCGCCGCACCGGCCGCCGCAGGACCCGCGGCCGCCGACGAACTGACGATCGCTCCGCTGCCGCATCGCACACCGTCGTACCAGTCGGTGTACGAGGCGGGCCCGAACGGCGTGATGCTCGACCGGCCCGGGCCCGGGAACATGTACTGGAAGAGCTTCGCGGACGGCCGCGAGGTGCCGCTCGCCGACTGCCCCTCCGGGCCGTACGGCAAGTGGATGAGCCTCGGCGACACCGTCGGCTGCGAATACCGCGACGCGTCCGGTACGACCGCGGGGCCGCTGACCCTCCACGACCAGGCCACGGGCCGCAGCGAGACCCTCGCCGCCCCGGCCGGCCGGTCCTGGACCAGCACCTTCTCGCCCACGCAGGTCCTGGCCACCGAGCAGGACGCCGAGGGCAGGCTCACCCTGCACCTGATGGGCCGTGAGAACGAACCGCGCAAGGACGTCACCGTCACCGCGCCGGAACGCATCCCGGCGCACCGGTTCTGGGTGCAGACCTCCGACGAGAAGGGCGCACTGATCACCTACCGGTCCGCCGCCGGCCAGGAGACCCTCGCCCTGCTCGACTTCGCCACGGCGACGCTGACCCCGCTGGCCCTGCCGGAAGGCGCGACGGATCCGGGCAACGTCGACTACGCCCTCGGCTCCCGGTGGGTCTCGCTGCGCAAGAGCGGATCCACCACGGCGACCCTGCTCTCGCGCGCCGACCTCGCCGTGACGCGCAGCGTCACGACCCCCACCGCGTACGGGCCCACGCAGCCCGTGGGCGACTGGCTCGTCGCGCAGGAGCGGGACAACGCGGTCACCGCCGTGCCCGTGGACGGCGGCGCTCCGCGCACCCTGCTCGCCCGGTCCTCGGACCGGGGCCTGACGACGGGCACGGACGGCTCCGCCTACCTGGCCGGAGGCACCGACTCCAGTCACTGGGCGATGTACCGGGTCACGCCCGGCCCCGACGGCGCCCCGGTGCTGTCGACGGTGATGGCCCTGCCTCCGGACCCCGCGGACCGGGTCACGCTCAGCCTCGCCCAGGGCCGGCTCATCACCGGCCAGGAGGACCCCGACCGCAGCCTCCAGGGCTACACGGTGCCCGTGTCCGGGACGTCCCCGCCGAACCAGACCCCGGACTGGAGCTGCGCGGAGGCGACGGACCCGCGGCTCTGCACGCCGCGGGCCCAGCTCCCCGGCTGGACCGTTCCGACCGGAGACGGACGGATCGTCTCGCTCTCGAGCAAGGGCGCCGGGGCGTGCGGTTCCCTCTGCGGGGTCGTGGTGAACGTGCGGGAGACCCGCCCCGGCGGCACGGTCCGCCAGGTGCCCCTGCCCGGCACCGACGAGATGCAGCCGTACCTGATCAAGAGCGCCTCGGGTCGGTACGTGCTGTTCACGGTGACCGAGAAGAACACCTCCCGGCTGCTGGTGGCCGACATCGACGCGGGGAAGGTCCTGGACTTCAAGCCCTCCCCGGCCGCGACCCTTTGGGGCTCCGCGCTCTGGGAGCGCGACGGGCAGACGGGCTCGGCGTTCGCCACCGACCTGCGGACCGGCTGGATCACCAAGCGCCAGGCCTTCGGCACGTCCTGCCGCGCGGACGAGATCCAGGTGAGCGGGGACTGGCTGTACGCGCTGTGCTCCGCCTTCACGGGCGGCCCCGTCGCCTTCCACATGCCGTCCAACAAGCGGATCCCGCTGCCCTTCGCGCCCGAGAGCGACCGCGTGCAGCTCGGCGACGGCTACCTCGTGCGCCAGGGGGGCGCCGGCCTGGAGGTCTACAACCTGCGCTCCGGCGCACCGGTGCGGGAGCGCGACATCGCGCAGGAGGAGACGAAGTACGGCAGCAACTGGACCCTCGACCGGTTCGGCGGCCGACTGGCCTACACCGACGCGGGCGAGACCGTTCACCTGGCCGGCGTCACCGGCAAGACCTCCCCGCTCGCGGCGATCGACCAGGACACCGCCGCCACCGTGGACTTCAAGCAGGCGAAGACCTGGCAGGCCCGCTGGTGGCTGTCCAAGCCCGTCTCCTCCTGGAAGCTGATGGTGCGCAACAAGACGTCCGGCATCACCACGGTCGTGCGCACCGGCACCGACGCGCGCGGCCTGATCACCCCCGCGTGGGACGGAAAGTCCCCGACCGGCTCGTACCTCTTCACCGGCGAGTACGAGTGGACGCTCACCGCCCGGCCCGCCGACGGCCACGGCGCCGAGTTCAGGACGTCCGGGACGGTCACCGTCACCGGTGTCCCGCCGGTCGCCCGGCCCCCGCTGCGCCCGTGAACTGACGGCGACAGGCCGGTCAGTCGATACCCGATCGGCTGACCGGCGCTGTCCGGCTATGCTCTGGGGTGAGCACCCTGGAGGGCCATTAGCTCAATTGGCAGAGCAGCGGACTTTTAATCCGTTGGTTGTCGGTTCGAGTCCGACATGGCCTACCGCTCATGGGTCGGAGGCGTGGCCTTCGGCCCGGCGCCGAGCGCCCCGTCCGGTTTCCGCCGGACGGGGCGCTCGGTCGTTTCCGGGGCGGGGCGTCCCCGTGCGTCTCCCTGCGTCTGCCTGCGTGAACGGACAGTCCGTCACCCCCGGGGACCGGCCGGGAAATCCGGTGGATCTCCTGGCCGCAGCGGGTAGCGTCGTCGACCGTGACTCCTGTTCTGCGCACCGAACGCCTGCTCCTCGACCCGTACACCCCCCAGGACGAGGAAGCCTTCGTCGCCCTCTTCCAGGACACCCGGGTGTCCCGGTGGATGGGGGACGGGCCCACCACCGAGGCCGAGGACCGGGCGCTCTTCGGGCGGGTCTTCACGAAGGTCTACGCCGAGAACCTGTTCGACGTCTGGGCCGTGCGGCGCGACGGCCGGCTGGTCGGGCACGCCGAGATCAAGCGGACCGAGGACGTCGACGGCCACGAGATCATCTACGCGCTGGCCCCGGAAGCCTGGGGATCGGGCCTCGGCACCGAGATCGCGGAGGCGATCGTCGCGTACGGCTTCGCCACCCTCGGCCTGACCGAGGTGCACGCCACGGTGGCCGCGCCCAACACGGCCTCCCTGGCCCTGCTCGCCCGTATCGGCTTCACGCACGTCCGGGACGTCCGGGAGGAAGACGGCTCCACCACCCGCGTCCTGACCCGGCGCCGCCCCTGAGCGCGGGCGGCCCGCCGCAACGAGGAGCGCCCCACCCGCTTGGCTGCGGGTGGGGCGCTCGGTCGTGCGGGGTGTGATCAGGCGGAGGTGCCGCGACGGCGGCGGCCGAGCCAGGCGGCGGCCGCGCCGAGCGTGACCAGGGCGGCCGCGAGGCCGGCGTACAGGCCGTTGGACGAGCCGGCGCCGGTGTTGGCGAGGGAGCCGGTGGAGGAACCCGTGGTCGTCACGTTGGTGTTGCCCGTGGAGGTGGCGACGGCCGGCCGCACCGTGGGGGTGGCGGAGGGCGTGGCGGACGGCGTGGTGGACGGGGCCGTGGAGGGAGCGGTGGACGGGGTGTCGACCGGCTCCACGATCGGGATGAGCGGGAACTTCACGGAGACGGTCTTGAGCGGGTAGGTGTTGCCCTCGGCCTGGCGGACCTCGGCATCCATCGTGATCGTGGTCTTCTTCGTCAGCTTGGTGTCCTTGCCCAGGCTGATCCGCAGCGGCAGGGTGTGGATGCCGGAGGCGGCGCCGAAGCCCTTGGGGATCCGCGGAAGCTCGTAGCGGCTGTCCTCGACCTTCAGGTCCTGCCAGCGGTCGTCGATCATGGCCTGCAGGCGGAAGTCGGCGTCCTGCTCGCCCGGGTGGGACACGCTCAGGCTGGTCGCGAGGGCGGTGGCGAACGTGCCGTCGCCGGTGGCCTGGTAGTGCAGGTCCAGGTACGCGCGCTGCTCCTGGCCGTCCTTGCCCGAGCTGATCTGCTTGAACCAGGTCTTCAGCTCGCCGGTCTTGGTCTGCGGGTCGACCTTGAAGACGTGGGAGTCCGCGCCGCCCTTCGCCACCGAGTTGTTGTAGCTGGTGGCGGTGAAGTTGAAGTCACCGTTGTTGGTCGGGTAGTTCGCGCCGAGACCGAGGGTGACCTTCCAGGTCAACTTGCCGTTCGCGGGGATGTCGAAGCCGCTGTCCGACTCCGGGGAGCCGGCCGCGGGGAAGAACGTGCCCTGCCACTCGCCGTCCTGCTGGCCGATCGACGACTTGGTCGCCGGGGCGTCCACCGCGTCGACCTTGAAGACGACGTCGTCCTCCTGCAGCCGGCTCGGGCCGTTCGGGTCCAGGAGCAGCCACGGCTTGTACGTGACGGCCTTGCCGGTCGGGTTCTTCACCGTCAGGTCGAAGGTCTCGGTGGCGCCGCCGCGGGTCAGCGGACCGCTGGGGACGGGAGCACCCATCTCCGTACGCAGCACGGCGTGGTCGTCGGTGGTGGGTGCGGCGGACGCGGCGGTGGCCGAGAGCGGCAGCAGAGTGGTGACAACGCCGGCGACGACTGCGATGGCGGCTGCGGTGCGAACGGACATGGTGGACTCCCCCCGGGAATCACAGGGGCATCGGCGGAGCGCCGAGCCGGTTGGTGTGTGGGTGTGCCGCCCGGCCGGTTCGTCTTCCCCCTGGCCTCTGCGACAAGAGAATCATCGCCCGCGGCCGATCGCGGAACCATCCCTGCAGTGTCACCGCCGTGCAACAGAGATGATCTTCGTCGCCGGATGCCGGTTTCGGGTCGGTTTTAGGGCTTTGACCTGCGGTGATGTCGATCCGGGGGCGGTCCGGCGGCTTATTGGCGGAGGGCTCCCCCCCGGATGGCGTAGAGTTGTGTTTACCGACGCGGGGTGGAGCAGCTCGGTAGCTCGCTGGGCTCATAACCCAGAGGTCGTAGGTTCAAATCCTGCCCCCGCTACTCAGTACGAAGGCCCGGTTCCCTCAAGGGAACCGGGCCTTCGTCGTGTTCCGGCCCCGGCACCCGGCCCGCCCCGTCTCGCCCCGTCTCGCGCGTCGTCACCCGGACGGCTGCCGCCGGGTCGCCCCGCGCCCGCTCCTGCCGCCAGCCTTGAGGGGCGAGGCGGCAACGGGCCCGCACCCGTAACCAGGGACCGGGCGGCAGGAGAGCAGCGTGGCGGGGCTGGGCCGGCAGGGCAACGGGGGGCGCGCGGGCGGCGGTGGCAACGGCAGGCCCGCGGGCGGCGGCAACGGCGTGGCCCGGCGGGTGGTCCGGGTGCTGCCGGGTGCGCTGATCGTCCTCGGACTGGTCTTCAGCCTGCTGACCCCGCCCAGCTTCACCGGATCCCCCTTCTTCACCGCGGCCCCGCTGATCGCCGCCCCGCTGTTCAGCCTCCGGGCCACGGCGGCCACCGGCGCCCTGGCCATGCTCACGGTGTTCCTGCTGCACGTCCCCAACGACACCGGGTGGAGGGTCGAGGCGCTGACCGAGTTGGCCACCGTCCTGACCGTGTCCGGGCTGGCGTTGCTGATCAACCGGGTGGTGCGGCGCAGCGGCGAGCAGCTCGCGTCCGCGCGCGGGATCGCCGAGGCCGCGCAGCGGGCGGTGCTGCCGAAGCCCGCCGAACGCATCGGGGGGCTGCACGTCTCCGCCTGGTACGAGGCCGCGCAGGCCGACGCCTTCATCGGCGGGGACCTGTACGCCGTCCAGGAGACCCCGTACGGAGTGCGGCTGGCGGTGGGCGACGTACGGGGCAAGGGGCTCGGGGCGGTGGAGGCCGTCGCGGTGGTCCTCGGGGCCTTCCGGGAGGCGGCCGAGACCGAACCCACGCTGGAGGCGGTGGCGCAGCGGCTGGAGCGGGCCCTGGCCCGGGAGGGCACCCGGCGCCACAGCCTGGACGCGGTGGAGGGGTTCACGACGTGCGTGCTCGGGGAGATCCCGCCGGGTGCGGGGGTGCTGCGGCTGCTCAACCGGGGCCATCCCGAACCGCTGCTGCTGTACGCGGACGGGGAGCTGGTGGTGCTCGCCCCGGCGGAGCCCGCCCTGCCGCTCGGCCTGGGGGAACTGGGCGCCGGCCGGCCGGACCGGGCGCAGGAGTGGGCCTTCCCGGCGGGGACCACCCTGCTGCTCTACACGGACGGGCTGACGGAGGCCCGGGACCGGTCGGGGGAGTTCTACGATCCGGCGGGCCGGCTCCGCGGGCGGATCTTCCCCGGGCCGCAGGCGCTGCTCAGCGCGCTCAGCAGCGATGTGCGCCGGCACACGGGCGGCGGGGCGACGGACGACATGGCGCTGCTCGCGGTGGGCCGGCCCGGGCCGGGGCAGCCGGAGCGGCGGCGGACCGTGCCGGTGGTGCGGCGGGGCGATGACGCGTGACAATGCGTGACTGTCCGCAGTCGAACGACTGCTCTCCGTAAGTTGTTTGACGACCCGTCATGTTACATCTGTGGCTGGAGTGGTGAGGTAGTGCCTTGATTTTTGCCCCGGTTGTGCACTTCTGGGCGAAAAGGCATGGCCAAAGCCGTTCAGGGAGTGGCTGATTATGTGAACGATCAAGCGGAGAAGCTTGGAATCACTCCCCTGCGTCTATTACCTTTCGATAACGCAGCGCGGTCGTCCCAGCCGTCGCAAGAGACGGCACCGTGCGCGCGCGCGTCGCTGCGCGTCGATGAGGAGTGTGCCCCGGTGGCCTCCAACTTGCCTGCCCCTGAAGGCACTGAGATCCAGGAGCCGCCCACCGCGGGTGCCTGGGGCGAGTGGAATCCCACCGAGGATTCGGTCCGTCCGGTCCGCGGCAAGCACCGGGTCGCCAAGCAGCGCGGGGGACTCGCCCGCAGCTCGACCGTGCTCGGCGTCGGTGTCATCGCGGCGGTCGGCGCCAGCGGCATCGCCACCGCGCAGGACCGGCCCCAGGTCGCGATATCCCTGCCGGCCCTGCCCGATCTGCCCGACCTGATGCCCGGGGGCAAGGCGCAGCAGTCGGACGGCGGTTCCGGATCGGAGGCCGCGACGGCGGCCCGGACCGGGATCATCGCGCAGCAGTCCCAGCAGTCCCAGCAGGGCGCGGACGCCGGAGAGGTGCTGCGCAACCGCATCCTCCAGCAGGCCGAGTCCCAGCAGGACGCCGCCGAGGCCCAGGTCCGGGCGGAAGCCGAGCGGGCCGCGCAGGCGGCCGCCGCCCAGGAGGCCAAGGACAAGCTGGAGGCCGCCCGCCAGGCCGAGGAGGCGAAGGCGCAGGCCGAGGCGAAGGCGGCGGAAGAGGCCGAGACCGCCCGGAAGGCCGCCGAGGCCAAGGCCGAGCAGGAGCGCCTCGCCGCGTCGTCCGGGGGCTGGTTCCTGCCGACCTCCGCCTACACCCTCACCTCGTACTACGGAGCCTCCGGCTCCATGTGGTCCTCCGGCCAGCACACCGGCCTCGACTTCGCGGCCCCGACCGGCACCCCGGTCAAGGCCGTAGGCGCCGGAAAGATCACCTCGGCCGGCTGGTCCGGCGCGTACGGCTACCGGATCGTGCTGCAGCTCGAGGACGGCACGGAGGTCTGGTACTGCCACCTCTCCTCGATGTCGGTGACCTCCGGGGCGGTGGGCGCCGGCGAGACCATCGGCCGCGTCGGAGCCACCGGGAACGTCACCGGACCCCATCTCCACTTGGAAGTACGCAAGGGCGGCTCGACGGTGAACCCGCTGACGTGGCTGGAGTCCAAGGGCCTGAACGTCTGAGGTCCGGGTCGGGGCCGCGGGCCGGGGTCGGGTCAGTCGCCGGCGTCGGGTCCGGATTCGGGCTCGCGTCCCGGTCCGCGTCCGTGTCCGGGGCCGCTCGTCTAGGCCGGGGCACGGCTGCTGCTGCAGCACCCGGTGCGGACGCGGGTCCCAGGGGATCGAACCACGGCGGAAGCAGCTCCTCCATGACCGCGGCCCGCGCCAGTGCGGGACCCGCCGTCGCGCGGCGCTGCCAGAGCCGGTGCAGCAACTCCCGCTCCCGGCCCGCGAAATCAGGCTCCCGTGCGGGGCCGCCGCACCGCGCCCGGTTCCGCAGCAGGGCCAGGGCGGTCGCGTCCGCCTCGTACCGGGCGACGGCGCGTCCGGCGGCCCGGCCCCCACTGCGCCGGGCCAGGGCGCGGGCCAGCGACCGGGCCGGCATCGAGGCCAGGGCGGGCACCTCGGCGGGACCGAGCCAGCCCGCGGCCGCGTACAGCGCCAGCTCCCCGGCGACGGCCCGCAGCCGTCCGCGCCGTATCCACACGGCCAGCCACACCAGCAGCCCGAACACCGGGACCATCACGCAGCCGTAGACCACGTAGAACCCGTGCTCGCCGAACTGCGAGGAGCCGTTCCACAGGGCGTGCATGCCCATGGCCAGCGCCAGGCCGAGCATCGGCAGGCAGATCCTGCGCGAGCGGCGGGCACTGAGCGCGGCCGCGCCGAAACCGAGCCCGGTGAGCACCGTGAACAGCGGGTGCGCGAACGGCGACAGCACGATCCGTACGAAGAAGGTCGCCGCCGTCACCGAGTCCAGTACACCGGTGCCCCCGGCCCGGTCCTCACCGAAGGCGCTCCCGAGGTAGAGGATGTTCTCGGTGAAGGCGAAGCCGGTGGCGGTGAAGCCGGCCACCACGAAACCGTCGGCGGGGCCGGTGAAATGGCGTCTTCGGAACACGAACACCAGCAGCAGGGCCACCGCCTTGGCACTCTCCTCCACCACCGGGGCGATCGCCACCGAGCCCAGGTGATCGGCGCCGGACGGGTCGGCGGTGGCCGCGGCTATCCACTCGGTGGCGAAGTTGTTGGCCAGTATCGCGATCAGCGCCGCGGTGCAGGCACCCCAGCCGAAGCAGAACAGCAACTGCGGCCAGGGCGCGGGCGCGGCCCGGCCGAGCCACCGGAACGCCGCCATGAGCGGCGCCACCGGCAGCAGGGCCAGACCGAGACCGACGAAGAAGCCGGCGGTACCGGTCTGTTCCCGCACGAGTTCGAGGATGGCGATGCCGGTGACGGCGAGCAGGGCGAGGAGCACGCACGTGCGGACCGTGCCGGACGGACGTGGGAGCACAGGGCGGAGCGCTCGGGACACGTCATGACCCTAGCGATACGCTCTGACACACGCAGTGACGTTGTCAGTTCTGCGTGCGACGGAAGAGCAAGTCGTGTACGACGTGGCCCTTGTCGAGTCCCTGGCCTTCGAAGCGGGTGAGCGGCCGGAACGCGGGGCGCGGGGAGTAGCCGCCGTCGGGCTGCGTGTTCTCGAAGTCCGGGTGCGCGGTGAGCACTTCGAGCATCTGCTCGGCGTACGGCTCCCAGTCGGTCGCGCAGTGCAGTACGGCCCCGGGCGCCAGGCGGGTGGCGGCCAGCGTGAGGAACTCGGGCTGGATCAGCCGGCGCTTGTGGTGGCGGGCCTTGGGCCAGGGGTCCGGGAAGTACACGCGCAACCCGGCCAGCGAGTCGGGCGGCAGCATCTCGCGGAGCAGGATGATGGCGTCGCCGTTGGCCACGCGGACGTTGGTCATCCCGCCCCGCTCGGCGAGGGCGAGGAGGTTGCCCTGGCCGGGGGTGTGCACGTCGGCGGCGAGGATCCCGGTGCCGGGGTCGTCGGCGGCCATCTGCGCGGTCGCCTCGCCCATGCCGAAGCCGATCTCGAGGACGACCGGGAGGCCGTCGAAGAGCTTCTCGAGATCGATGACCTCGTGCCCGTCGATGTCCAGGCCCCAGGTGCCCCAGAGCCGCTTCAGGGCCTCGCCCTGGCCGGTGGTGACCCGGCTGCGGCGGGGCTGGAAGCTCCGGATCCGCCGCTCGTGGTGCGAGCCGGCCGGGTCCGGGGAGGGCCCGTCGGGGAAGCGGGGCTCGGTGCGCCACTTGGGCGGCACGTACGAGGTCGCCTCCGGCGCGGCGTCCGGGAGGCTGGGCGACTGGGGATTCAGGGACTCAGACACAATGCGCTGATTCTACGACCCGGGAACCCACCGGTCAGGTGCGGCGCCGCTGCGGGGCTCCGCCCCCGCCTCAAACGCCGGCGAGGCTGAAAGCCCGGGGCTCCGCCCCGAACCCCCGCGCCTCAAACGCCGGCGAGGCTCTATTCCAGCCCCCTCCGCGCCTCATGTGACGGCGGGGCTGAAAATTTCAGCCCCGCCGGCGTTTGAGGCGCGGGGTCTGGGGCGGAGCCCCGGGAGGCCGGCGTGGGCCCGCTCAGGTCGAGCCGAGGGTTCGAAGGGCTCGGGAGGCGATCTCACGGCCGATCGGCAGCGAAGCGGTGGCGGCCGGCGACGGCGCGTTCAGGACGTGCACCGTCCGCGGGGCGTCCCGGATCAGGAAGTCGTCCACCAGCGTGCCGTCCCGCAGCACGGCCTGCGCGCGCACCCCGGCCGCGGCGGGGAGCAGGTCCGCCGGGGTGACGGCCGGCAGGAGGCGCCGTACCGCCCGGGTGAAGGCCTGCTTCGACAGCGAGCGGTGGATCTCGCCCGTCCCGTACCGCCAGTGCCGGGCGGCCATCCGCCAGGATCCCGGCCAGGCGAGCTCGTCCGCGATGTCCTGGGGCCGCACCGTCGACCAGGCGTAGCCCTCGCGGGCCAGCGCGGGCACGGCGTTGGGCCCGACGTGGACGCCGCCGCCGATGCCGCGGGTCAGGTGCACGCCGAGGAAGGGGAACGCCGGGTCGGGCACCGGGTACACCAGCCCCCGGACCAGTTCCGGGCGGGCCAGGTCGTAGTACTCGCCCCGGAAGGGGATGATCCGCATCCCGGGGTCGTCGCCGGCCAGCCGGGCGATCCGGTCGCACTGCAGGCCCGCGCAGTTCACCAGCACCCGGGCCTTGACCACCAGGCCGGACGTGGTGCGCACCGCCACCGCCGACGCGCGCCGCGAGATCAGGTCGACCGCGCCGCCGTAGACGATCTCCGCGCCCGAGGACTCCGCCAGCTGCGCGGTCACCCGGCCGTAGTCCACGATCCCGGTGCTGCCGACGTGGATCGCGGCGAGGCCCCGCACCTCCGGCTCGTACTCCGTGATCTGCGCGGGGCCCAGCTCGCGCACCGGGATGCCGTTCTCCCGGCCGCGCTGGACCAGGGCGTGCAGCCGCGGCAGCTCCTCCCGCTCGGTGGCGACGATCAGCTTGCCCGTCACCTCGTGCGGAATGCCGTGCTCCGCGCAGAACTTGACCATCTCGGCGGCGCCGCTCACCGCGAAGCGCGCCTTCAGTGATCCCGGGCGGTAGTAGATCCCGCTGTGGATCACCCCGCTGTTGCGCCCCGTCTGGTGCCGGGCCGGGCCGGCTTCCTTCTCCAGGACGACCACCCGGGTCCCCGGAGCCAGGCGCGACAAGGCGTGCGCCGTCGACAGGCCGACGATCCCGCCGCCGATCACCAGCACATCGCAGTCCACGCCGCCGCCCACGCTGACACCTCCCACCCCTGCATACTGCACCCCGGCACCGACAATGCGGCCACGCGGGTCCCCGGGCCTCTCCGGCCCGATCCGGAAATCAGTCCCTACGCCGGCGTCACCAACAGCGGCCGCGCCCGCTCGCGCAGCTCCGCGACGCGCGGTTCGTCCCCGTACGGTTCCAGGCGATGGAGCAGGTCCCGTACGTATTCGGTCGTCCGCGCCGAGGAGATCCGGCCCGCCACCTCCACCGCCCGGGTGCCCGCCGCGCACGCCGCGTCGAGGTTGCCCGACTCCAGCTCGGCGACCGCGCTCACCACCAGCCGCAGCCCGTGCGAGCGTACGTACTCCTCGGTGGGCCGGGACAGCGCCTGCTCGGTGAAGCGCCGTACCTGCCGCGGGAGTTTGAGGTCCCGGTAGCATTCTGCCGCATCTGCCGCGAAACGGTCGTACGAGTAGAAACCGAGCCAGGTCGGATCCGGATCGCCTTCCCGGGCCCGCTCCAGCCAGCCCTCCGCCGCCCGCAGCGCGGCCCCGGCGGCCGTCGAATCACCCGCCTTCGCGTGCGCCCGCGCCTCGACCAGCCGGAAGAAGCTCATGGTGCGGGCGGTGGCCAGGCCGCGGTTGCGTTCGACGGCCGCCTGCGCGAGGTCCACGCCCTCGTCCGCGAAGTCCCGGTAGGTCGCCTGCAGGGACATCGAGGCGAGCACGTAGCCGCCGAGCGGTACGTCCGCGGCGGCGCGGGCGAGCCGCAGCGCCTGGATGTAGTAGCGCTGGGCCGCTTCCTGCTGGCCGGTGTCGAAGGCCATCCACCCGGCCAGCCGGGTCAGTTCGGCGGTCGCGCCGAACAGGGCGCGGCCCACCTCGTCGGTGTACGAGCCGAGCAGCAGCGGCGCCGCGTCCACCCGCAGGCACTCCGGGACCATCGACGAACGCCAGTCCCCGCCGCCGTACTTGGAGTCCCAGCGGCGGGCGTCCTCGGCGGCCTCGCGCAGCTTCGTCACGTCGTTGTGGCCCACGCGCTGGCCGTGGTCGCGCGGCGTTTCGGCGCCGGGCTGGGCGGGCACAACGGTGGACGGCGGGCCCGGCACCAGGCCTGCCATCGGACCTGTCGCCGGTCCGGTCGTACGGCCCTCCGGGGAGGGCCGGGGACCTGGTGCCGGTGCCTCGTGCGCCGGCGCCGAGGCCGGTTTCCCGTGCGCCGGTGCATGCGTCGGCGCGTCGTGAGCCGAGGAGGTCGCCGTCACGGGGCGCTGGGGCGAGGGGTGCGCGTCCGCGGAACCGGAGGTCGCGGAACCGGAGGTCGCGGAACCGGAGGTCGCGGAACCGGACGTCGTGGAGCCGGGCGCCGTGGAGTCAGGTGTCGTGGACCCGTGTGCCGCAGGGCTGTGAGCCGCGGGAGTGTGGGCCGCGGGAGTGGGGGCCGGGCCCGCCGGTTCCCGGGCCACCGAGCCGTCAGCGGGAGATATCAGCCACCGCGAGGCGGGCGTCGCGTACGCCGCCACGGAGAAGGAACCCGCCAGCGACTGCCAGATCCCGCCACCGCCGCGGCGGCCGGCGAGGTCGAGCCGGTAGAGGTCGGTGGCCGAGCGCACCGCCGCGCCGACATCGCGCGGGAAGGCCAGGCCCACCTCGGGCGCGGGGTCCGCGTCCGCCAGTCCGATCTCGTGCAGCGGCACCGGCCGCCCCAGCTTGGCGCCGATGGCGGCGGCGATCAGATGCGGGGCGGCGCCCTGCGGCACCATCCCCTTCGACACCCACCGGGCCACCGACGTCTTGTCGTACCGAAGCGTCAGGCCGCGCTGCGCGCCGAGGTCGTTGACCCGCCGGGCCAGCCCGGCGTTGCTGATGCCCGCGAGGGCGAGGACGGCGCCGAGCTTCTCATTGGGCTCGCGGAGCTCCCTGGACATGCGCCACCCCTCGTCACACGCGGAACGCATACGCCGCCGGGGCATAGGCGCCCGGCATTTCGTAAACCCAGCGTAGTTCCCCGCCTCCCAAGCGTTAAGGCCCTTACTCCCGTATGGCGGGATTGTTGTCCGTTTGCACAGTCCGCCCCGGGCCCGGCTCCGGGGCGCACGTGTCATCGCGTGCTCCGTCCGTGTGGCCGTGCGCCCGCCCGTGCGCTCTGGCCGGTGCCGGGGCCCGGCGATTCGATGTGCGGTGCGTGGGTCGGCCCGCTGCGCGGATCGGGTGGGCCGGGGGATGCCGCTACCTCAATCCCCGCGGGTGGCGGAACGGTCCGGGGGGCGGATTCCGCCTCCCGGACCGCGCCCGTGCACTGAGTGCCGGCACCGTGCTCCGGCTCTCCCGGCAGCCGAAGAATGGCTGAAAGCGACCTATGGGGCGGTGGGAACGGAACGCCAAATACCGCGTTGCCGGGGCGTGTTCGTTTGCATGTGCGCCCCCTTTAACCACTCTCGCACGCCTGTCCCGTGGCAGCATGGACCCGAGCCACCCGGGGTCCCGCCGACCGCGCCCTCAGCGCCGTCCGTGCTGCCCGTGCCCCGGTCATGTGCCCACAGGCTGGGGAGGCGGCGGTGCGCTGGTTGGTGGGTTGGAGCAGTATCGCCGCGAGCTTCGGCACGGCCGGCCGGGTCTCCGGACACGTCTCCGGCCAGGGCGGACACGGAGCGGGCGGATACGGCGAGAGCGGTGCGCCCCTGCGCGGCGGCATCGCGGACGCCGCCCATCCGGACGACCCCGGCGCGGACGCGGAACGCACCGTCCACCCCGTCGGCGCCCAGCTGCTCTGGGGCGACCCCGACCCCCTGTGGGCCGTCGGCGACTGGCGCCCCGACGAGATCCGCACCGTCACCGCCGATCCCGCCGACCCCTTCACCCGGCTCGCCGTCCTCGGCTGCTGCGGCGCGACCGACGCCGAACTGCGCCGCGCCCTCTACGCCGCCCGCGGCGGGGCGCTGCGCCACCTCACCCAGTGGTCCGGCAGCTACACCGCCGTCGTCCAGGCCGGCCGCCGGATCACCGTCGTCGGCGACCTCGCGGGCGCGCGGCCCGTCTTCTACACCCCCTGGGCGAGCGGCACGGCGTACGCCACCGCCGCCCTCCCGCTCGCCGACCTCATCGAGGCGCAGCTGGACATCGGCCACCTCGCCGCCCTGCTGGCCTGCCCGGACAGCCCGGAGGCACTGGGCGACGGCACACCGTACGCCGGGGTCCGGCGCATCGCGCCCGGGCACGCGCTGATCCTGCGCGAGGGCTCCCGCGAGATCACCGGCTACGAGCAGGTCGCCTCGCTCGCGGTGGCCGCCCCCGAGGCCGATCCCGAGCGCGCGGTGGAGGGCGTACGGGAAGCGTTGGTGGACGCGGTGCGCGCCCGGCTCACGGCTCCGCGGCATGCTCCCGACATGATGCCGCCGTACGATCCCGGCCCCGTGCCCGGAATGGGCCCCGCCGACCGGCGCGCCGCCCGCGGCGCCCCGGCCCCCGGGGTGGGCGCCGACCTCTCGGGCGGCAGCGCCTCCGCGACGCTCGCCCTGCTGGCGGCCGGTCTGCCGGGGGCCCCGGGCACCCTGCTGAGCCCCGCCGGGGCGCGGCTGCTGGCCGTCACCTTCAACGACCTGGCCACCCCGCAGGGGCGCGAGGCCGAACTGGAACGGGCCAGAGCCATCGCGGCCGACCCGCGCCTGCACCACGTCGTGGTGGCCGCCGCCGAGGAAGCCCTCCCGTACGCCGACCTCGACGGCCCGCTGACCGACGAACCCGGCCCCTCGCTCGTCATCGCCGCCCGCGAGCGGCGAAGACTGGCCGCAGGATCGGCCGACCACTTCACCGGCCACGGCGCCCGCCAGGTCCTCGACGCCCACCCGGCCCGCATGGCCGACCTCCTGATGGACCGCCGGCGGCGCCACCTGCTGCGGCCGGTGGCGGCGCTGGCCCGCTCGGCCTCCGCCTCCGGGGAGTCCCTGCTGGTGCCGCTGACCGTGTACTCGGCGGCCCGCAGACTCGCCCGTACGACGTACCGTGCGGGCATGGAGGCCGCCGCGGCCCGGCTCCGCGAAGGCGGGGTCACCCAGCGCGCCTCCGGTCCGGTGGACGCCTCCCTCGCCGCCCTGACCTGGTCGCGCCCCGGCCCGGCGGCGGGCTGGCTCACGGGGGAGGCCCTGGCGGAAGTATCGATCCGCCTCGCGGCCGCGGCCGGCCGCCCGCCGCTGTCACTGCGGCCGGGGGAGGCCCGCGCCCGCTCGCTGCTCGCCCGTCACGCCGCGGACCACCGGGTGTTCGAACAGGCCGTGGAGGTCCGCAGCCAGCGCCTGCACGCCCCCTTCCTGGACAACCAGGTCGTACGGGCCGCCCGCGCGCTCCCCGAGTCCCTGCGCGTCCAGCCCGGGGCCCGGGCCGCGATCCTGCGCAGCGTCCTGACCTCGGCCGGGGTGCGCGAGTTCCCGCCGGGCTGGGGAGCGACGGCCCACGCCCCGAACGAGACGGCGACCCGGCTGGGGCTGCGCGCCGCCCTGGGCGACCTGCTGGACCTGTTCGCCTCCCCGCTGCTCGCGGACGCCGGCCTGATCGAGGCCCGGGTCGTGCGCCAGGCCCTGCTCGACGCGGCGGACGGCCGCCCGGTCCCGCTGGACGGGCTCGCGGAACTCGTCTCGATGGAGCTGTGGCTGCACCGCCTGCTGGCCCGGCGCGGCACCTGCTGGACGGGCACGTCCGCGGCCCGGCGGCGGGCGGTGCCCGAGGGGGTCCCCGTACACCGCCCGGCGCTGTCCTGACGTCGTACCGTCTCGATGTCGTGCCGTCGTGCCGTCGTGCCGTCCTGACCAGGCGGCGACGCCGAGCGCCGGCGCGGCGGCGACGGTCGCGGAGCCGAGGGCGGCGGCCGGTGCGTGGGGCAGCAGGACCAGGGCCGTGGCGGGCACACGAGGACGAGGAAGCGACATGAGCGACGCAGTGGACGCGATCGTCGGTCAGTGGGCAGCGGAACGCCCCGACCTGGCGGCAGGCCTCTGGCCCGTCGAGGTCCTGGCCCGCATCCAGCGGATGAACCGGATCCTCGACAAGCACCTCAAGGCCTTCGCGGCCGAACGCGACCTGGAGGTGGGCGAGGTCGACATCCTCTTCACCCTCCGCCGGTCCGGCCCCCCGTACGCGCTCACCGCCGGCGCCCTCGTCCCGGCCGCGATGGTGACCTCCGGCGCGATCACCAACCGCATCGACCGGATGGAGGCCAAGGGCCTGGTCGAGCGGGTGAGGGACGGTCAGGACCGCCGCACGGTGCGGATCCGGCTGACCGAACAGAGCCTCGAGATCACCCAGTCCCTGATCGAGGACCACCTCCGCCGCTGCACGGAACTCCTCGCCCCGCTGGACCCCGCCACCTGCGCCACGCTCGCCCAGGCCCTGCGCACGCTCCTGGAGGACAACGGGGACACCTCGACCACCTGAGACCCGGCGCGGCAGCAGCACGGGCGGTACGGCGGCGGTACGTGGGGCCCGTACGCCGCAGTACGGGGTATGGGGTACGGGGTACGGGGGTGGGGCCCGGAGTCGGCGCCCTCCCAAAACCTGCCGCCTCCCCCGCATGGGCCGGGCAGAATTGGCAGGTGCGGTATCTCATCCTTGGCGCCACCGAGGCGCGCGACGAGACCGGCGCCCCACTCCCCATCGGCGGCGCCCGCCTGCGCGCGCTCCTCGCCGCCCTCGCCCTCCGCGCCGGCCGCCAGGCCTCCGTCGCCGACCTCGTCGACGACGTCTGGGGTGACGATCCGCCCCAGGACGCCCCCGCCGCCCTCCAGGCACTCGTCGCCCGCCTCCGCCGCGCCCTCGGCGCCCGGGACGCCGTCCGCTTCGCCCCCACCGGCGGCTACCTCCTGGCCGTCGCCCGCGACGACGTCGACCTGCACCGTTTCACCCGGCTGGCAGCCCAGGGCGGCCAGGAACTGGCCACCGACCCGGAAGCCGCCGCCCGCACCCTGCGCACCGCCCTCTCCCTGTGGCGCGGGCCCGCCCTCGCCGACCCGCCCGAGCCCGCCCGCACCGCCCACGCCGCCGCCCCCGAGGGCTGCCGCGACGCGGCCCTGCGCGACCGCATCGAGGCCGACCTGCGCAGCGGCGCCACCGCCCCGGCCGCACTCCTGCCGGAGATCGAGGCGCTGGTCCACGCCTGCCCGTACGACGAACGGCTGCGCGCCCAGCAGCTCCGCGCCCTCCGCGCCGCCGGCCGCCCCGCCGACGCCCTCGCCGCCTACGAACACACGCGCCGCACCCTGGCCACCACCCTCGGCACCACCCCGGGCCCCGAACTCACGGCCCTGCACACAGAACTACTCCACCCCCACCCCGAGCAGGGCCGGCCCGGACACTCCCCGGCCCCACACCCCCACCCCGCGCACGGCCTGCCCGGGCCCTCCCAGCCGGCGCCCTTCCAGCCGGCGCCCGCTCAGGCGCCGCCCGCCCAGCTGGCGCTTCCCCAGCCGGCGCCCGCTCAGGCGCCGCCCGCCCAGCTGGCGCTTCCCCAGCCGGCGCCCGCTCAGGCGCCGCCCGCCCAGCTGGCGCTTCCCCAGCCGGCGCCCGCTCAGGCGCCGCCCGCCCAGCTGGCGCTTCCCCAGCCCGCGCACGCCCAGGCGCCGCCCGCCCAGGCCGCGTACGCCCAGCCAGCGCTTCCCCAGCCCGGGCCCGCTCAGGCGGTGCCCGCTCAGGCGGTGCCCGCTCAGGCGGTGCCCGCTCAGGCGGCGCCCGCCCAGGCCGCGCCCGCCCAGCCCGCGTACGGCCAGCCGGCGCTTTCCCAGCCCGGGCCATCTCAGCCCGGGCCCGCCCAGGCTGCGGACGGCCAGGCCGTGCAAGACGTGCCCGCGCATTCCCAGCCCGCGCCCGCCCGACCCCCGCACTCCCAGCTCGGCCACGCCCAGCCCCCGTACCCCCAAGCCGGCCACCCCCACCCCCACCCCCCGCACCCTCAGCCCGTGCAGGGCCAGCCGGAGGCCCCCCAACCGGAAGGCCCCCGGGGGAATATTCGGCCCCGTCTGACCTCCTTCGTCGGGCGGGAGCCCGAACTCGCCTCGCTGCGTGGCGACCTGGCCCGGCTGCGTCTCATCACCCTCACCGGGCCCGGCGGTTCCGGTAAGACGCGCCTCGCCGAGCACGCCGCCTCCGCCCACCCCGAAACCGGCTGGATCGTCGAACTCGCCTGCCTCGACCACCCCGCCGCCGTTCCCGGCGCGGTCCTCAGCGCCCTCGGCCTGCGCGAGAACTCCCTGGTCGCCCGCGAACGCGAGAGTCCCGGCCCGGTCGCCGCCGACCCCACCACCCGCCTCGTCGAACACTGCGCGCACCGCAGCCTGCTCCTCGTCCTCGACAACTGCGAGCACGTCATCGACGCCGCCGCCGAACTCGCCGAGCGGCTCCTCACCCACTGCCCCGGCGTACGGATCCTGGCCACCAGCCGCGAACCCCTCGGCATACCGGGGGAGACCGTCCGCCCCGTCGAGCCCCTGCCGCCCGACCCCGCCCAGCGCCTCTTCGCCGACCGCGGCGCCTCGGCCCGCTCCGGCTTCACGCCCGCCGAGGACCCGGCCGCCGTGGCCGAGATCTGCGCCCGCCTCGACGGCCTGCCCCTTGCCATCGAGCTCGCCGCAGCCCGGCTGCGCCTCCTCACCCCGCGCCAGATCGCCGACCGCCTCGACGACCGCTTCCGGCTCCTGACCAGCGGCAGCCGCACCGTGCTCCCCCGCCAGCAGACCCTGCGCGCCGTCGTCGACTGGTCCTGGGACCTCCTCGACGAGCCCGAGCGGACCGGCCTGCGCCGCCTCTCCGTCTTCGCCGGCGGCTGCGACCTCGCCGCCGCCGAAGCCATCTGCGCCGACCCCGCCTACGACACCGCTGACGTCCTCGGCTCCCTCGTCGACAAATCCCTCGTCCTGGCCGAACCCCAACCCGAGCCCGAATCCGCTCCCGCCCCCGCTCCCGCCCCCGACACCGCCCCCGGCACCGGCCGTCGCGGCATGCGCTACCGCATGCTCGAAACCATCCACGAGTACGCCGCCGAGCGCGCCGCCGCCCACCCCGCCGACGCCCGGGCCACCGCCCGCCGCCACGCCGCCCACTACCTCGCCCTCGCCGAGCAGGCCGAGCCCCTGATCCGCTCCGCCGCCCAGCTCCCCTGGATCCGGCTCGTCGAGACCGAGCTCGACAACCTCCGCGCCGCCCTCCACACCACCGTCGCCGAAGAGGCCGACACCGAGTCCGCCCAGCGCCTCGTCTTCGCCCTCGGCTGGTTCTGGTGGCTGCGCAACTACCGCACCGAGGGCGCCGAGTGGACCACCCGCGTCCTCGCCCTCACCCCCGCCGAACCGCCCGAGGACTCACCCGCGTACTGGCCCTTCGCGCGCCTGCAGGTCCTCGACATGTTCCTGCTCGCCGAGGGCAACCCCATCGAGAAGTTCCGCACCCGCGAGTACCGCGACCTCGCCACCCGCATCAAGAAGACCTTCCGCCACGGCTCCCCCGAGACCACCCGCTTCCCCGGCATGCTCTGGCCGGCGACGGCCTTCCTCACGGGCGACGCCCTCGCATTCCACGCCGACCTCGACGCGTCCGTCGCCAATTGCCGGCGCCACGCGGGCGATTGGGAACTCGGCGTCGTCCTCATGCTCCGCACCCACGTCGCCATCGACGTCACCGGCGGCCTGCCCACCGTCGACGCCGACCTCGCCGAACTGCACGAGATCGCCCGCCGCGTCGGCGACCGCTGGACCCGCGCCCAGGTGGCGAGCGCCGCCGGGGAGGTCGCCGTCTCGCGCGGCCGGTACGCCGAGGCCCGCACCGAGTACGAGGAGTGCCTGCGCCTCGCCCGCGAGGTCGGGGCCCACGTCGAGGCGCCCTTCGCCATCGCCCGGATCGCCGAGGCCGCCTACTGCGCGGGGGACCTCGACGACGCCGAGCGGCTCCTGGCGGCGGCCGACAAGGAGGCGGACCGGCACGGCGGCGTGTACGACGTCAGCTCCTACGCCCGGCTCCTCGGGGCCCTGCTCGCCCTCCAGCGCGGCGACGCCGTCCGCGCCCGCGGCGAGTGCGAGCAGGCCCGCGCCCAGGCCGAACGGATCACCGTGCCCGCACAGCTCACCGCCGGGCTGGACACCGTCGACGCCGTCCTCGCCGCCCGCGAACAGGGCCCGGAGGCCGGCCTGGCCCTGATCGGACCCGGCCTCGCCGCAGCCGTCGCGGCCCGGTGCGCCGAACGCTTCCTGGCCGGGATGGCCGAGGCGGCCGCCGTGCTGCTGGCCGACGCCGGCCGGCCCGCCCAGGCCGTACGGGCCCTCGCCGCGGCCACCGCGTGGCGCGCGGGCCATCCGCGGTCGGTTCCGGAGCGCGGCGCGGTGGAGGGCCTCCCGGACCGGACCCGCGCCCTGCTGGGACCGGCCCGCTACACGCGGGAGGAGTCCGCCGGCACCGCGCTCACCCCGGCCGAGTTGGCCGCGGAGCTCACCGGCAGCTGATCTCGGCGTCGGCCCAGCTCGCCAGCGCGGGCAGGCTGCCCCGCCCGGCCCGCTCCACCACCAGCCGCAGCATCTTGCGCCCGGCGAGGGAGACCTGCACGGACGCCGGCGGGTCCCCGTACCCGAGGGCGGCGGACTGCCACAGCCGCTGCCCGTCCCCGTACACGGAGAACCGCACCGTGCCGTCGGTGAACATCGACAGGCCGTCCACCCCGGCCCGCGCCGAGAAGGTGGTGCACTGCCGGTTGAGGGCGATCTCCACCGAGGAAGGCGAGTTGACGGTGATCCCCTGGGTGAACCGGCGGTCGCCGACCTGCAGCCCCCAGCGCTGCCACACCCAGCTGCTGCGCCAGGTCTGCACCTCCGGACCGCTGTGGTCGCCGTAGGCCGAGTGGTCGAGCCGGGCCAGCTGGAACCCCTGCGGCGGCTTCGCAGGCGGCCGGCTCGGCGTCACCGAGGGCCCGCTCGGGGACGGCGTGGGCGCGGGCTTCTCCCGGCTCGGGGAGGGCGTCGGGGAAGGGGAGGGCGAGGGCGATGCGGGAGCGGTGGAGGCCGGGGCCGACGGCGTCGGCTCCGGCCGCTGCGGTACGGAGCTCCGCGCGGGCGGCGGTTCCGCCCCGGGCGGGCTCGGCTCCGCGGAGGGCGGGGCGGGGGCATCGGGCACCACCGGCGCCGCCACGCTCGGCGCGGGCTTGGCCCGGGCCTGAGGCTCGGTCTCGTCACCGGCCAGCGCGAACACCACCCCGGCGGCCGCGGCCACCGCGATCCCTGCGGCTATGGCGGCCTTGGCGGGCAGCCCGAGCCCTTCGGAAAGCAGCGCGCCCCCGGCGGCCCCACTCCCGGCTCCCGCCCCACCGGCCCCCGCTCCGGCTGCGCCCCCCGCAGCCCCGGCGCCCCCTGCTGTCCCCGCGGCCCCGGCCCCCGCGCTCGACCCACCGGCGGCGGCCGCCGCGACCCCGGCCCCGCCCGCGGCGACGGCCCCACCGGCCACCACCCCGGCGGCCTTTGCCGCGTACCCGGCGGCGAACCACCCGATGACCGCGACCGGGAGCAGCGCGGGAATGCCCGCGTTGACGTCCTTGAGCTCCCCGGCGGCCACCCGGCACTTCGCGCACTCCTCCAGGTGCTTGCGCAGCCCCCGCTCCGCCCGCATCCGCAGCCCGCCCCGCGCATAGGCGCCGAGCCGGTCCGCGTAGCGCGCGCAGTCGCCGCCCTCGCTCAGCGCCGCACTCACGTGGGCCTGCAGATAGGCCTGCTTGAGCCCCTCCCGGGCGCGACTGGCCAGCACCGCGGTCGCGTTGGCGCTCAGCCCGAACAGCGGCGCGATCGCGCTCGGCGACGCCTCCTCGACGGTGGTGTGCCACAGCACGGCCTGCCACCGCTCGGGCAGACTGCGGAACGCCTGCATGGCCAGCGACTGCTCGGCCTCGTGCATCGCCCGCACGTCCGCGCCCAGTTCGAGCGTGTCGTCCCCGGAGAACCCCGACAGCCCGCCGGGGGAGCCACCACTCTCCGCACCCGTGGCCGCCTGCTCCGCGAAGAGGGCGAAGTCCTCGACGAGGTGCTCCCGCCTGGCGGTCTTCGCCCAGGCCGCGGCAACCCTGCGCACGGTGGTCAGCAGGTAGGCCCGCACCAACTGGTCCGGCCCGGCCCCGCCCCGTACCGCCTGCAGGGTCCGCGCGAACACCTCGGCGGTCAGGTCGTCGGCGGTGTGCCCGTCCCGGCAGCAGGTCCGTGCGTAGCGCCGTACGGCATCGGCGTGGCGACGGAACAGCTCCGCGTACGCACCGTCGTCACCGCCCCGCATCCGGGCGATCAAGTCCCCGTCGGACGGCGGCAGCTCGCTCCCGATGCCTCCGGGTCCGGAAGAGCCCGAGGGGCGCGCGTGCCGCCCCGCCGGTTCGCGCTGGGCCGGCACCTGTCGGGCGGGCAGGCTGCCCGCCTCCACCTCGCTGCCGACGCCACCGAGTGGCTCTTCCCGCCCGTCAACGCCCATCGCGGAAGCCCCCGCACGACACACTCAACCGGTACACCGATCAAGCGTGTCACACAGCGGACACGCGTCGAACCCCTTTCGACACCATCCACTCATCCGGGCACAATGCGGCGAATCGCCTTACTGTGCACCGGTCGTGCGAGCGGGCCGCCGCCGAAAGGGGTCCCTTCGACGCGAGGTCAGACCGTCCGGGACCGCAGCCCTTCGAGCAGGATGTCGAGCAGCCGGGTCGAGGCCGCCGCCTGCTGCGCCGGGTCCGGCAGCGCGGGCGCCGCCGTCGCTATCACCAGCAGCACATCGGCCACCGTGACATCGGCACGCAGCTCGCCGGCCTCCCGGGCGCGGTGTACCAGCCGGCCGACGACCTCCAGCAGCGCACCCGCACCCGCGTCGTCCGAGGGCTCGTCCTCGACCGCGGTGCGCGCGCCCACGACCCGCAGCTCGGGAGCCGTGGCCTGGCGCTGGTGCGGAACCCGCGCCGCCTCCGCCTCCTCGACCCCGTCCTCGGCGGTCGAGCCGACCCGCAGCACCTGCGGCGGCAGCAGCCGCCCGGCGCCCGAGGCCACGGAGGTCCGCAGGAAGCGCGACAGCGCCTGCCACGGCTCCTCCTCCTGGCCCAGTGCGGTCCTGGCCTGCTCGGTCAGCCGGGCGGTCTCCTCCTCGGCTATCCGTCGGACCAGGACGTCCTTGCTCGGGAACCGCCGGTACACGGTGCCGACACCGACCCGCGCGCGCCGCGCCACGTCCTCCATCGGAGCGCCGTAGCCCAGCTCGCCGAAGACCTCGCGGGCCGCTCGCAGCACGTGCTCCAGGTTGCGCTGGGCGTCCACGCGCAGCGGCGTGGACCGACCTACGCCGTGCGGGGCGCCGCCCGCGAGGGCGCGCCCGTTGCTCTCGACCGAAAGTGCGGTCGCAGAACCATGGAAATCGGAAATGTTCATATGTATCCCCCGGTAATCATTTGTCTCCCCCCGGAGACACTCCCCGCCTTCATGTCGAGGGGGCCACGGTCTCGGGCCCGGTCCTACTCCTCGACGAGTTACGAACATAGTTGAGCCAGAGTCAATTCAGAAGAGGCAGCCCCGGACGGACCACCGCCCGATCGGAGCATTCACCCCCACTTTTCCCTTACATGCCCTCGGAACCTCCCGATCCGCCCCCTCTGACCTGCGGACTTCCACCGCCGCCAGAGGTCGTCTTCCACCCCGTCCCAGCACCACCTCCGGTCACACAATTTGTCGGGCCTGTGGACAAACTCCCGGCCACGTTGCGTCATGGGATGGTGAAGGCTGCTAACTCCCGGGGCACGGCCCCCGGTACCCCGCCCCGCACGCGCATCCTCATCGTCGGCGGCGGCTACGTCGGCATGTATACGGCGCTCCGGCTCCAGCGAAAGCTGAGAGCCGGCGAAGCCGAGGTCACGGTGGTCACCGCCGAGCCCTACATGACGTACCAGCCCTTCCTCCCCGAAGCGGCCGCCGGCGCGATCTCCCCGCGCCACGTGGTGGTCCCGCTGCGCCGCGTCCTCGGCAAGTGCCGCATCGTCATCGGCCAGGCCCAGCGCATCGACCACTCCAAACGGACCGTGACCGTCAAGACCCTGGCCACGGCCGACGAGGGCGCGGGCCCGCTCGAGATGGAGTACGACGAACTCGTGCTCGCCCCGGGCTCCATCTCCCGCACCCTCCCCGTCCCGGGACTCGCCGACTACGCCATCGGATTCAAGACCGTCGAGGAGGCCATCGGCCTGCGCAACCACGTCATCGAACAGATGGACATCGCCTCCTCCACCCGCGATCCCGCCCTCCGCGACGCCGCTCTCACCTTCGTCTTCGTCGGCGGCGGCTTCGCGGGCGTCGAAGCCCTCGGCGAGCTGGAGGACATGGCCCGCTACGCGGCGCGGTACTACCACAACATCAAGCCCGAGGACATGAAGTGGGTCCTCGTCGAGGCCAGTGACCGGATCCTCCCCGAGGTCGGCCCCGAGATGGGCATCTACACCGTCCGCGAACTGCGCCGCCGCAACATCGACGTCCGCCTGGAGACCCGGCTCGAATCCTGCGAGGACCGCGTCGCCGTCCTCAGCGACGGCGCCCGCTTCCCCACCCGCACCGTCGTGTGGACCGCCGGCGTCAAACCGCACCCGATCCTGGCCGCCTGCGACCTGCCCAAGACCGATCGAGGCCGCCTCGCCTGCACCTCCTTCCTCACCGTCGAGGGAGTCGAGCACGCCTGGGCCGCCGGCGACGCCGCATCCGTCCCCGACATCACCGCGAGCGAGAAGGGGCACGAATGCGCCCCCAACGCCCAGCACGCCGTCCGCCAGGCCAAGGTCCTCGCCGACAACCTCCTCGCCGCCCTGCGCGGCGAGGTCCTGACCGAGTACGCCCACAAGTACGCCGGCTCGGTCGCCTCCCTCGGCTTCCACAAGGGCGTCGCCCACATCTACGGCCGCAAGCTCAAGGCCTACCCGGCCTGGTTCATGCACCGCGCCTACCACCTCAGCCGCGTCCCCAGCTTCAACCGCAAGATGCGGGTCCTCTCCGAATGGACCCTCTCCGGCCTCTTCAAGCGCGAGATCGTCTCCCTGGGTTCCCTCGAACACCCCAGGGCAGAATTCGAACGGGCCGTCGGTGGCGGCCCGAAGCACCCCTCCCCACCCTCCGCCCCCAACCCCCCGCAGAACAGCCAGGGCTGACGTTGTCAGTGCGGTCGGCCACACTGGACGTGTGACCATAGGTGGGCTCACACCTGCACAGAGTGACATCGTCCAGTCAGCGACCGCCCACGAGCGACACAGCGACCACTCGCGACACCACGAGGCTTGAACGCAGTGAACTTCACGCGCTGGAGCGCCCGGTTTCCCGGAACGCAGCGCCGCGCCGCCGCCCGGACCGAACATGCCGCCGCCCAGGCCAAGCGGGGTGAAGGCGCGGTCCCGGCAGCCCGCGGCGGCCGCGCCGACCCCGGTGCCGAGCGGTCCTCGCCCGCCGACGGGAGGCCCGCCGACCCCACGGTCTCCGGCACGGGGACGGGCACGACCCCGGCCCAGCGGCCGGACGTCCTCGCCGCCGTGCCCTCCCTCGACGAGCTCTCCGTACGCGAGGTCCTCGGCCGGCTCCCGGCCCTGGTCGCCCTCGTCCACGGCCCCGACCACCGCGTCGCCTACGTCAACGACGCCTACACCGCCGGCTTCGGCGCCCGCATCCCCGGCGCACCCGCCCACGAGGCCCTGCCCGAACTGGGCGAGCTCGGCCTCCTCCCGCTCCTCGACCAGGTCCAGCGCAGCGGCACGTCCCGTACGGCCAAGAACCGCACCGCACCGGGCGGCGGCAGCTCGTACACCGTCACCTGCACCCCGGTCGAGTTCCCCAAGACCGAAAACGGAACCGGCACCGAGACTGGAACCGGGACCGGGACCGGGACCGAGGCCGAAACCGGATCCGGATCCGGGAGCGAAGCGGAGGCCCACCACTCCGGCGTCCTCATCCACCTCGCCGACGTCACCGACCACGCCGAGGCCGTCGAGCGGCTCCGCGCCAGCGAGCGCCGCCAGCGCGAGGCCGCCGTCACCCTCCAGCGCTCCCTGCTCCCGCAGGAACTGGAACAGCCCGACGACCTGCGCATCGCCGCCACCTACCAGCCCGGCGGCACCGAGGCCGCCGTCGGCGGCGACTGGTACGACGTCATCACCCTCGGCGCCGGCCGCACCGCCCTCGTCATCGGCGACGTCATGGGCCGCGGAGTCCGCGCCGCCGCCGTCATGGGCCAGCTGCGCACCGCCGTCCGCGCCTACGCACGCCTCGACCTGCCCCCGCACGAGGTGCTCCAGCTCCTCGACGGCCTCGCCGCCGAGATCGACGCCAGCCAGATCGCCACCTGCGTGTACGCCGTCCACGACCCCAACGAGGGCCTGCTCGTGTACGCCTCCGCCGGCCACCTCCCGATCCTCGTCCGCGACGAGGACGGCACCGTCCGCAGAGCCGCCGACCCCACCGGCCCACCGCTGGGCACCGGCGGCTGGCTGCACACCTCGGGCACCATCGCGCTGGGCCCCGGCTCCACCGCCGTCCTCTACACCGACGGCCTGGTCGAACGCCGCGGCGAGGACATCGACGAGGGCGTCGCCGCCCTGGAACGCGCCCTCTCCGGCGCCCAGGGCACCCCGGCGGTCATCTGCGACCGCCTCATGCGCGCCCTCGGCGTGGACGCGGACCACGACGACGACGTCGCCGTGATGGTCCTCCAGCAGCCCGCCCGCACCGGAGCGGACGCCGAGCTCTTCCACAACGCCGCCCTGGAACTCCTCGGCGGCATCGAGGCGGCCCCGCGCGCCCGCGCCTTCGCCCAGGGCGTCCTCGCCTCCTGGCGGTTCCCGGTCGAGCTGTGCGACCTCGGCGTGCTGGCCGCCAGCGAGCTCGTCGCGAACTCCCTCCAGCACGGCACCCCGCCCATGCGCCTGCGGCTGCGCCGCACCGACCGCCGGCTGATCATCGAGGTCACCGACGGGGACGACCACCTCCCGCGCCGCCGCCGCGCCGAACCGGGCGACGAGACCGGCCGCGGCATCTCGATCATCGCCACCATCGCCTCCTCCTGGGGCTCCCGCCGCACCCCGGGCGGCGGCAAGGCCGTCTGGTGCGAGTTCGCCCTGCCGGACAAGCAGCCGGCCAAGTAGCCGAACAGCCGGAAGGCCCCGGTCCACCAGGACCGGGGCCTTCCGTACAGCTGCTCACTCGTACACGTACGTCCCTACGCTCCTACGCGTGCACGGGCTCCGCGGCGGCAGCCTTGACCGCCACACCCGGACCGCCCTGCGCCACGATCCGGCTGGCCAGCCACGGGTTGTCCTGCGCCGGGCTCAGCCGCCTGCCGAGCCGCAGCGCCAGGCCGGCGATCCCCAGCGACACGAGCACGAAGACACCGATGTAGAGCATCGGAACGCCCGCACCGAGCGGCACCCCGAGCGGCCCCAGCGCCAGCGCCATCTGCTTGACCAGCGCGAAGGCCGAGTTGTACTGGCCCACCGAGCCCTCGGGCGCCAGGTCGGCCACGAGCGGTGCCAGGGTCGGCGACAGCATGGCCTCGCCGATGCCGAAGAGCGCGTACGTGGTGATGAACGCGGCGGCGGCCATCAGGGCGCTGCCGTGCCCCAGACCCGAGAAGCCGGCGATGATCCACGCCCCGGTCCAGATCAGCCCGACGAGCGCGATCACCCGGGACCGGCGGCGCTTCTCGACCAGCCGGAGCACGACGAACTGCGCGATGACGATCGCACCGGTGTTGGCGGCGAGCGCGAAACCGAGGGTGGAGGGGGAGATCCCGGCGGCCTCGGTACCGAAGGCGGCCAGACCCGACTCGAACTGTCCGTAGCAGGCGAAGAACACCACGAAGCCCAGCACGCACAGCTGCACCATGGCCTTGTGCCGGAGCAGCCGCTTCCAGCCCCCGCCCGCGGCCTGCGTCGTGTCCTTGGGCCGGGCGTCCTTGAAGCCCTGACCCTGCGGCAGACGCACGGTGGCGATGACGCCGGCCAGCACCAGGAACATCACGGCCTCGATGCCGAACAGCAGGGTGAAGCTGCCGGGCCGGTTCTCGTCGACGATCTGGCCGCCGATGAGACCGCCGATGCCCAGACCCAGGTTCTGCATGAAGAACTGCAGGGCGAAGGCACGGGTCCGGGTGGACGGCGTGGAGCACCACACGATCATCGTGGCCAGGGCCGGCTGCATCACGGCCTGCCCGGCGCCGAGCGCCAGGGCGGACATCAGGATCGGCACGATGCCGGTGGACAGCCCGAGCGCGAGCGCACCCACCGAGGCGGCGACGGCCGCACCCATGACCACGGGCACCGGACCGCGGCGGTCGATGACCCGACCGGTGAAGGGCAGCGCGACGAGAGCGCCCAGGGCGAACGCCACGAACGCGCTCGTGGCGGCCATGGAGCCCAGATCTCGCACCTGCGCCACGTAGATGTAGAGGAACGGAACCGTGAAGCCGATGCCGAACGCCGTCAGTGCGTTCCCGGCCTGGATCCGCTGCATCGCAGCGCCCATCACCTTGGTCACTTCTCACCTGCCTTTGAGAGCCGAAGACTGAAGACTTCAGTACTTCATACCTAAACTTCGATGCTTAACTCTACACATCGAAGGAGTTAGACGCCAACGGGTTCGTGCGATACTTCGACCCATGGGTGACACCCCCGACGGCACTACGCCCGTCCACGAGCCGAGCCTCGATGAGCAGATCGCCGTCTATCAGCGCGAGTTCCAGGACCTCGACCCCCAGGTCGAGAAGGTCGTGTCGGCACTGAGCCGGCTGAACCGCCGGATGAACGTCGCGTACGGACGCCAGACCGCGGCCCTGGGCATCAGCAACGCGGAGTGGGAAGTCCTCAAGGCGCTGGTCATCTCGGGCTCCCCCTACCGGATGGGCCCGAGCGAACTGGCGAAGCAGCTGGGCCTCACGCCGGCGGCGATGACCCACCGGATCGACCGCATGACGGCGGAAGGACTGGTCACCCGCGAACGGGACGAGTCCAACCGGGTCCGCGTGATCGTGGAGCTCACCGACGAGGGCCGCAGCAAGTGGCTGGACGCGATGCGCGCGGCCACGGTCTTCGAGGAGGACCTCCTCCAGGACCTCTCCACGGCCGAGCGCGGGGTGCTGGGCGACATGCTCACCCGGCTGCTGGACCGCGTGGAGGACCTCCAGTCACCCAGCTGACCACCGGGGTTGACACGAACCCCGCGGGTCCGTAAGGTTCTTCGAGTTGCCCCAGAGCCGGAAGGTTTTGGCGACAACAACTCCCGCCGCCTCGTTGCGGCACCCAACTCAGCACGATCTCCCACTGGGAACGAATTCGGCGTGCCCGAATTCATTTCCGAAGGCCGATTATGAATCGCCGGGGAAATCCACTAGAGTTCGGGAGTCGGAAGGGCCCAACAGCCCGGAAGACAAGCCCCGCTGACTGGGGGTCAGGCCCGAAAGAGTCTGATAGAGTCGGAAACGCAAGAACAGAACGAAAGCCCGGAGGAAAGCCCGAGAGGGTGAGTACAAAGGAAGCGTCCGTTCCTTGAGAACTCAACAGCGTGCCAAAAATCAACGCCAAAAGTTGATACCCCGTCCATTTCGGTGGATGAGGTTCCTTTGAAAAAGACCTGCGGGGTCGTCTTCGGATGATGCTCGCAGGCAATTACACAGCGAGGACGTTGTGGCGCGTCGGTCTTATTCCGACCTGACGTGCCCGCTCTAAGTGATGTGTGCACCCGATTACGGGTAAACATTCATGGAGAGTTTGATCCTGGCTCAGGACGAACGCTGGCGGCGTGCTTAACACATGCAAGTCGAACGATGAAGCCCTTCGGGGTGGATTAGTGGCGAACGGGTGAGTAACACGTGGGCAATCTGCCCTTCACTCTGGGACAAGCCCTGGAAACGGGGTCTAATACCGGATACCACTCCTGCCCGCATGGGTAGGGGTTGAAAGCTCCGGCGGTGAAGGATGAGCCCGCGGCCTATCAGCTTGTTGGTGGGGTAATGGCCCACCAAGGCGACGACGGGTAGCCGGCCTGAGAGGGCGACCGGCCACACTGGGACTGAGACACGGCCCAGACTCCTACGGGAGGCAGCAGTGGGGAATATTGCACAATGGGCGAAAGCCTGATGCAGCGACGCCGCGTGAGGGATGACGGCCTTCGGGTTGTAAACCTCTTTCAGCAGGGAAGAAGCGAAAGTGACGGTACCTGCAGAAGAAGCGCCGGCTAACTACGTGCCAGCAGCCGCGGTAATACGTAGGGCGCAAGCGTTGTCCGGAATTATTGGGCGTAAAGAGCTCGTAGGCGGCTTGTCACGTCGGATGTGAAAGCCCGAGGCTTAACCTCGGGTCTGCATTCGATACGGGCTAGCTAGAGTGTGGTAGGGGAGATCGGAATTCCTGGTGTAGCGGTGAAATGCGCAGATATCAGGAGGAACACCGGTGGCGAAGGCGGATCTCTGGGCCATTACTGACGCTGAGGAGCGAAAGCGTGGGGAGCGAACAGGATTAGATACCCTGGTAGTCCACGCCGTAAACGTTGGGAACTAGGTGTTGGCGACATTCCACGTCGTCGGTGCCGCAGCTAACGCATTAAGTTCCCCGCCTGGGGAGTACGGCCGCAAGGCTAAAACTCAAAGGAATTGACGGGGGCCCGCACAAGCAGCGGAGCATGTGGCTTAATTCGACGCAACGCGAAGAACCTTACCAAGGCTTGACATATACCGGAAAGCATTAGAGATAGTGCCCCCCTTGTGGTCGGTATACAGGTGGTGCATGGCTGTCGTCAGCTCGTGTCGTGAGATGTTGGGTTAAGTCCCGCAACGAGCGCAACCCTTGTCCTGTGTTGCCAGCATGCCCTTCGGGGTGATGGGGACTCACAGGAGACCGCCGGGGTCAACTCGGAGGAAGGTGGGGACGACGTCAAGTCATCATGCCCCTTATGTCTTGGGCTGCACACGTGCTACAATGGCCGGTACAATGAGCTGCGATACCGTGAGGTGGAGCGAATCTCAAAAAGCCGGTCTCAGTTCGGATTGGGGTCTGCAACTCGACCCCATGAAGTCGGAGTTGCTAGTAATCGCAGATCAGCATTGCTGCGGTGAATACGTTCCCGGGCCTTGTACACACCGCCCGTCACGTCACGAAAGTCGGTAACACCCGAAGCCGGTGGCCCAACCCGTAAGGGAGGGAGCTGTCGAAGGTGGGACTGGCGATTGGGACGAAGTCGTAACAAGGTAGCCGTACCGGAAGGTGCGGCTGGATCACCTCCTTTCTAAGGAGCACAGTACCGATTGCAGACAAACGTTCTGCACGGTCAGCTCAGGGTGGAACGTTGATTAGTTGGCATCTTCGGTCTGATGGTTCTCGAGTACTGCTTCGGCGTGGAAAGAGGAGACGGACGATCGGGGATGCTTGGCACGTTGTTGGGTCCTGAAGGTACGGCCGTAAGGTCATGTCTTCAGTGCCGGCCCCGGTGAAGCATTCCTGAGGGAGTGTGTGACGGGTGGCTGGTCGTTGTTTGAGAACTACACAGTGGACGCGAGCATCTGTGGCCAAGTTTTTAAGGGCGCACGGTGGATGCCTTGGCACCAGGAACCGATGAAGGACGTGAGAGGCCGCGATAGGCCCCGGGGAGCTGCCAACTGAGCTTTGATCCGGGGGTGTCCGAATGGGGAAACCCGGCAGTCGTCATGGGCTGTCACCCACTGCTGAACACATAGGCAGTGTGGAGGGAACGCGGGGAAGTGAAACATCTCAGTACCCGCAGGAAGAGAAAACAACCGTGATTCCGGGAGTAGTGGCGAGCGAAACCGGATGAGGCCAAACCGTATGCGTGTGATACCCGGCAGGGGTTGCGCATGCGGGGTTGTGGGAATTCTTTTGATCGGTCTGCCGGCCGGTCGGCGAGTCAGAAACCGTTGATGTAGTCGAAGGACATGCGAAAGGTCCGGCGTAGAGGGTAAGACCCCCGTAGACGAAACATCAGCGGCTTGCTTAAGAATCTCCCAAGTAGCACGGGGCCCGAGAAATCCCGTGTGAATCTGGCGGGACCACCCGCTAAGCCTAAATATTCCCTGGTGACCGATAGCGGATAGTACCGTGAGGGAATGGTGAAAAGTACCGCGGGAGCGGAGTGAAATAGTACCTGAAACCGTGTGCCTACAAGCCGTGGGAGCGTCGCCGTTGTTCTTCGGAACAACGGTCGTGACTGCGTGCCTTTTGAAGAATGAGCCTGCGAGTTAGCGGTGTGTAGCGAGGTTAACCCGTGTGGGGAAGCCGTAGCGAAAGCGAGTCCGAATAGGGCGATTGAGTTGCACGCTCTAGACCCGAAGCGGAGTGATCTAGCCATGGGCAGGTTGAAGCGGAGGTAAGACTTCGTGGAGGACCGAACCCACCAGGGTTGAAAACCTGGGGGATGACCTGTGGTTAGGGGTGAAAGGCCAATCAAACTCCGTGATAGCTGGTTCTCCCCGAAATGCATTTAGGTGCAGCGTCACGTGTTTCTTGCCGGAGGTAGAGCACTGGATAGGCGATGGGCCCTACCGGGTTACTGACCTTAGCCAAACTCCGAATGCCGGTAAGTGAGAGCGTGGCAGTGAGACTGTGGGGGATAAGCTCCATGGTCGAGAGGGAAACAGCCCAGAGCATCGACTAAGGCCCCTAAGCGTACGCTAAGTGGGAAAGGATGTGGAGTCGCAGAGACAACCAGGAGGTTGGCTTAGAAGCAGCCACCCTTGAAAGAGTGCGTAATAGCTCACTGGTCAAGTGATTCCGCGCCGACAATGTAGCGGGGCTCAAGCGTACCGCCGAAGTCGTGTCATTGCAGCAATAGGGCCAACGCCCGCTGTGATGGGTAGGGGAGCGTCGTGTGCCGGGTGAAGCAGCAGCGGAAGCTAGTTGTGGACGGTTCACGAGTGAGAATGCAGGCATGAGTAGCGATACACACGTGAGAAACGTGTGCGCCGATTGACTAAGGGTTCCTGGGTCAAGCTGATCTGCCCAGGGTAAGTCGGGACCTAAGGCGAGGCCGACAGGCGTAGTCGATGGACAACCGGTTGATATTCCGGTACCCGCTTTGAAACGCCCAATATCGAATCCTCTAATGCTAAGGCCGTGAAGCCGTTCCGGAGCCTTCGGGCAAGGGAAAGTGGTGGAGCCGCCGATCCAAGGTGGTAGTAGGTAAGCGATGGGGTGACGCAGGAAGGTAGTCCAGCCCGGGCGGTGGTTGTCCCGGGGTAAGGGTGTAGGCCGAGGGGTAGGCAAATCCGTCCCTCATATAAGGCTGAGACCTGATGCCGAGCCGATTGTGGTGAAGTGGATGATCCTATGCTGTCGAGAAAAGCCTCTAGCGAGTTTCATGGCGGCCCGTACCCTAAACCGACTCAGGTGGTCAGGTAGAGAATACCGAGGCGTTCGGGTGAACTATGGTTAAGGAACTCGGCAAAATGCCCCCGTAACTTCGGGAGAAGGGGGGCCATCACTGGTGATCGGATTTACTCCGTGAGCTGGGGGTGGCCGCAGAGACCAGCGAGAAGCGACTGTTTACTAAAAACACAGGTCCGTGCGAAGCCGTAAGGCGATGTATACGGACTGACGCCTGCCCGGTGCTGGAACGTTAAGGGGACCGGTTAGTGCGCTTTCGGGCGTGCGAAGCTGAGAACTTAAGCGCCAGTAAACGGCGGTGGTAACTATAACCATCCTAAGGTAGCGAAATTCCTTGTCGGGTAAGTTCCGACCTGCACGAATGGCGTAACGACTTCTCGACTGTCTCAACCATAGGCCCGGTGAAATTGCACTACGAGTAAAGATGCTCGTTTCGCGCAGCAGGACGGAAAGACCCCGGGACCTTTACTATAGTTTGATATTGGTGTTCGGTTCGGCTTGTGTAGGATAGGTGGGAGACTTTGAAACCCCAACGCCAGTTGGGGTGGAGTCGTCGTTGAAATACCACTCTGGTCGTGCTGGATGTCTAACCTCGGTCCGTGATCCGGATCAGGGACAGTGTCTGATGGGTAGTTTAACTGGGGCGGTTGCCTCCCAAAGAGTAACGGAGGCGCCCAAAGGTTCCCTCAGCCTGGTTGGCAATCAGGTGTTGAGTGTAAGTGCACAAGGGAGCTTGACTGTGAGACCGACGGGTCGAGCAGGGACGAAAGTCGGGACTAGTGATCCGGCGGTGGCTTGTGGAAGCGCCGTCGCTCAACGGATAAAAGGTACCCCGGGGATAACAGGCTGATCTTCCCCAAGAGTCCATATCGACGGGATGGTTTGGCACCTCGATGTCGGCTCGTCGCATCCTGGGGCTGGAGTCGGTCCCAAGGGTTGGGCTGTTCGCCCATTAAAGCGGTACGCGAGCTGGGTTTAGAACGTCGTGAGACAGTTCGGTCCCTATCCGCTGTGCGCGTAGGAATATTGAGAAGGGCTGTCCCTAGTACGAGAGGACCGGGACGGACGAACCTCTGGTGTGCCAGTTGTCCTGCCAAGGGCATGGCTGGTTGGCTACGTTCGGGAGGGATAACCGCTGAAAGCATCTAAGCGGGAAGCCTGCTTCAAGATGAGTATTCCCACCTCCTTGAGAGGGTAAGGCTCCCAGTAGACGACTGGGTTGATAGGCCAGATGTGGAAGCCCGGTAACGGGTGAAGCTGACTGGTACTAATAGGCCGAGGGCTTGTCCTCAGTTGCTCGCGTCCACTGTGTTAGTTCTGAAATAACGAACAGCTGTGAAAACACCAGCGTTCAAATTTCATAGTGTTTCGGTGGTCATAGCGTTAGGGAAACGCCCGGTTACATTCCGAACCCGGAAGCTAAGCCTTTCAGCGCCGATGGTACTGCAGGGGGGACCCTGTGGGAGAGTAGGACGCCGCCGAACAATCATTGCGGGAAGCCCCGCACCAGACCCTTCGGGGTCCGGTGCGGGGCTTTTCTGCGTTCACCGGCAAGTCGTCGGGCTCGGCTGGGTATCCTGGCCAGCGTTCCTCTGGAGGACACGATGACTGCACAGCAGTGGGAAGCCGGCGGGCCGCTCATCCCTCAGCCGGCGATGACACGGGAAGCACTGCGGGACGCCGTGCGCCGGATCGACATGGCCAACCTGGCCGTGCTCGACAAGGAATGCAACGAGGCCTTCGACCGTGCCGCGGAGACCGGTGCCATCAACCCGCTGCGGTTCTTCCTCATCAAGTGGGCCACGCACGTGGCCATCCACCGGTGGCCGGCGCGATCGGCGGCATTGCAGGAGGCGGAACGCGTCGCGGGAGATCCGGACGCCACGGAGGAACAGTTCCGGGCCGCCATGGAGACCAGCAGCCGCATCCTTGCCGAGGCTCAGCGCGAGATCGGTCAGTGACGCTGCGGGGCGAGGGCGTGGAGAACGACGGCGGCTGGGCGTGGGAGTGCGATCCCAGTCGGCTGTGGGTCCTCGGCGACATGCCCGCGGAGCACCAGGACCTGGTCGGCTCCGTCATGGACGGCCTGGTCGACTTGGCGTCGATGGCCATCGACCCCAAGGACGGCAGCCTCTACGAGGATCCCCACCCGATGCGGCTGCGTACGTACGAGGACGAGCACCTGATGGTCTGGTACCAGACCATCCCGCACCGCCGCCGGGTCTACCTCAAGCGCGTCAATCTCTGAGACGAGACCGCGCTCGAGCTCGCATCGGCCGGCCGGCAGACCGGGCTGTCACCGCTCGTTGTCACAGGCCGGGCCTACCGTTCGCCTATGGGTGTTCCCGACGTCATCCCGATCAGACATGAGCCTGATTACCGCACGCGCACCATCGGGCGCTGGCAGGGCGGCCAGTTCTTCGCCTCGGTCACTGCGGCCTTCCCCGAGGGCTGGAGCGGCGACGACTGGCAGTCCCAGAAGCGTTGGTGCGCGGTGCTCCATCACTTCGAGGGCGCGGGCCGGCACCTGGATTCGCGCATCCGGTTCACCGGCACGACGGCGGACGGCGAAGGGAAGGCGATTGCTGCCGCACGCCGGCTGCTTGCCGAGTGGCTGGACGCCCTTCCGGAGCGGCAGTACCAGGACATCGCGATCGCACCCTTCGCCATTCGGTTCGAGGGCGCCCTGTTCGGCCTGGTCCTGGAGGAAGACGAAGAGGAGCACGAGGAGGAAGCCGACCGTGTGTGGGCCGAGTTCTACCCCGACGGCCTGGGCTTCTACGCGCCCTGGGACGGCGAGTACGACACCTGAGCAGGAGACGACACGGACGGCCAGGAGCAGCAGGCCGCGGTCTGAGAAGCCAATCCGGACGCGGGCGGGCGAGGCGGAGCCGGGTGTGGGCGGCGTTCACCAGGCGCGGGCGGGCCCAGCCGAAGATCTGCTCGAGCAGGAGGAAGGCGTGCTCCCGGTCGAAGCCGCGGAGGAATGCCCGCCGGCAGCGGTCCACCTCGGCGGGGGCGCCGCCTCACTCGGTCCGAACGGAGCCGGCCAGTGCTCGGGCGCCGGCGCCAGGTCCGCCAGGGGCTTCACCGGCCCGTCGGTGCACAGCACCGCGTCCGTAGAAGACACCTCGGAAGCGCGACAGTTCCGCGCACGGCTCGCACTGCACGCCCTGTTCCAAGACTCCGCATTGTTGGAACCCGGACGTGAGGCAAGAAGCCAAGCTCCAGTGGGCAGAGCGCTGCGTGCATTGAGCGTGATCCTGGCCCGGGGAGGACGCGGTGGGGACTGGAGCATGCGGGCGCCGGCCTTGACCGCGCGTCGCGGGCAGCGGGCCGCGGCGCGCTGGTGCCCTGCTCCTGCGTTAGTGGCGCAGGGCCCACGGGTCGTCGTACCCCACCGGTTCGGGCTGTTCGGGGTGGAGCATCTTTCGGACGCAGCGCTGCAGTCCCGTCTCGCCGGATCCGCCGGCGAAAGCCATCCAGGGCAGGTCGTGCATGGTGTGGGCGCGTTCGTCGGTGGTGAGGTCGTCGACGGTGGCGCGCAGGTCGTCGGGGGCGGGTTCGTTGGTGAGGCAGAGCCAGCCGATCGCGGCGGCCAGCCGGACCTCGGGCGCCTGTGTCCGGTCGCGCCACCGTTCTTGCATCCACGTGGTGGTCGGCGGGTGGGGGTGGGTGCGGGTGGCTTCGGCGGTGGCGAGGACCAGGGCAGCGCGGACGATCGGGTCCTGCTCCGCGGCGAGCCGGGCGCGGAAGGCGGCACGGACCGCACGGTCGGAGTCGCTGGCGGTGGCCAGTGCGTAGGCGGCGTGGATGCGGATCGCGGGGTCGGGGTCGCCGAGAAGTGGCTGCAGGAGGGCGGTGTCGGCGGTGATCGCGGCCCGGGCGGCGGCGACCGACCAGCCCGCCGGGTAGCCGGTCACCTCGACGCCGTAGTCGTCGTAGTCGTCGCAGAGGTCGTCGTACTGGGTGTTGCCGCGATGGAGCAGCAGTTCGTCGCGGGAGGCGACGCCGAAGTAGCGGGCGCGGGCCGGGGAGGAGACTTCGGCGAGCGCGTCGGCACGGTAGGGGTGGCGGGTGTCGGCGGCGATCCGGATCAGGAACGGTACGGCGAGCACGGCGGCGGCACGCATGTCGTTGGCACACATGCCGCCCACAACGCCCGTTCCGGCGACGCGAGGCGAGTCGCCGGTGTGCAGCAGGTGAACGGCCTCCCTGACACGATTCCCCTGTGGGAAGTGCTCCCAGGGGACTTCGTCGAGCAGGAATCCGTCCCTGGCCTCGGGCCGAATGCCTGCCACCACGGCCCGCACGTCGTACGGCCCGCCCACGAATGAGGACAGTTCCGCCCCGTCCACCAACGCCTCGCACATCACAAAGGTCGGATCGGTCCGCCACTCGTCCACGTCACACCACCCCACCGCCGCATCTGATCGGAGCTGATCATGCCCGAGGGGACCGACATCGGTGCCGATGCACTGGCCTCGCGCCGCGGGGCGAACACGAGGTAGGCCTTTCCGAGACAGGCCTCGCGGACGGGCGATGATCAGGCCTGCCTGTTCGAAGCGGATGTTGAACGACAAGCTCAGTCGGGTTGGCTGGCGTGGGGGCATGCGCCGTGGCTTAGCCCCTGCGGTTGGGGTTCCACTCGAAGGTCATGGGACCTGTTTCCACGACTTCGCTGGGCCAGGTCTCTCGAACCTGCTCAAGTCGCTGGCGGTGGTCCTGGATCCACGTCTCCTGTGGCGCGATTCCCATTGCGAGGCTCATGCGGTCGGGGTCCTGGACCATCAACGACAACGTCCGGTCCTCGTGCATGAAGAAGCCGAGACTCAGCCCGCGGTCGCCACCGATGGTTGCGCCTTTGCCCGGTGCGAGCCGGGTCAGGTCGTGCTGCCAGGTGTCGAGGTCCTGCGGGAGTATGTAGAGCTCAAGCCTGGCATCGGCAAAGCTCGCGGAGACCAGGACATCGGCTTGCAGAGTGTCGTGGCCTGTCAGCACTCCGGGCTGATAGCGGCCGGTCACGCGGACGACGCAGCGGTTGCCGTCCGCGTCTCCCAAATCGATCAGGTCCACGGGGGCTGGTTCAGTCACTGCTGGTCTCGCTCGCTCTCTTGTGCGGGGCTGACCTGCATCCTCTCGTATCGCCGACGGGTATGTCGGGCAATGCGCGAGAGCAGGTGGATGCGGCCGTCGTTGTGGAGTGCGGCGTCTGCGGGGCGCGGTGGATCGCCGGGTCGGACCGTCGGTCGAGCGCCATGCATTGCTCGGGGCGGTGCACGTGAGGGCCTGGAGTGCTCGGAACGAATCGTTCGGCGAAAGGTCACCTGGGCCGTCGGCACGCTCGTGACCCGCTGCATCAGGCGTAGTCCCGGAATCCGGGCCGAACACGCGCACCAGAATCGATCGATCTGGTTCAGACAGGCTGCCTGAACCGGAGAACCGACCGCCTACAGGCCGGCACGGGCGAGGAGGTCTTCTGCCTGTTCTCGCGTGAGCTTGGGTGGAGCCTGTGTGGGGGGAGGGCATGTGTGGGGGTTTCGACGGAAGGACAGAAACCAGTTGGTCATCGGATCGTCAGTCGCCAAGGTGGCCACGATGCTGTCACGCAGCGTTGGGGGAGTGTCCGGACGCGCGGCGATCGCGCTACGGACGAAGGGGTCCGGGTCCTGTGCCAGCACTCCCCGCAGCTCGGCGGACAGGTCTGGATGGGTGGCCACGGCCTCGCGAACGCCGGAATCCGGGTCAGCGGCCAGCTCCGGGGACGGATCGGCATAGCGGACAGCGGTGGCACGGGTCTGCGGATCAGCAA